>JAYRND010000031.1:0-3622 GCA_041904885.1 Burkholderiales bacterium
GCAAGGCAGGGCAGGTTTGCACCTCGATCCAGCTGCTTTTGGTTCAAAAAGCAATTCTTCGGAAAGTCGAGGCCGATCTCGCGGCACTCGTGTCCGCCCTGCCCTACGGCGATCCTGGCGATCCGAAAACCGTGGTCGGGCCGCTGATCAACGAAAAGGAAGCGATCCGGGTGGAGGCCTGGATCGCCGAGGCCGTGGCGCGGGGAGCGAAGTGCCTCGCCGGCGGAGGGCCACGCAAGGGCGCGGTGGTGCCGCCCGCGCTGCTCGCCGGCGTGGACGACTCGATGAAGCTCGGCTGCCAGGAGGTGTTCGGCCCGGTGGTCTGCATCCTGCCCTTCGACACGCTGGACGAGGCCATCGCCCGCATCAACGCAACCCCCTACGGCCTGGCGGCGGGAATCTTCACCAACCGGCTCGACGACGCGTTCGCCGCCGCGCGCAGGCTGGAGGTCGGCGGAGTGCACGTGAACGAGACTTCGAGCTCGCGCGTGGACCTCATGCCCTACGGCGGCTCGAAGGACAGCGGCTTCGGCCGCGAAGGCCCGCGCTATGCTGTCCACGAGATGACCGAGGAACGGATCGTTACTTTTACTCTTGGGTAAGGAAGAGCCATGGCAAAAATGAAGGGCGGCGAACTCATCGCCGAGTACCTGGTGAAGCAGAAGGTGCCGTACATCTTCGGCATCTGCGGCCACGGCAACGTCGGCATCCTCGATCCGCTGCACGCACTGCGCGACAAGCTGAAGCTCGTGTCACCGCGCCACGAGCAGTGCGCGGGCCACATGGCCGATGGCTACTTCCGAGTGAAGCATCAGCCGGTGGCGACGCTGACTTCCACCGGCCCCGGCTCGGCGAACCTCGTCATGTCGCTCGCCACCGCGCTGTCGGACTCCTCGGCGTTCCTCGCGATCACCTCCAACGTGCCGACCTCGCAGATGAACCGCGCGCCGTTCCAGGAGATCTACAAACACAACCAGGCCGACTTTCCCTCGGTGGTGCGCCCAGTTGTGAAGCGCGCCTTCCAGCCCACCCGCGTGGACATGCTGCCGCTCGCGCTGCGCCAGGGCTTCGACACCATGGTCACGGGACGCCCGGGGCCGGTGAACATCGATGTCCCCTACAACGTGTACCAGGAGGAAGACGAGGTCGAGCTGCCGGCCGCCTCGCATGTCTTCGGGCAGCACAGGCCTGGAGCTTCAAAAGAAGATCTGGATACAGCAATAAATTTATTGGCGGACGCCATGCGGCCGGTGATCTTCATCGGCCAGGGCGCGACCCTTTCGGAAGCCGGGCCGGAAATCTCGCGGCTGCAGAAGGACTATGGCATTCCGGTGATCACCTCGCCCAACGGCATGGGCTGCGTCCCCGCGGACGACCCGCTCACGCTGGGATTCATCGGCAGGAACGGCGCCTACCCGGCCAACCAGGCCGGCCGCCACGCCGACCTCGTTCTCACCATCGGAACGCGGTTCGACGACCGCTCCTCTTCGAGCTGGCATCCGGGCTACTCGTGGAACTTCCCGAAGACGAAGCTCATCCACGTCGACCTCGATCCGCAGGAGCTCGGCCGCAACTATCCGCCCACGCTTGGCATCATCGCGGACGCGAAAGTCTTCGCGGCGCAGCTGCTCGCGGCGCTCGGGCTGCGCGAGCAGCGCGGCGCGCCGCGCCTCCAGGCGCAATATTCGGAATGGCGCAATGAGGTCGCCGCCTGGACGGCGGAATGGGAGAAGTACGTGCGCCCGAATTTCTCGGCGCTCACCACGCCGCTGCGGCCCGAGTACGTGGTCGGCGCGCTGCAGAAGGTTCTGCCCGACGACGCCATCCTCACCTGCGACTCGGGCGTGCACCACAACTGGTTCATGCAGTTCTGGCGCCCGAAGCGGACCCAGAGCATGCTGAACAGCTGGGGCTACTCTTCGATGGGCTTCGGCGTGTGCAGCGTGATGGGCGCGCAGCTCGCGGCGCCCGAGCGCCCCTGCATCTCCGTCTGCGGCGACGGCGGCTTCTCGATGACGCCCTACGTGGTCGCTACCGCAGTCGAGTACGACCTGCCCTGCGTGTGGGTGGTCTGGAACAACTTCAGCTGGGCCGCGATCCGCGACATCCAGGTCGGCATGTTCGGAAACCGGCAGCTCGGCACGTACTTCGAAAAGAACAGTAAGCCTTACAACCCCGATTTCGCGGCGTGGGCTCGCGCCTGCGGCGCGGATGGCGTGACCATCACAAAAAGCGAGGATCTCGCCGGCGCTCTGCAGCAGGCGATCCGCAACAAACGCCCCTGCGTGCTCGACGTGCACGTGGACGCCGAAGTCCGACCGCCCTCGACCGGCACCTGGCAGCTGCCGCCGACGCCCTACAAGGAGCCTGCCTACGGCAAGCCCTGGGTGGCCTGAGCGCCCGCCATGTGCCGCGCGGCGAGCCAGGCGAATACCAGCGCGGGCCCGAGCGTGATACCTGGACCCGGGTAGGCGCCGCCCATGATGGAGTTCATGTCGTTGCCACAGGCGTAGAGCCCGGCGATCGGGCGGCCGTCGCGGTCGAGCACGCGCGCGTCGGCGTCGGTGACGAGCCCGGCGGCGGTGCCGAGGTCGCTCGGCACGAGGCGCACGGCGAAGAACGGTGGCGAGGCGATGGGCCGCATGCACGGGTTCGGCCCGTGCGCACGGTCGCCGAGGAAACGCTGGTAGGCGTCGCCACCCAGGTTGAAGCGCGTGTCGACTCCGCGCACTGCGTCATCGTTGTATCGCGCAACCGTGCGTTCCAGTCCTTCGCGGTCGACGCCGAGATTGCCGGCCAACTCCACCAGCGTAGCGCCCTGCACGAGGTATCCCTGCTTGAGGTAGTCGCGCAGCCGGAGAGTGAACGGCCGGACTGCGCCCAGGCCGTACTGCCACAGGCTGCGCTCGTCGCAGAGCAGGAAGGCGGGAATTGCGCCGGCGCGGAACATCGCCAGCGCGAACTCGTGATAGGACACCGCCTCGCTCGTGAAGCGCTCGCCTTTCCTGTCGACGGCGAGGATGCCGGGCTTGCCGCGGTCGACGACTGTGTGCGGAAAGACTGCCGCAGTACTGTCCGCGCGCCGGAAACGGGAAGCAGGCGTCCAATAGGCGTTCTGCAGGTTGCCCTGCGCGACCTGACCGCCCGCCGATTCGCCCAGCCGCAGGCCATCGCCGGTATCTCCCTCGCTCACGGGCGAGGCTTCAGCCGTGCCTGCAGGCAGCAGGCGCGCGCGGCGCGCGGCGTCGTGCGAGAAGCCACCGGTCGCGAGCACCACGCCGCGCGTCGCGCGGAGCTCGGCACCGTTCGATACCACGCCCTCAATCCGGTCCGTCCCGCGGACCAGGCCCGTTACTTCCGCATTCACCCTGATTTCCACCCCCAGATCGAGAGCGGACCGCAGCAGCCGCGCCACAAGTGCGTTGCCGAGCACGAGGCTGGTGCCGCGCGGCGCTGCAAGCCGCTCGCCGGCGTGGCGAAGGAGCAGCCGCGCTACGCGCGCCATCGAGCGCGGCGAGCGCGTCACCGCGCGAAAGTGCGGCAGGTCGGCGCGATCGACCATCATGCCGCCGAACAGCGTGAACTCGGGGAGCGGCGGCCGCAGCAGCGCGAAGGCCTCGCC
>JAYRND010000210.1:0-1789 GCA_041904885.1 Burkholderiales bacterium
CGCCGGCGAGGAGGAAGGCGAGCATGTAGCTGCCGGTGCGGTCGAAGAGGTAGCCCGCCGTCCAGGGGCCGGCGGCGCTACCCAGCGCGCTGGAGAGCAGGCCGAAGCCGACGATGGTGCCGAAGTGCGGACCGCCGAAGCGGTCGCTGACCATCGCCGGCACGAGCGCCGCGGTCACCGAGTACCCGAGGCCCAGCAGCACCGCGTAGCCGTAGATCGCCCAGCGCGGCGGCGCCGCGGACATCGCCTCCAGCGCCGCCACCGCCACCAGCATCACGCCGATGCCGGCGAGGAACACGAGCTCGCGCTCGATGCGGTCGGAGAGCCAGCCGCCGCCGGTCTTGCCTACGATGCTGGATACCCCCACCACGCCCACCACCGAGGCGGCGACGATCGCGGGCACGCCCAGGTCGACGAAGTGGGCCACCTGGTGCACGTGCAGCGTCTGCGAGCAGAAATTGCCGAGGAAGAACACCGCCAGCATCAGCCAGAACGCCTGCCCGTGCAGGACTTCGCCGAGCGAGGCGGCGCGCGGCGCGCTCCCCTGCGCGGCAGCCGCGGGCGGCGGCGCGATGCGAGCAGCGGGCCGCAGCAGCAGGTAGAGCGAAGAGGGCACGATCCACGCCGCGCAGAGCGCGCCCAGCACGCGGAAGGCGGTGCGCCAACCGTAGGCGTCGATGAGGTATTGCGTGAGCGGCACGACGAGGAGCATGCCCACGCCCACGCCCGAGCTGACGATGCCGAGCGCGAGCCCGAGCTTGTCCGGGAAGGCGCGCTGCACCTGCACCAGCGCCGGCGTCCAGCCGGCGACGCAGACCGCGAAGGCGGTGCACACGCCGAAGGAGAGGTAGAGCCCGAGCGGCGAGGCGATGGCGCTGTTCGCCCACAGCGCCGCGCCCACGAGCGCTCCGCCCACCGCCATCAGCGCCTGCGGGCGGACGCGGTCGCACAGCCGCCCGACCAGCGGGTTGGCGAGGCCGTGCACGATGGTGAAGACCGAGAACGCGCCCGCCAGCACCGAGCGGCTCCAGCCGTACTCGCGCAAGAGCGCGACGAGGATCACGCCGTACGCGTACCAGATGCCGTAGGCGAGCGCGAGCGAAAACGCGAGGATGCCGAGGCTGAGCGAGCGCTGCATGGCCGGTATTGCGGTTATAGTCGAGAAAAGACCTGGACTCGGAGGAGGTTCGCATGGTCGGGGCCGCAACCCTGCGGGGGATGCTGCGCGGCATCGAGAAGGAGTCTCTGCGCGTGCGGCCCGACGGGCGGCTCGCCGCGACGCCGCACCCGCTTGCGCTGGGCTCGGCGCTCGCGCACCCGCAGATCACCACGGACTTCAGCGAGTCGCAGCTGGAGCTGATCACCGGCCCGCACGCAGCCACCGAGGGCTGCCTCGAGGAACTGACGCAGATCCACCAGGCGGTCTACCGCGCCATCGGCGAGGAGCTGCTCTGGACCTCGAGCATGCCCTGCGGCCTGCCCGCCGACGACGCGATCCCCATCGGCCAGTACGGGCGCTCGAACATCGGCCGCGCGAAGACCGTGTACCGCGTCGGCCTGTCCAACCGCTACGGCCGGCGCATGCAGGCGATCAGCGGCATCCACTACAACTGGTCGCTGCCGGGCCTCGACAACGCGCGCTACTTCGCGCTGATCCGCAACTTCCGCCGGCACGGCGGGCTGCTCTTCTACCTCTTCGGGGCCTCGCCCGCGGTGTGCTCGAGCTTCGTCGCGGGACGCGCGCACGGCCTGAAGGAGCTTCGCCCGGGCACGCTCTACCTGCCGCACG
>JAYRND010000211.1:0-9404 GCA_041904885.1 Burkholderiales bacterium
AGGCTGGAGACGAAGAACAGCGTCGCCAGGATCGCCGTCGCGCGCGACAGGAAGTTCGCCGAGCCGGTCGCGCCGAACAGGCTCGAGGAGGCGCCGCCACCGAAGCCCGAGCCCATGTCGGCGCCCTTGCCGTGCTGGAGCAGCACCAGGCCGACGATCGCCACCGCGATCAGCACGTGCACCCCGATCACCACGTTTACCAGCGTTTCCATCCGCTCAATCCTTTCGTTGCGCGGCGCGCGCTATGGCCACGAAATCCGCCGCCACCAGCGACGCGCCGCCGATCAATCCGCCATCCACGTCCGGCATCGCGAAGATTTCCGCCGCGTTCGCCGCTTTCACGCTGCCGCCGTACAGGATGCGCGTTGCATCGGACAGCCTTTTTCTCAGAAACCCGTGCACTTCCTGCGCCTGCCCGGGTGTCGCCGTCCGCCCGGTGCCGATCGCCCATACCGGTTCATAAGCCAGGACCGCCCCGCCGAACTTGACCCGCGTCAATACCGCATCCAGTTGCCGCGCCACCACCTGCTCCGTCTTGCCCGCGTCACGCTCGGCGAGCGTCTCGCCCACGCACAGCACCGGCGTCAGCCCGCCCGCCTGCGCCGCGGCGAATTTTGCCGCCACCGCCGCGTCGGTCTCGCCGTACAGCTGGCGCCGCTCCGAATGCCCCACGAGCACGTAGCGGCAGCCGAATTCGGCCAGCATTGCCGCGGACACTTCACCCGTGTAGGCGCCCTGCAAGTGCTCGCTCAGGTTCTGCGCGCCCCAGCCAAGCGGCGTGCCCCGCAAGCGCGCCGCGACCTCGCCCAGGTAGGGAAACGGAACGCAGACCGCGCATTCCACGCCCTTCAGGCCGCCGATACCGCCCAGCACGGCTTCCAGCAGCGCCAGGTTCGAAGCCCGGTTGCCGTGCATCTTCCAGTTCCCCGCGACCAACCGCTCGCGCATGCAGAGCTTTATCCTGGCGTTCCCGGAAATCCCTATAGATTTTACAGCATTAGGCCTTTTTTTGCGCCGCAAAACGCGTCCGGTGCACGGCCCGGGCGGCGTCGGCGGCAAGCTGCGATGCGACCTGTGCCATGACCTCGCGCAAGCGGGCGGCGGCGTGCCCGCGCAAAGCCGAAAGCGGGCCGCCCGCGCTGACTCCCCGCCCGAGCTCGGCGGTCTCGTCGCAATAGAGGGACAACGTCGCGCGCAGGCGTTCTTCGAGCTCCCGCGCGCCGAACTCCTCGCGCAGCCGCCGCCCGCCGCGCCACGCGGCGAGGGTCCGGTAGGCGAGCGCCAGCCCCAGCTCGATGCGCCGGCGGCGCAGCGGCTCGATGCGGTCGTAAGGAACTTCCAGGCGCACGGGCAGCGCGGCGGCGCGGGCGAGGAACTGCCGGTCGATCGCGCGCGCTTCGCCCAGCAGGCGCTCGAGCTCCGCGGCGCCGGGCGGCGCGCCGGCCGCCAGCGCCTGCGCCGCGCAGCCGATCACCAGCGCGTCCTTGCGAGCTTCCTTGGCGACGTTGTCGGCGAGGATGGGCTCGATCGCGCGCAGCGCGAGCCTGAGCGGCAGGGCCGCCTGCAGCCGGGCGGTGGTGCGGCGGCTGAACTCGCCGAGCAGCCGGCCGTTGAGGCCGGCGAGTGCCTTTTCGCGGTTCAGCCCGGCGTCGGACCGGCTGCGGGCTTGACCGCGCGATGGAAGCCCAGCATGCCGCTGAACACCGTCGTCGCCGTGACGTCGCGGAAGCCGACGTCCTCGAGCAGGTCGCTCAGCTCCTGCGGCGAATAGAACATCTGCAGGGCCTGGATGAAGTACTTCTTGCAATTCAACGCCGCCGGGCCGCTGCGGAACACGAATCCCGTGAACCACAGGCAGAAGCGCAGGTAGGCGTAGTACATCTTCTCCACCACCGGGTTCCCGGGGCGCAGCATGTCGCTGTGGTAGAAGCGGCCGCCCGGCTTGAGCACGCGGCGCACCTCCTCCGCGACCCGGCGGATGCGCAGGTGGCGGGAGGCGAACTGCAGGGTCACCACGTCGAAGGAATTGTCCGGGTACGGCAGTGTGTGCACGTCGTGAATGACGCTGCGGACCCGGAAGCCAAGCGCCTCCGCCCGCTGCCGGCCGACTTCCTGCATCGCCTCGCTGCGGTCGATCGCGTGCACTTCCAGCGTCGGCTCGCGCGTGAGCAGCGCGATGCCGATGGCGTTGGTCCCGGCGCAGACGTCGAGCACGCGCTCGCCCGGCTTGATGTCCACCGTATCCATGAACTTGCGCAGGAACCAGCCCCACAGGCCGAGGCTGGCCACGTAGTTCGCGCGGTCGTAGTACGGCGCGACGTCGGCGAAGACGTCGTTCAGCTCGCGCGTCCAGACATTGTTGAATCGCTCTTCTCGCGCGATTTCGCGCGTCGCTACCGGCGGCGGGTTCATCGCACCTCCCCTGCGTTCTCAGACCCGTGCCAAGTAAAGCACCGAGGCCCCCGTTCCGGCAAGGGCGACGGCGTAGACCACGGTCGCCACGAAGGTATCGGCACGCACCCCCAGGTCGTAGCAGGTGATCCGCAGCCGGTGGGCGGCGCTCCAGAGCGACAGGAACACCACGCCCACGAAGGCCAGCTTGGCGAGCCAGTGCCCGGCGAAGGCTCGCATCTGCTCGTAGGCGAGGATGTCCGGCGCGTGGCCCAGCCCCGCCAGCAGCGTGAGCAGCACCAGCACCGGCGTGAGGAACGCGGTGACGGTGCCGCCCGCGGCGAACGGGCCCCAGACGATCGGCTTGTTCGAGCGCGGCATGGTCAGAAGGCTCCGGCGAGGAAGAGGACGGCGAGCGACAGCGCCGCCCAGGCGGCGAAATGCGCGCCGGCAATGACGCCCCCGGGCAGGAACTTCTCGCCGAGCTGTACCGGCAGCGCCTTGGGCGTCAGCTGGAACCAGGTGTAGCTGTGGTAGACCGCGAACGCGAGCGTGACCACGTGGAAGACGATGATCTCGGGGCGCTGCATGCCCTGCACGAACGCCGCCCAGGCCTCGGGCCCCTCCGACAGGCGCCCCAGCGCGCACACCAGCATCAGCGCCCAGGCGCCGATGAACAGGCAGGAGAACTCGCGCGCGAGGTAACGCAGGTAGCGCGGGTGGCGCGTGATCCACTCCCAGCGCGCGTCGCGGACGAACGGCTTGCGGCCTACTTGTTCCGCCATGGCATCAGGTGCTCCGTGTACCAGTCGATGGTGCTCTTGATCTTCACCTGCTGGATCGCCGCGGCCGGGTCGACGTGCTCGGGGCAGACCTCGGAGCAGGCGCCCACGAACGAGCACTCCCACACGCCTTCGGTGGCGGCGATCTCCTCCTGGCGCTGTCCGCGGCCGCCGTCGCGCGAATCCTCGTTCCAGCGGTGCGCGAGCGAAAGCGCCGCCGGGCCGATGTAGTCCGGGATCAGGCCGTACTCGGGGCAGGCCGCGTAGCACAGCATGCAGTTGATGCAGAGCGTGAACTGCTTGTAGCGCTTGAGCTGGGCAGGGGTTTGCTTGTACTCGCCTTCTTCAATGGCTTTTTTATCTGCAGGAATTAGATAAGGCTTGACGCGCGCCAACTTCGCAACGAAGTCATCGATCACGGTCACCAGGTCGCGCTCGACGGGGAAATTCGCCAGCGGCTCGACGCGGATCAGGCCCGGGTAGTCGCGCAGGAAGCTCTTGCAGGCGAGCTTGGGCTCGCCGTTGACCATCATGCCGCAGCTGCCGCATACCGCCATGTGGCAGGACCAGCGGTAGCTCAGCGTGGGGTCGATCGTCTCCTTGATGTGGTTGAGCGCATCCAGCACCACCCACTCCTCCCGGCAGGCGACCGAGTAGCGCTGGAAATGCGGCGCGCTGTCGGTTTCCGGGTTGAAGCGCAGAACGTCGATCTCGACCTGCCGCTCGCTCATTCATGCCCTCCGGAGTAGTCGCGCACGCCCGGCTGCGACCTGGTCACCGTGACGTCCAGATAGTCGATCCTGGGGGCCGCGGCGGAATCGTAATACGCCATGGAATGCCTGAGGAAGTTCCGGTCGTCCCGCTCGGCGAAATCGAGGCGCTGGTGCGCGCCGCGCGACTCCCTGCGCGCAAGGGCGCACTGCGCGACGGCTTCGGCGCAGTCGAGCATCGAGCCCAGCTCCAGCGCCTGCAGCAGGTCGGTGTTGTAAACGTTGGTCTTGTCGTGCAGCTCGATCGAGCGGTAGCGGCGGCGCAGGTCGGCGAGCTTGGCGCAGGCCTCCTCCAGGCCCTCCTTCGTCCGGTAGATGCCCGCGTTCTGCTCCATCGTGTGCATCATCTCCTTGCGCAGCCCGGCGACGGTCTCCTTGCCCCCGGTCCTCTGCATCAGCTCGCGGATTCTCCCTTGCGCAGCCTCGGCGAGGGAAGCGGTCGCGGGTTGAACGCTGTTCTTTTCCAGGAATTCCAGGGCGCTCAAGGCGGCGCGCCGGCCGAACACCAGCAGCTCGGTGAGCGAGTTCGAGCCGAGGCGGTTGGCGCCGTTGATGCTCACGCAGGCGCATTCGCCCGCCGCGAACAATCCCGGCACCGGCGTGGCCGCCTTGATGTCGGTATGGATGCCGCCCATCATGTAGTGCACCACGGGCCGCACCGGCACCGGGTCGGTGACGGGGTCCACGCCCATGTAGCTGATCGACATGTCGCGCACGAGCGGCAGCCGCTCGTTGATCTTCGCCTCGCCCAGGTGCCGCATGTCGAGCAGCATCGCGTCGCCCCACTGCGTGGCGATCATGTTGCCCTTCTTCTGCTCCTGCCAGAACGCCTGGCTGACGCGGTCGCGGGGCCCCAGCTCCATGGTCTTCAGCACCGGCTTGCCGAGCGGCGTCTCCGGGCCCATGCCGTAGTCCTGCAGGAAGCGCCGGCCGTTCTTGTTGACCAGCACGCCGCCTTCGCCGCGGCATGCCTCCGTCAGCAGCGTGCCGGTGCTGGGAAGCCCGGTCGGGTGGTACTGCACGAACTCCATGTCCTTCAGCGGCACGCCGGCGCGGTAGGCGAGCGCCATGCCATCGCCGGTCTTGATCGCGCCGTTGGTCGTGAACGGGAAGATCCTGCCGGCGCCGCCGCCCGCAATGATCACCGCGCGCGCGTCGAACCGCCGCATCTGGCCGCTGCGCATCTCGATCGCGGCCAGCCCCGCGCAGCGCCCGTCCGCGATCAGCAGATCGGTCGCGTAGAACTCGTCGAAGCGCCGGATCGAGGGGAACTGCAGCGAGGTCTGGAACAGCGTGTGCAGGATGTGGAAGCCGGACTTGTCGGCGGCGAACCAGGTGCGCTGCTTCTTCATGCCGCCGAAAGGACGCACCGCCACCGAGCCGTTCGCCTCGCGGCTCCAGGGGCAGCCCCAGTGCTCGAGCTGGACCAGCTCCTTCGGGGCCTCCTGGATGAAGTAATCGACCGCGTCCTGGTCCGAGAGCCAGTCGCCGCCGCCGACGGTGTCGTTGAAATGGTGCTCGAGGCTGTCGTCGGACTTGATCACGCCCGCCGCGCCGCCCTCCGCGGCGCAGGTGTGGCTGCGCATCGGGTAGACCTTGGAGACGAGCGCGATCTTCAGCTTCGGGTCGGCCTGCGCGAGCGCGATCGCAGCGCGCAGGCCGGCTCCGCCTGCGCCGATGATCGCGACATCGGCTTGAATCGCTTCCAACAGATCTCCCTTGTCAGGATAGATAGCATACTGCGCCGCGGCGCGCGGAGTGGATTTGATCTAAAGCAAAGGGAAAACGACGCGGCGGGCAAGAATGGCCCGCAACGCAAGCCATGTTCCAGATCCGCATACACGGGCGCGGCGGCCAGGGCGTAGTGACCGCCGCGGAGATGCTGTCGATCGCCGCCTTCCGCGAAGGAAGGCACGCGCAGGCCTTCCCCAGCTTCGGCTCGGAGCGCACGGGTGCGCCGGTGGTCGCGTTCTGCCGCCTCGACGACCGCGAAATCCGCCTGCGCGAGCCCGTGCTCGAGCCCGACGCGCTCATCATCCAGGACCCGACGCTGCTGCACCAGGTCGACGTATTCGGCGGGCTCGCGCGCGAGGGCACCGTCCTCATCAACACCACGCGCAGCCTCGAGCAGCTCGGGTTGAAGGAACTCGCCGCGAAATTCCGCTTCCTCGAAGTGCCCGCGACCGAGCTCGCGCTCAAGCACGTCGGGCGGCCGGTGCCCAACGCCGTCCTGCTGGGCGGCTTCGCGGCGTTCGCGGGGCTGATCTCGCTGGATTCGGTCGCCGCTGCAATCCGCGAGAAGTTCTCCGGCGCGATCGCCGAGGGCAACGTCGCCGCCGCGGCTGCCGCGCACGACTTCGTGCGGCGCGAGATCGCCGAGGGCGCGCATGCTTAAGCAGACCGAAGGCTCGCACGCGGTCGCCGAGGCCGTCGCGCTGTGCCGGCCCGAGGTGATCTGCGCCTACCCGATTTCGCCGCAGACGCACATCGTCGAGGGCCTGGGCGAGATGGTGAAGTCGGGCGCGCTGAAGAAGTGCGAATTCATCAACGTGGAGTCGGAATTCGCGGCGATGTCGGTCGCCATCGGCGCCTCGGCCGCGGGCGCGCGCGCCTACACCGCCACCGCCAGCCAGGGCCTGCTCTACATGGCCGAGGCGGTGTTCAACGCCTCCGGCCTCGGCCTGCCGATCGTGATGACCGTCGCCAACCGCGCGATCGGCGCGCCGATCAACATCTGGAACGACCACTCCGACGCCCTCAGCCAGCGCGACTGCGGCTGGATCCAGCTGTTCGCCGAGAACAACCAGGAAGCGCTCGACCTGCACGTGCAGGCGTTCCGGCTCGGCGAGGAGCTTTCGCTGCCGGTGATGGTCTGCATGGACGGCTTCATCCTCACGCACGCCTACGAGCGCGTGGACATGCCGACGCAGGTGCAGGTCGACGCCTACCTGCCGCCCTACGAGCCGCGCCAGGTGCTCGACCCGGCGGAGCCGGTCTCGATCGGCGCCATGGTCGGACCCGAGGCCTTCATGGAGGTGCGCTACCTCGCGCACGCCAAGCAGATGAAGGCCCTCGAGCTCATCCCGGGCTGGGCCGACGAGTTCCGCGGCGCCTTCGGCCGCGAATCCGGCGGCCTGCTGCACAGCTACCGCACCGAGGATGCCGACACCATCGTGGTCGCGCTCGGCTCGGTGCTCGGCACCATCAAGGACACGGTGGACGAGCTGCGTCGCGACGGCGCGAAGATTGGCGTGCTCGGCATCACCTGCTTCCGCCCCTGGCCGATGGCGGCGGTGCGCGCCGCACTGGCCGGCGCGAAGCGCGTGGTCGTGATCGAGAAGAGCCTCGCCGTGGGCCTGGGCGGCATCGTCTCCTCCAACGTGGGAACCTCGTTCGCGGGCAAGCCCGACGCGGTGCACGCGGTCGTCGCCGGGCTCGGCGGGCGCGCGATCACGCGCGCTTCGCTCGCGCGCGTGTTCCGCGCGGCGCAGGCCGGCACGCTCGAGCCGCTCAGCTTCCTCGACCTCGACCGAGAACTCGTCGAGCGCGCGCTCGCGCGCGAGCGCGAGCAACGCCGCTCGGGGCCCATCGCCGAGAACATCCTGCGCGACGTGGGCGTGGTCGCGGCCAAGGCGGGGTGAGGCGCGCAATGCCCTTCCAGCCGGTCAAGTTCTACCAGACGGGGACTTTCACGGTCGGCAACCGCCTGCTTGCGCCCGACGAGCGCTCGGTGCAGTCCGACATGGGCCGCAGGAACTCTCTCAACTCCGGTCACCGTGCCTGCCAGGGCTGCGGCGAGGCGCTGGGCGCGCGCTACGCGCTGGACGCGGCCATGCACGCCACCGGCAATCAGCTCGTCGCGGTCAACGCCACCGGCTGCCTGGAAGTGTTCTCGACGCCCTACCCGGAAACCTCCTGGCAGATTCCCTGGATCCATTCGCTGTTCGGCAACGCCGCAGCCGTCGCTACCGGCATGGCGGCGGCGATGAAGGTCAAGGGCCGGCCGGAGGTGCGAGTCATCGCCCAGGGCGGCGACGGCGGCACCACCGACATCGGCTTCGGCTGCCTGTCGGGCATGTTCGAGCGCAACGACGACGTGCTCTACCTCTGCTACGACAACGAGGCCTACATGAACACGGGCGTGCAGCGCTCCTCGGCGACGCCGCCCGCCGCGCGCACGGCGACGACGATGGCGGTGGGCGAAGAGCCCGGCAACGTGTTCGGCCAGGGCAAGGACCTGCCGGCGATCGCCATTGCACACGGCATTCCCTACGTGGCGACCGCCACCGTGGCCGACCTGCGCGACCTGGAAGCGAAAGTCGCGCGCGCGATGGAGATCCGCGGCGCGCGCTACATCCATGTCTTTGTCCCCTGCCCGCTCGGCTGGGGACACGCCTCGGACCAGACGATCCGCATTTCGCGGCTCGCGAAGGAGACCGGCCTCTTCCCCGTGTTCGAGGCGGAGAACGGCGAGGTCACCTCGGTCTCGAAGATCCGCCGCAAGGTGGCGGTCACCGAGTACCTGAAGCCGCAGCGCCGGTTCGCGCACCTCTTCTCCCCGCAACCGAAGACCGAGGTCATCGCGCGCATCCAGGCGATCGCGGACCGCAACATCCGCCGCTACGGACTGGTGGACGGCTGAGCGATGCGCAAACCCTTCGCCATCACGCTCGACCCGGGTTCCAGCCTAGCCAACCACACAGGCAGCTGGCGCACGCTGCGCCCGGAGTACGTCGACCGGCTGCCGCCCTGCAACCACGCCTGCCCGGCGGGCGAGAACATCCAGGGCTGGCTGTACCACGCCGAGTCCGGCAACTACGAGGCCGCCTGGCGCGTGCTGACGCTGGACAACCCGATGCCCGCGGTGATGGGCCGCGTCTGCTACCACCCCTGCGAAGGCTCCTGCAACCGTGCGCAGGTGGACAGCGCGGTCGGCATCAACTCGGTGGAGCGCTTCCTCGGCGACGAGGCGATCCGCAGGGGCTGGGCCTTTGAAGCTCCCAAGACTTCTTCAGGCAAGAAGATCCTGATCGTCGGCGCCGGGCCCTCCGGGCTCTCGGCGGCGTACCACCTCGCGCGCCTCGGCCACAAGGTCGAGATCCACGAGGCCGGCCCGCTCGCGGGCGGCATGATGCGCTTCGGCATCCCGAAGTACCGCCTGCCGCGAGATGTTCTGGATTTTGAAATAACAAGAATTTTGCAGCTGGGAATCGAGCTGAAGCTCAACACCAAAGTCGCCGACATTCGCGCAGCCATGAACTCCGGCGGCTTCGACGCGGCGTTCCTCGCCGTGGGCGCGCACATCGCCAAGCGCGCCTACATCCCGGCGGGCAGTGCGGCCAAGGTCCTCGACGCGCTCTCGGTGCTGCGCTCCATGGACGGCGAGGAAAAGCCCCTCCTCGGCCGGCGCGTGGTGGTCTACGGCGGCGGCAACACCGCCATCGACGTCGCGCGCACCGCC
>JAYRND010000212.1:0-2456 GCA_041904885.1 Burkholderiales bacterium
CGGCCAGCGAAAAGGCATTGGAATCGGCGGCGCCGGAGATGCCTGGTATGTGGCGCAAAAGGACCCCAGGTCGAACTCGTTGATCGTGGTGCAAGGCCACGACAATCCGCTGCTCCTGAAGAGCGCCCTGCAAGCCCAGGACGCGAGCTGGATCGGCGGCGATGCGCCCGCCGCGGGCAGCGCGCACTCGGCCAAGACCCGCTACCGCCAGGCCGACGCCGGTTGCGTGGTGACGCGCGCGGAGGAGGACGGGATCGCGGTGGAATTCGACCGGCCGCAGTGGGCGGTGACGCCCGGCCAGTCGGTGGTGCTCTACGACGGCCCGGTCTGCCTCGGCGGCGCGGTGATCAGCTAGGCCTTCGGCGCGGTATCGGCGACCGCGGGGCGCTCCATCAGCTTGTCGTAGAAGCGCGCGAGGTTGGCGTACTCCTCGCGCCACTCGATGCCGCCCGGCTTGCGGAACTCCACCCAGCCCAGGCAGCAGCCGACCGCGATATCGGCGAGCGAGTAACGGTCGCCGTGGCACCAGGGCCGTTCGCCCAGCTCGGCCGAAATCATGGCCAGGCCGCGCTTGAGCTTGCCCGACTGCTTCTCGACCCAGGCCTTGCTCTGCTCCTTCTTCGGCCGCAGCGACTCGTAGCGGATCAGCAGGCCCGCGTCGAGCGCGCCGTCAGCGAGCGCCTCCCAGCGGCGCACCGCGACGCGCTCGCGGTTCTCCTCCGGGATGAGGCGCGCGATCGGCGAGACGTTGTCGAGGAATTCCACGATCACGCGCGAGTCGAAGAGGGCGGTGCCGTCGTCCAGGACGAGCGTGGGCACCTTGCCGAGCGGGTTGCTGACGTTGACGGGATTGTCCGCCGGCGCAACGTCCACGGTCTCGAAGTCGCAGTCGATCTTCTTTTCCGCGAGGACGATGCGGACTTTGCGCGTGTAGGGGCTGGGGCCGGAGCCGAGTAGTTTCATGGCGGGCGCGGATTATATAATAGGCGCCATGGCATCCCCGCTTACCGCGCTGTCGCCGCTCGACGGCAGGTACGCAGGCGCAGCCGATCCCCTCCGGCCCTATTTCAGCGAGCACGCGTTGATCCGCCACCGCGTGCGGGTCGAGCTTGCCTGGCTGCAGGCGCTCGCCGCCGAGCCCGCCATCGCGGAATTGAAGCCGTTCTCCCGCGCGACCGCCGCCGCGCTGAAGAATCTGGTCCTGAAATTCGACGAAAAGGACTCCGGACGGATCAAGGCGATCGAGGCCAGGACCAACCACGACGTCAAGGCGATCGAGTACTGGCTGAAGGAGAAGCTCGCCCGCAACCGCGAGGTGCAGGGCGCGCTCGAGTTCATCCATTTCGCGGCCACCTCCGAGGACATCAACAACCTCTCCTACGGGCTGATGCTCGAGGAATCGCGCCGAAAGGCGATGCTGCCGCGCCTGGACCAGCTGATCGAGGCGCTGCGCGCGCTCGCACGCCGGCACGCCTCGCAGCCGATGCTGTCGCGCACGCACGGTCAACCGGCCTCGCCGACGACCCTCGGCAAGGAGCTCGCCAACGTGGTGCAGCGCCTGCGCCGCGCGCGAGCGCGGATCGAGGCCGTGCCGCTGCTCGGCAAGATGAATGGCGCCACCGGCAACTACCACGCGCACGTCGTCGCGTACCCGAAGTTCGACTGGGAGCCGTTCTGCGCGCGGTTCGTCGAGGGCCTGGGCCTGCAGTTCAATCCCTACACCACGCAGATCGAGCCGCACGACTGCATCGCCGAGCTGTTCGACGCCTACGCGGGGGCGAACACCATCCTCCTCGACCTCGACCGCGACCTCTGGGGCTACATCTCGCTAGGCTACTTCCGGCAGAAGACGAAGAAGGGCGAGGTGGGCTCCTCGACCATGCCGCACAAGGTGAACCCGATCGATTTCGAGAATTCCGAGGGCAACCTTGGCATCGCCAACGCGCTGCTGCGCCACCTGGCGGACAAGCTGCCGGTGTCGCGCTGGCAGCGCGACCTGTCGGATTCCACGGCGCTGCGCAACGCGGGGAACGCGCTCGGCCACACGCTGCTCGGGTACCTGGCCTGCCTGCGCGGCCTCGGCAAGCTGGCGGCCGATCCGCGGCGGATGGCCGAGGACCTCGACGCCAACTGGGAGGTGCTCGCCGAGGCGGTCCAGCAGGTGCTGCGCCGCCACGGCGTGCCCGACGCCTATGAGAAGCTGAAGGCCCTTTCGCGCGGCCGGCGCCTGGACCGCGGCCAGCTCGCCGCGTTCGTGCGCGCGCTGCCGATCCCGGCCGCCGAGCGGCAGCGCCTGCTCGCGCTCACGCCCGCGTCCTACACCGGCCTCGCCGCCCGGCTCGCCAAGCGCATCTAGAGCCGCGCGATGTACGCCGGGACGATCTTCCTGTCCTCGTTCCTGCTGTTCCTCGTGCAGCCGCTGATCGCGCGGCTGATCCTGCCCTGGTTCGGCGGCA
>JAYRND010000213.1:0-5835 GCA_041904885.1 Burkholderiales bacterium
CGTGTCGCGTGATTCGCTGAAGTCGCACGAGGGTTTCAAGGCGAAGATGAAGTTCCCCTTCGAGCTGCTCTCGGACGCCGAGGAGAAGCTGTGCACGCAGTTCGGCGTCATCAAGATGAAGAACATGTATGGCAAGAAGGTCCGCGGCATCGAGCGCAGCACTTTCGTCATCGACCGTGACGGCGTGCTCGCGCGCGAGTGGCGCGGCGTCAAGGTCCCCGGCCACGCAGAGGAGGTATTGAACTTTGTTAAAGCCCTATGATGTCGAGCAGGCCGAAGTAGCAGCCGATCCCGCCACCGCAGAAGCAATGCCGAAGAAGCCCCGCAGCGCCCCCCGCAAGCCCAAGGTCAGGAAGCTGTTCGTGCTCGACACGAACGTGCTCATGCACGACCCGGCGAGCCTGTTCCGCTTCGAGGAGCACGACCTGTACCTGCCGATGGGCACGCTGGAGGAGCTGGACGGGCACAAGAAGGGCCTCTCCGACCTCGCGCGCAACGCGCGCCAGGCGAGCCGCTTCCTCGACGAGATCGTCTCGGGCAAGGTCGCCGACATCGCTGGCAAGGGCGGCGATATCGCCGCGGGCCTGCCCATCCGCACCCGCGACGGTGGGCCTGCTGCCGGCGGGCGCCTGTTCCTGCAGACCGAGGCGATCAACGGCGACCTGCCGGCGACGCTGCCGGCGGGCAAGACCGACAACCAGATCCTGTCGGTGGTCCGCCACCTGCAGAAGAAGGAGCCGCAGCGCGGCGTGGTGCTGGTGTCCAAGGACATCAACATGCGCATCAAGGCGCGGGCGCTGGGGCTCGCCGCCGAGGACTACACCAACGACAAGGTCCTCGAGGACTCCGACCTTCTTTATACCGGCGTTCGCAAGCTGGCGCCGGGCTTCTGGGAGAGCCACGGCAAGGACCTGGAGTCCTGGAAGAAGGAGGGGCACACCTACTACCGCGTGCGCGGACCGCTGGTGCCGCAGCTGCAGGCGAACGAGTTCCTCTGGGACGAGTCCGGCGAGCGCCCGATCTACGCGCTGGTGAAGGAGAAGTCCGGCCGCGCCGCGGTGCTGGAGACGCTGCGCGACTACACGCACGCGAAGAACTCGGTCTGGGGGATCACTGCGCGCAACCGCGAGCAGAATTTCGCGCTCAACCTGCTGATGAACCCGGCGATCGACTTCGTCACCCTGCTCGGCCAGGCCGGCACGGGCAAGACGCTGCTCACCATCGCCGCGGGCCTCACGCAGGTGCTGGACGAGAAGCGCTACTCCGAGATCATCATGACGCGCGTCACGGTGCCGATCGGCGAGGACATCGGGTTCCTGCCCGGCACCGAGGAGGAGAAGATGCAGCCCTGGATGGGCGCGCTCGAGGACAACCTCGACGTGCTCAACGCCACCGACGAGTCCGGCGGCGAGTGGGGCCGCGCGGCGACGCGGGACCTCGTGCGCTCGCGCATCAAGGTGAAGTCGCTGAACTTCATGCGCGGCCGCACCTTCGTCAACAAATGGCTGGTGATCGACGAAGCGCAGAACCTGACGCCCAAGCAGATGAAGACGCTGATCACCCGCGCGGGCCCCGGCACCAAGGTGATCTGCATGGGCAACATCGCGCAGATCGACACGCCCTACCTCACCGAGGGCAGCTCGGGCCTGACCTTCGCGGTGGACCGCATGAAGGGCTGGGCGCACGCGGGGCACGTGACCCTGGCGCGCGGCGAGCGGTCTCGCCTTGCGGACCACGCCGCCGAAGCGCTCTGATTTCTGCTACGCTTTGCCGCCTTTTTTCCGAGGAATGCCCATGATTTCGCCTGTCCGCATCGCGGCCGCGCTTGCCGCCTCCCTGCTCTTTGCCCTGCCGGCCGCCGCGCAGCAGAAGCCCTACGAACCGCAGGTCGGCCAGGCGGGCAAGGACGTGATCTGGGTGCCGACGCCCGACGAAGTGGTCGACCGGATGCTGCGCATGGCGCAGGTCACCGCCAACGACCTCGTCTACGACCTGGGCGCGGGCAACGGCAAGATCGCCATCGCTGCGGCGAAGATCGGCGCGCGCGCGGTGGGCATCGAGTACAACCCGGAGATGGCCAAGCACGCGCAGGGCAACGTCGTCGCCGCGGGCGTGCAGGCCAGGGCGCGCATCCTGCAGGGAGACATCTTCGCCACTGATTTCAGCCAGGCCACCGTCGTCACGATGTACCTGCTGCCCGGGCTGAACATGAAGCTGCGGCCCACGATCCTCGCCATGCGCCCGGGCACGCGCATCGTCTCGCACTCGTTCACGATGGAGGACTGGGAGGCGGACGAAATCTCCAGCATGGACGGGCGGCGGGCCTACTTCTGGGTGGTGCCGGCCAACGTCAACGGCGGCTGGACGATCGAATCCGGCGCCGAGAAGCACGAGCTCGTGTTCGAGCAGAAATTCCAGAAGATCGAAGGGACCATCGGCCTGGGCCACACGCAGGCCGGCCTGCGCGCCGCGCGGCTGTCCGGCTTCAGCATCAGCTTCGCGTGGGTGGACAACAGCGGCGTGCTGCGCAATTACGCCGGCCGCGTCACCGGCAATCGCATGGAAGGTTCGTGGCGCGGCGACAACGGCGCCGAGGGCCGCTGGAGCGCCACCAAGAAATAGCTAGAGTTTCTTGTGGGAGCCGTCGCAGAACGGCTTCCCGTTGCTGCGCTTGCAGCCGCAGAGCCAGACCTTCTGCGCCTCGGTCATCGTGAACTTCACCGGCGTGAACTCGGTGCTCTTGTGCGAGCCGTCGCAGAACGGCTGGCGCTTGGACTGCCCGCAGGCGCACCACCAGTAGTCGCCCGGCGCGAGCTCCACCGCGTAGGGGGCCTTCTGCGGGATCTGCGGCTCGGCCATGTCGGCTCCCTCCCTGCTGTTCCGGCTAGCGGTACTCGCGCGCGCGGTTCTCGAAGCGCGTGTGCTCGCCGAGGAAGGTCAGCTCGACCTTGCCGATCGGCCCGTTGCGCTGCTTGCCGATGATGACCTCGGCGATTCCCCTCGCCTCGACCTTCTCCGGGAAGTAGACCTCGTCGCGGTAGATGAACAGGATCAGGTCGGCGTCCTGCTCGATGGCGCCCGACTCGCGCAGGTCCGACATCATCGGCCGCTTGTCGTTGCGCGTTTCCAGCGCCCGGTTCAGCTGCGAGAGCGCGACCACCGGGCACTCCAGCTCCTTGGCGAGCGCCTTGAGCGACCGCGAGATTTCCGAAATCTCCGTAGCGCGATTCTCGCCCTGGCTCGGGCTCGACGCCGACATCAGCTGCAGGTAGTCCACCACCACCAGGCCCAGCTTGCCCGACTGCCGGTGCATGCGCCGCGCGCGCGTGCGCAGCTCCAGCGAGTTGAGCGCGCCGGTCTCGTCGATGTAGATGGGCGCGTTGTGCAGCTCGCCCATGGCGGTGGACAGTCGGCTCCATTCCTCGTCGTTGAGGCGCCCGGTGCGCATCTTGTGCTGGTCGACCCGTGCGATGGAGCCGAGCAGCCGCATCGCCAGCTGCGTGGCGCCCATCTCCATGCTGAAGACGGCCACCGGGATGCCGTTCTTCACCGCGACGTGCTCGGCGAAATTGAGCGCGAGCGCGGTCTTGCCCATGGACGGGCGGCCGGCCACGATCACCAGGTCGCCGGCCTGCAGGCCGGCGGTGCGCTCGTCCAGGTCGATGAACCCGGTCGGCACGCCGGTGACGTCCGATTTGTTCTCCTGGTGGTAGAGGTGGTCGATGCGCTCGAAAACCCGGGCCAGCACGGGCTGGATCTGCTCGAAGCCCTGCGTGCCGCGCTGTCCCCTTTCGCCCACCTCCATGATGCGCGACTCCGCCTCGTCGAGAAGCTGGCCGACGTCGCGGCCGAGCGGGCTCAAGGCCGACTCGGCGATCTCGGTGGCGACCTGCGCGAGCCGGCGCTGCACCGAGCGCTCGCGCACCAGCTCCGCGTAGCGGCGGATGTTGAGCGCGCTCGGCGTGTTCTGCGCCAGCGAGCCGAGGTAGGCCGGGCCGCCGGTGCGGTCCTTGTCCTCGCTCGCCTCGACCGACTCGGCCACCGTGACCACGTCGGCCGGCTTGCCCTCGCCGATCAGCCTGGCGAGGTGGCGGTACAGGCGCCGGTGGTCGTCGCGGTAGAAGTCCTCGGCCGCCACCAGGTCGGCGATGCGGTCGAACGCGGAGTTGTCGAGCAGCAGGCCGCCCAGGAGCGACTGCTCGGCTTCCACCGAATGCGGCGGGACCTTCAGCGCGAGCAGCTGCGGGTCGGCAGGCTCGGTGCGGCGCGCTTGGGTCTGTGCCATGGGGGTCGGGCCATTCTAGAAAAGAAAAAGGGCCGTTGCCAGCCCTTTTTGTGCCGCGACAGCGGGAAAAAATTTCAGCTCTCGCCGACCACCGATACCGTAATGGTGACAACCACGTCGGTGTGCAGCGCGACCTGGATCGGATACTCGCCGACCTGCTTGAGCGCGCCGGAAGGCATGCGCACCTGCGAGCGCTCCACCTCGTGGCCGAGCGCCTTGAGCGCGTCGACGATGTCGTAGTTGGTGACCGAGCCGAACAGCCGCCCGTCGACGCCCGCCCGCTGCGAGATCTTCACCGCCTGGCCTTCGAGCTTCGCGCCGCGCTGCGTCGCCTGCTCGAGCGCCGCCTTCTGCGCGGCTTCCAGCTCGGCGCGGCGCGCCTCGAACACCTTGCGGTTCTCCTCGGTGGCGCGTTTCGCCTTGCCGTGCGGAATCAGGTAGTTGCGCGCGTAGCCGTCCTTCACCTTGACCACGTCGCCGAGGTTGCCGAGGTTGGCCACCTTCTCCATCAGGATCACTTGCATCGGGTCTTTCTCCTTGCCTGCCTCAGTGCAGGTCGGTGAACGGCATCAGCGCGAGGAAGCGCGCGCGCTTGACCGCCACCGACAGCTGCCGCTGGTAGCCGGCCGAGGTGCCGGTGATGCGGGCCGGGATGATGCGGCCGTTCTCGTTGATGAAGTCCTTGAGCATGTCGATCGCCTTGTAGTCGACCCACTCGATCTTCTCGGCCGTGAAGCGGCAGAACTTGCGGCGGCGGAACAGCGCCCGCTGCCCGCGATCCTTCTTGTCCTTGCCCTTGAACTTGCCCTTGCCCTTGCCCCGTCTCGGTGGCGCCATGTCAGCTTCCTTCCATGAATTCGATGTTCGTCACGTGCAGCACCGGCTTCTTCGAGTGCCGGCTCTTCGCGCACAGGAATCCTTCCGCCTTCAGCTGCCTGCCCAGCGCTCCTGCCGCGAGCAGCCTCGCCTGCGCCTCGAAGGCCACCGCCTCGACCTCGGCGCTCACCTTGCGCTTCGCTCCGGCCTCGACGCGCTCCGATTCGTGCCGCAGGCCAAACTCGACGACCGGGACTCCGCCCGGCGTATGCCGCAGCGCCTTCAATTCGGTAACCACGCCGGCAATCTCGACCCGATTTGCCTTTTCGCTCAAGCGGCAGCGGGAGCGGCCACGGCGGCGGAATCCGCCGGCTTCGCCTCGCCCGCCTTGTCGCCCATCATCGAGCGCGACTTCTCCTCCTTCATCATCGGCGAGGGTTCGGTCACCGCCCGGGTCATCTTGATAGTGAGGTGGCGCAGCACCGCGTCGTTGAAGCGGAACGAGTGCTCGAGCTCGGCCATGGTCTCGCTGTCGCACTCGATGTTCATGAGCACGTAGTGCGCCTTGTGGACCTTGGCGAGCGGGAAGGCCAGCTGGCGCCGGCCCCAGTCCTCGAGCCGGTGGACGTTGCCGTTGCGCTGGGCGACGATGCCCTTGTAGCGCTCGACCATGGCGGGCACCTGCTCGCTCTGGTCCGGATGGACGATGAAACAGATCTCGTAATGCCGCATGC
>JAYRND010000214.1:0-2724 GCA_041904885.1 Burkholderiales bacterium
GGATAGGAATTTCCTTCCCTCTGTTGCCGCACAAATTGAGCGCCAGTGGCCGGATCGGGGCTGCGGAGCGGTGGATGGGTGCCACAATCGGTCATGCGCGCGGCGGCGAGGGAGCCATGCAAGGGGCGTTATGGCAAATACTGCGGCCCTTTGGCGCGTTCAGGCAAGTTCGGGAAGAGCGAGGACAGCGAGCGCCGCTTGGAGCGGGCTCAGGCGATGTCGGGGACGGCGTCGTAGGTGAGCGGAAGGCTCGGGGGATCGGTGGGCGGTGAGGGCCCGCCGGGCGGTCGCGGCTCCCAGAGGCCCAGCCACGCGAGGATGCGCTCGATGACGGCCGGATCCTCGATGAGGGCGATGACGCGCATCCGCGCGCCGCACTTGGGACATTCGAGCGGGTCAATCTCGTAGACCTTGCGGATGAGCTTGGCCCAGGCGGTCTTCGCAGCCTGGCGCGCCGGGCTGGAGACCTCGGCGTCGGCCTCGAGGACCTCGGGACGTTCGAGTTCGGCGCCACGCGTGCGGCTGGAGTAGCGGCCGTAGTAGCGCACCATGTGCTCGTTCCTGTCCGGGATGTGCTTGCAGAGCAGCTCGAGCCACTCCACGCCGGGCATCGCCTGGAAGTTGCGTTTCAGCGTCGCGTGCAGCCGGCTGCGGTAGATCACGGCGCCGCTGGCCGCGTCATAGGACATCTTCTCCAGCGAGAACGGCGCCCGCAGCATGTAGCCCGCGAGGCTCTTCCGGCCCTCGGCGTCGCCCGCGGCGACGCGCACGCCGTTGTGCACGCTGAAGCCGCTGTGGCGCCACAAGAGCATCTGCGCGGCGAGCGCCGGAAGGATCGCCTCTTTCCGGACGAGGAGCCGCAGGACTTCGTGGCGCAGCCGCTCCGCGAGCAACGGCTCGGGGATGGGCGGTAGCGGCAGGAAGCGGCCCGAGGCCTGGAACACGCCGTCGGCGACGAGCGCGTGGATGTGCGGATTGAAGTTGACCAGGTCGCCGAACGTCTGGACGAACAGGATGAACCCCGGGCGGGCCAGAGGCGCGACGGCGCGGTACGCGTCCGCGAGCGAGCGCGAGACGATGCGGCACAGCTCCCCGAGCAAGGAGCGCCGGTAGGCGAAGAACGGCCGGACCAGTTTCGGGACGGTGAAGACGTATTGCCGGTGCGGCACCGGCCGCAGCACCCCCGCCTCGACCCACTCACCCCAGGCGAGGACGCGTTTCTGGTGGCAACTCGGGCAGAAGTAGCGCGTCTTGCAGGAAAAAGCCAGGAGAAAGTCGTGACCGCAGCCGCCGCAGCGGATGCGCGCGAAACCCTGGTGCGGATCGCCGCAGTCGAGAAAGCGTTCGAGCACGTTCCTCTCGACGGCGCGCCGCACCCGGCCCGAGGCGCGCAGTTCCGGCAGGTGCCGGCGCACGCACTGCCACAGCGGACTTGCGCGAGGCCTGCGCGGACGGTAAATGCGGCTGCTGACCTCCTGGGGCGCATGAGCGTATTCCGCCATGCCGCGAGTAACGCCGTGCCACGAGAACACGGCCGCTCGCCCGGCGGGCGACTTGTAACAGGAGGTAAGCGACCGGGCGGCAGCAGAAACTCTGTTACAAAGCAGCTCGACCCGGAGGTCATCCAGTCCAAGCGCTCAAGCGTCCATGTAACCTCGCCAGTCGACGCGGCCGAGACCGAGCGCGTGAGATTCGGCGCTGGGATTGGCTAGCCGTACTTGCGCTGGTCGTCGATCACCTTGCCATCGTTGGGAAGCTCGCCGGGTTTCACCAGCTGCACCTCGCCGCGCAGCTTGGTGACGTCGCGGATCGAGGCCACCAACGCTTCCGCGAGCCCGGCCGGCGCGCCCGCCACCTCGCATTTCAGCGTCATGCGCTCGGCGCCGGTTTCGCCCTCGATGACCAGGCGCGCGCGCTTGACCTCGCCATGGCGGCGCGCGATCTCGTCGACCTGCTTGGGCGTGACGAACATCGCCCGCACCTTGGTGGTCTGGTCCGCGCGCCCCATCCAGCCCTTGATGCGCACGTTGGTGCGCCCGCAGGGGCTGGACGCATTCAGGACCGCGGAAAGGTCGCCGGTGCCGAAGCGGATCAGCGGGTAATCCCGGTTGAACGAGGTGATCACCACCTCGCCCACCTCGCCCGGCGCCACCGGGTCGCCGGTCCCCGGACGGACGATCTCCAGGATCAGCGCTTCCTCGAGCATCATGCCGTCGTTCACCTTGCCGCCGGCAGCCGTGGTCTCGTACGCGATCAGGCCGAGGTCGGCCGTGCCGTACATCTGCAGCACCTCGATGCCGCGCGCCTTCATCGCCTCGCGCAGCGCCGGCGGCAGGTATTCGGCGCCGACGAGGGCCTTCTTGAGGCAGGAAATGTCGGCTTTCATCTCGTCGGCCTTCTCGACGATCAGCTTGAGGAACGAGGGCGTGCCCACGTAGCTCGCGACCTTCAGGTCGCGGATCGTCGCCACCTGCATTTCGGTCTGCCCGGTTCCCGAGGGCACCACCGTGCAGCCGATCGCCTTTGCGCCGCTCTCGAACATCGAGCCGGCCGGCACGAAGTGGTAGGCCAGGGTATTGATGACCAGGTCTCCGGCGCGCACGCCCGCCGCGTACAGGGCGCGGGCCGTCCGCCACCAGTCGTCGCCCTTTCCCTCGGGCTCATAGAGCGGGCCGGGCGAGACGAACAGCTTCGCCATCTTCGCCACGGGCGTCGCGTTCAGCC
>JAYRND010000215.1:0-11825 GCA_041904885.1 Burkholderiales bacterium
GATGCCGCCTTCCTGCGCGAGCGCGATCGCGAGTCGTGCCTCGGTGACAGTGTCCATCGCCGCGGACACCAGCGGCATGTTCAGGTCGAGCTTGCGGGTAAGGCGGGTTTTCAGGGAAACCTCGCGCGGCAGGACGCGCGAGTGGGCGGGAAGGAGGAGTACGTCGTCGAAGGTCAGCGCCTTCTGGATTACCCGCATGTTGTTCCTTGCGCCAAACCCGTAGTATACGCAAGCAAGCGTTTGACGGAAAGAGGGAAAGCCGCTAGCGTCCGTCCTTGTCCACCGGCCGGTGCGTGGTGCGTTAAGAGGTGCACAGATGCGCAAAATTCTCTTCTGCCTGGCGTTCGCCGTGTTCCCGGTATCCGCGCAGGCGCAGATCAAGTGCTGGAACGAGGCGGGCAAGCGCGTCTGCGGCGACGCTCCGCCCCCAGGCGCGCGAGTGACGACGATGAGCGCGCCGGCCACCGGCTCCGCGCCGGCGGCGGCGGCGAAAAAAGGGCCGCTGACGCCCGCGGAGAAGGAGCAGGACTACAGGAAGCGCCAGCTGACCGCGGAGAAAGAGGCCGAGAAGGCCGAGGCCGACCGCAAGGCGGCCGAGGCGAAGCGCGAGAACTGCGCGCGCGCGACCGAAGCGCTGCGCGCGCTGGAAAGCGGCCAGCGCATCACGCGCGTGGACGCCAGGGGCGAGCGCTACTTCCTCGACGACGCCCAGATCGCGCAGGAAACCGCGCAGGCCCGCCAGGCGGTTCAGAACTCCTGCAACTAGCGCCGGCGCGCGCGTGCGCGCCGACGCCTCGCCTCTTTCGGGTCGAGCGCCAGCGGCCGGAGGATCTCCACCCGGTCGCCGTCGCGCAGCGGCTCCTGCGCAGTCACCAATCGTCCGCCGATCCCGAGCGGCATGGATCCGGTTCCCAGCCCGCTTGCCGCTACCGCGGCGCCCGCGCGGGCGCCGGCGGGCAGCCGCAGCACGACGACCTCCTGCTCGCCGGCGAGGGCGCGGACGACTTCGATCCGCACCTCAGCGCCCTGCCTCGGCCTTCGCGCGGCGCACGAAGGCCTCCACGGTGTCGTCCGCGAGGCGGCTGAAGACCGGGTCGAGCAGGCGCGCGAGCAGCCGGCTGGCGAACTCGTATTCGAGCGAGAACTCGATCTTGGCGGCGAGCGGCCGCAGCGGCGTGAAGCGCCAGCGCGCGGCGAAGTGGCGGAACGGCCCTTCGACCAGCTTCATGTCGATGCTGCGCCCGGGATGGGCCGTGTTCTCGGTCGTGAACGAGTGGCGCAGCCCCTTGGCCGCCAGCGTCAGCGTGGCGACCATGCGCTGCGGGCCGCGCTCGCGCACCTGCGCCGCCGCGCACCAGGGCAGGAAGCCCGGATAGGCCTCCACGTCCTCGACCAGCGCATAGAAGGCGTCGGCGGCGCATTCGACGATCGCCGAGCGCGCGATCCGCTTCATGGGAGAATCCCGCCGCCATGTCGATCGTCGAAAACCGCAAGGCGTTCCACGACTATTTCGTCGAGGAGCGCTACGAGGCGGGCCTGGTGCTCGAGGGCTGGGAGGTCAAGGCGATCCGCGCCGGGCGCGCGCAGATCAGCGACGCCTACGTGATCGTCGACAAGGGCGCGCTGTGGCTGATCGGCGCGCACA
This sequence comes from Burkholderiales bacterium, assembly GCA_041904885.1. Lineage (GTDB taxonomy): Bacteria > Pseudomonadota > Gammaproteobacteria > Burkholderiales > SG8-39 > RBG-16-66-20. The sequence goes on from JAYRND010000215.1 coordinate 1,646, forward strand.
TCAGCCCGCTGCTGTCGGCCTCCACGCACGTGCAGGCCGACCCGACGCGCACGCGCAAGCTGCTGCTGCGGGCCGAGGAAATCCGGCGGCTGGTCGGCAAGGTGGAGCAGCGCGGCTACACGCTGGTGCCGCTCGACCTGCACTACTCCAAGGGGCGGATCAAGCTTCAGGTCGCGCTTGCCAAGGGCAAGCTCAAGCACGATAAGCGGGCGACGGAACGCGAGAAGGAGTGGCAGCGGGAGAAGACCCGCTTGCTGCGGCGTCGCTAGCCAGCGCCTGCCAGGTCGACACCACGGTGTCGGGATTGAGCGAGAGGCTCTCGATGCCCTGCTCCATCAGCCAGCGCGCGAAGTCCGGATGGTCGGACGGCCCCTGCCCGCAGATGCCCACGTACTTGCCCTGCCGGCGGCAGGCGCGGATCGCCATCTGCAGCATCGCCTTGACCGCGCCGTCGCGCTCGTCGAACGCGCCGGCCACCAGGCCGGAGTCGCGGTCCAGGCCCAGCGTGAGCTGCGTGAGGTCGTTGGAGCCGATCGAGAAGCCGTCGAAGTGCTGCAGGAACTCCTCGGCGAGGACGGCGTTGGACGGCAGCGCGCACATCATGACGATGCGCAGGCCATTGTTTCCACGTGTTAAATTATATATTTCCAGTAAAACCAGAACTTCAACAGCTTCACGCACGGTTCTCACGAACGGCACCATCAGCTCTACGTTGGTGAGGCCCAGCTCGTCGCGCACCTTGCGGAGCGCGGCGCACTCCATTTCGAAGCAGGCGCGAAAGTCTTCCGAGAGGTAGCGCGAGGCGCCGCGGAAGCCCAGCATCGGGTTCTCTTCCTCCGGCTCGTACCGCTCGCCGCCGAGCAGCTTGCGGTACTCGTTCGACTTGAAATCCGACAGCCGCACGATCACCGGCTTGGGCCAGAACGCGGCGGCGATCGTCGCCACGCCCTCGACCAGCTTCTCCCGGAAGAACGTCCCGGGATCGGGATAACCGCGGGTTTTCGCTTGTATCTGACTTTTCAGCGATTCACCCAGCCCACGGAAGTCCAGGCAGGCCCTAGGGTGGATCCCGATCTCGTTGTTGATGATGAACTCCAGGCGCGCGAGGCCGACTCCGGCGTTCGGCATCTGCGCGAAGCCGAAGGCGAGCTGCGGGTTGCCGATGTTCATGGCGATCTTCACCGGCGGGCTCGGCAGCTCGCCGTAGTCGCTGGTGACCACTTCGAAGGGGAGGCTGCCCTCGTAGACGTTGCCGGTGTCGCCCTCCGCGCAGGACACGGTGACCGAGCTCGCCGCCGCGAGCGTCGCGGTGGCGTCGCCGCAACCGACCACCGCCGGAATGCCCAGCTCGCGCGCGATGATCGCCGCATGGCAGGTCCGCCCGCCGCGGTTGGTGACAATGGCCGAGGCGAGCTTCATCACCGGCTCCCAGTTGGGGTCGGTCATGTCGGTGACCAGCACGTCGCCCCGGCGCACGCTCGCCATCAGCGAGGCGTTCTTGACGATCCGCACCGGGCCCGCGCCGATCTTGTGGCCGATCGCGCGCCCGCTGGCAAGCAGCTTGCCCTTCGCCCCCAGGCGGTAGCGCTCCTCGGCGCCGGGCTTGCGGCGCGAGCGCACCGTCTCCGGGCGCGCCTGCAGCACGTGCAGGCTGCCGTCCTGCCCGTCCTTGCCCCATTCGATGTCCATGGGGCGCCCATAGTGCTTCTCGATCAGGCAGGCGGTGCGCGCGAGCTCGAGCACGTCGTCGTCGGTGAGCGAGAAGCGGTCGCGCTCGGCGGGCGGCACGTCCTCGCTGCGCACGGACCTGCCCGCGGACGCCTCCGCCGCGAAGACCATCCGCTGCAGCTTGGTGCCGAGGCGCCGGCGCAGGATCGCGCGCTTGCCGGCCGCGAGCATGGGCTTGTGCACGTAGAACTCGTCCGGGTTGACCGCGCCCTGCACCACCATCTCGCCCAGGCCCCAGGAAGAGGTGATGAACACCACGTCGCGGAAGCCGGATTCGGTATCGAGAGTGAACATCACTCCGCTCGCGCCCCGGTCGCTGCGCACCATGCGCTGCACCGCCGCCGAGATCGCGACCGCGCCGTGCTGGTAGCCGTGGCGCGCGCGATAGGAAATCGCCCGGTCGTTGTAGAGCGAAGCGAAGACGTGGCGAATGGCCGCCACCACCTCGTCCTCGCCGCGGATGTTCAGGAAGGTTTCCTGCTGGCCCGCAAAGGAGGCGTCCGGCAGGTCTTCGGCGGTGGCTGAAGAGCGAACCGCAAAAGAGGTTTCACTGGAAGACTCTGTTATAAGAGCCTGATAATACGTTCTTATTTCTCTCTCAACTCCGGCAGGAAAGGGCGCCTGCTCGATCCAGCCGCGGATCTCGGCGCCGCAGCGCGCGAGCGCTTCCACGTCGGAGGGGTCGAGGGAACGAATCCGCTCGGCGATCCGCTGCTCGAGCCCGCCGCCGGCCAGGAACGCCTCGAACGCGGCGGCCGTGGTGGCGAAGCCGCCCGGCACGCGCACGCCGGCCGCGGACAGGCCGCGGATCATTTCGCCGAGCGATGCATTCTTGCCGCCGACCCGCGGCAGGTCGGCCATCCCGAGGTCCTTGAGCCACGCGACGTGCATTCCCTGCTATTTTAGCCGCCATGCCGCAGCGCCGCACCGTGTTCTTCGTCTCCGACGGCACCGGCATCACGGCGCAGATGCTCGGCCACAGCCTGCTGACGCAGTTCGAGGGCATCGAGTTCAACCAGGTCACGCTGCCTTTCATCGACAGCGCCGACAAGGCGCGGGATTGCCTGGAGCGCATCGAGCGAGAATCGTTGCGCGGCAACGGGCAGCCGATCGTCTTCTCCACCCTGGTGAACAACGACGTGCGCGAGGTCGTGCGCCGGGCGAACGCGCTGTTCGTCGACTTCTTCGAGGCCTTCATCGGCCCGCTGGAGGCCGGCCTCGGCCTCAAGTCGAGCCATACCATCGGCCGCTCGCACAGCGCGCTCGACAAGCAGGAATACAAGCAGCGCATCGAGGCGGTCAACTTCGCCATGGCGCACGACGACGGCGCCTCGCACCGCGAGCTGGGCGAGGCCGACGTGATCCTGGTGGGCGTGTCGCGCAGCGGCAAGACCCCGACCAGCCTGTACCTGGCGCTGCAGTTCGGCGTCAAGGCGGCCAACTACCCCCTGATCCCGGAAGACTTCGCGCGCGCCGCGCTGCCCGAGACCCTGCGCACGTTCAAGGCCCGGCTCTACGGCCTGACCATCGCGCCGGAGCGCCTGCACGAGATCCGCCGCGAGCGCCGGCCCGGCAGCCAGTACGCCGACCCGGAGAACTGCCGCTACGAAGTGGCGCAGGCCGAGTCGCTGATGACCCGCGAGGGCATCCGCTGGATCAATTCGACGGCCAAGTCGATCGAGGAAATCGCCACCACCATCCTGCGCGAGCTGAAGCTGGAGCGGCAGGTCTACTGAAGGGGCTACTTGGTGCCCGGTGGCTGCAGCGTCGTCGGCTTGGGAGGCAGGATGCTCCGGCGCACTTCCTCGAACCGCAGGTTCACTTTCTCATACAGGTCGAGGCGGCGCTTGCCGAAATCGCCGTAGCTGAGCTTGCCGGCCTGCAGCTCGACGATCAGCCCCTGAACCGCAGCGAAATAGTCCCGCGCCAGCGCTTGGATCTGCGTGTCGCGCGTCGCGAAATACGGGATCTCCAGCAAATGGCAGGAGTCGCGCGCGCTCTTCCATTCGCCCAACGCCGCGCTTTCCGGCGGCGTCGGCCGCTCCGCGCTCGTCGTCAGGCTGTTCATCTCGTTGAGCGCGCCGGCGAGCGCGACCTTGCCGCGGAGGGACGCGAACCGCGCGTCATCGGCAAGCGCCCGGAAGCAGGGCATGGCCGGATTGCCCGTCCCCTGCGCGCCCGCGGCGCCGGAAACGGTCGCGAGCAGGGCCGCCAGGCAAATCCGGGAAAACGCCGCTCGCCGCATCCTCATCCCCTTCTGCGCGCCGCTTCGTAGAGGCAGACTGCCGCGGCGGCGGCAACGTTCAGTGACTCCGCGCCGCCCGGCATCGGAATGGTAACCCTGAGCGCGCTGCGCGCGGCAAGCGCCGCGCTGACTCCCCTCCCTTCGGCGCCGAACAGCCAGCCGACCCGCCCCGAGACATCCGCGTCCGGGAGCGCGACCCCTCCCCTGGCGACGGTGCAGGCCACCCGTCCGCCGAAGCGCTCCATCGCGCCGGCAAGATCAGCCTTCTCCTCGATGACCAGGGCAAAATGCGCGCCCATTCCAGCCCGCAGCACCTTGGGCGACCAGGCATCCGCGCAGCCGGCGCCCAGAACGGCGTGGGATACGCCGAAGGCGGCAGCGCTGCGCAGGATGCCGCCCACGTTGCCTGCGTCCTGGATTCCTTCCAGAAAGATGCAGTTTTCCGCAGTTTTCAGATTTCCATTGGAAATCGGCAGTTCAATCTCCGCCGCAATCCCTGCCGGTGTTTCCGTGTCCGAAATGGACCGGAAAACGGCGTCGGCGAGAACTGTCGTCGCGCCCGCTCTCCGCGACAGTGCTTCGAATCTCGAAATCGAAGACTTGCTCAGAATCAGCGTTTCCAGCGCCCAGCCCGCGTCCAGGCAGGCCGCGACGAGGTGCTCGCCCTCGATGAGGGCCCTCCGCTCCTTGCGCCGCGCGCCAGCGTCCTGCGCCAGCGCCCGCCAGCGGCGCACGCGCGGGTTGGCGCGCGAGGTGATCGGACCTGTCATGCGCGCTCCAGGACCCGCTGCACGGGGGAAAAGCTGCGGCGGTGGATCTCGCTCGCGCCGTGCCGCTCGAGCAACTCGAGGTGCTCCGCCGTGGGGTAGCCCTTGTGCCGGTCGAAGCGGTATTCCGGAAAGCGCGCGTGCAGGCGGAGCATTTCGGCGTCGCGCGCGGTCTTGGCGAGGATGGAGGCGGCCGAGATCACCGGACGGGTGCGGTCGCCCTGCACGATGGCGCGGCTGCGGCAGGCCAGTTGCGGGCAGCGGTTGCCGTCGATCCATGCCTCGTCGGGCGCGACGCGCAGCGCCTGCACCGCGCGCTGCATCGCGAGCATCGTCGCCTGCAGGATGTTCAAGCGGTCGATTTCTTCGACGCTCGCGAGCGCGACCGCCCAGGCAATGGAGTGCTCCTGAATTTTCAATGCAAGCGTTTCTCTCCTGCTTTCACTCAAAAGCTTTGAATCCTTCAAACCCGGAATCGGCTTTGCGGGGTCAAGGATGACCGCGGCAGCGTAAACGGCCCCCGCCAGCGGGCCGCGCCCGGCCTCGTCCACGCCGCACACGAGCAGGCTAGCGGCCGCCCGCATCCATCACTTCCAGCACGGCATCGGCGGCCTTGCGCGCCGTGTCCTGGCGCAGCAACGCGTGGATCTCGTGGAACCGCGCGATCTGCCTGCGCTGCGCGCCCGTGTCCAGCAGCAGCCCGTGCAGCGCCTCGGCGAGCGCCCAGGGGGTGGCCTTGCCTTGCACGAACTCGGGCACCAGGTGCTCGCCGGCGAGGATGTTGGGCAGGCCGATGTACCGCAGGTATCCCAGCTGCCGCATCAGCATCCAGGTCAGGGGCGACTGGCGGTACGTGATGACCATCGGCGTCTTGATCAGCGCCGCTTCCAGCGTGGCGGTGCCGCTGGCGACCAGGGCGACGTCGGCGGCGGTGAGCGCCTCGTGCGGATGGCCGAAGAGGAGCGCGAGCGGCAGGCCGCCCGCCTCGTTGCGCCGCAGGGCCTGCCCGAACATCTCGCGCGTGGTACGCGAGGCCGTGGGCACGAGGAAATGCGCGTCGGGCACGTCGTGCAGGAGGCGGCGCGCCGTCTTCACGAACAGGTCGGCCATGTAGTGCAGTTCCGAGCGGCGGCTGCCCGGCAGCAGCGCGACCACGCGCCGGCCGGCCGGCACGCGCAGCTCGGCGCGCGCGGCGGCCTTGTCCGGCTCCATCGGGATCAGGTCGGCGAGCGGGTGCCCGACGTAGGTCACCCGCAGCCCGGTCTTCTCGTACAGCGCGGGCTCGAACGGGAACAGCGCGAGCAGCGCGCTGACCGAGCGCACGATGCGGCGGATGCGCCAGCCGCGCCAGGCCCAGATCGAGGGGCTGACGTACTGGATGGTAGGGATCCCCGCCGACTTGAGCCGGTGCGCGAGCTCGAGGTTGAAGTCGGACGCGTCGACGCCGATGAAAGCGGCGGGCCGCTCCTCGAGGAAGCGCGCCGCGATGCGGCGCCGGATGCCGACGATCTCCCGGTAGTGCCGCAGCACCTCGGCGTAGCCGCGCACCGCAAGCTTCTCCATCGGCGCGTGCGATTCGAACCCCTGCGCGAGCATCCGCGGCCCGCCGATGCCGGAAAAGCGCAGGCCGTCCTGGCGCGCCTTGAGGGCGCCGATGAGGTGGGCGGCGAGCAGGTCGCCGGAGGCCTCCGCCGCCACCATGCCGACGTGGACCGGTTGCGCCTCGCCCACTAGCGCACGAAACCCCGGGTCGAAGCCGCGAGGAAGCCCGCGAACTCGCGCACCTCGGCGCAGGCCGCGGCCTGCGCCTGCAGCGCGGCCTGCAACTCGTCCTGGCCGGGCGCGCCGCGGTATGCGGTCTTGTAAGCCTGCTTGAGCGCGTCGATCACGGCCTGCGGAAAGCCGCGGCGCCGCAGGCCGACGGTGTTGATGCCGAAGGCCTGCGCGCGGTTGCCCGCCGCGCGCACGTAGGGCGGCAGGTCGCGGTCGACGATGGTGCCCATGCCGGTGAAGCTGTGCGCGCCGATGCGCACGTGCTGGTGCGCGAGCGTGCTCGCGCCCAGGACCGCCCAGTCGCCCACCTGCACGTGGCCGGCGATGCCGCTGTAGTTGGCGAAGATGGTGTGGCTGCCGACGCGGCAGTCGTGCGCGACGTGGACGCTGGCCATGATCCAGTTATCGTCGCCGATGCGCGTCGTCCCGGCATCCTGGACGGTGCCGCGGTTGATGGTGACGAACTCGCGGATCGTGTTGCCGTCGCCGATCTCGACCGCGGTGTCCTCGCTGCTGTATTTCTTGTCCTGCGGCGCGGCGCCAATCGAGGCGAACTGCCAGACGCGGTTGTTGCGGCCGATGCGCGTGCGCCCCTCGATGACCACGTGCGGGCCGATCACTGTCCCCTCGCCGATCTCGACCCGCGCGCCGATCACCGAGTAGGCGCCGACGCTGGCGCTTGCTGCCAGCCGTGCGCCGGGCTCGATGATCGCCGTGGGATGGATCGTCACGCGCCGGCGCCGGGCATGCGCGCGCTCGCGCACATGATTTCAGCCTCGGCGGCCAGCGCATCGCCCACGCGAACGGCGCAGCCGAACTTCCATACGCCCCGCTTCGAGCCCAGCAGGGTGACTTCGATGCGCAGCTGGTCGCCGGGCTCTACCGGCCGCCGGAAACGCGCGTTGTCGATGCCGGCGTAAAAATAGGTGGTGGATTCTTCGGGTCCGCTGTCCTGCGTGCGGAACGCCAGGATCGCCGCCGCCTGCGCCATCGCCTCCAGGATCATCACACCAGGCATCACCGGCCGGTTCGGGAAATGCCCGGGAAAATAGGGCTCGTTCGCCGACACGTTCTTCAGGGCGACGATGCGCTTGCCCGGCTCGCATTCCAGCACCCTGTCGATCATCAGCACTGGAAAGCGTTGCGGCAGGTACCGGAGCACCTCGTGGATGTTCATCTCAGCCATGCTTTTTCCCCTTTCCCATGCGCTTCCGAATGACCGCGCCACGCCGCTTCTGCGTCCCGGCCAGCCGGCGCAATGCCGCCGCGTTGCGCTTCCAGGCCGCGTGCTCCTCGGCAGGGTACAGCCCGGTATAGGTCCCCGCCCTGCGGATCGAGCTCGACACCACCGTACCGGCCGAGATGCGCGCATCGTCGCAGATCGAGAGGTGCCCGAGGATGCGGGCGCCCGCCCCGACCATGCAGCGCTCGCCGAGAGAGGTGCTGCCGGCGACACCGGAGCAGCCCGCCATGGCGGTGTGCGCGCCGATGCGGCAGTTGTGGCCGATCTGGATCTGGTTGTCGAGCTTGACGCCATCGCCGATCACCGTGTCGTCCATCGCGCCGCGGTCGATGGTGGTGTTGGCGCCGATCTCGACGTCGTCGCCGATCAGCACCCGGCCGATCTGCGGGATCTTCACCCAGCGCCCGGATTCCGGGGCGAGTCCGAAGCCGTCCGCGCCGATCACCGCGCCCGAGTGCACGATGGCGCGCGCGCCAATGCGGCAGCCGCCGTAGACGACCACGCGCGGGTAGAGGCAGGAATCGTCCCCCACCTGCACGCCTGCGCCGAGGACGCAGCCTGCGCCGATCGAGACGCGCGCGCCCAGCCGCACGTCCGGGGCCAGCACCGCCGTCGGATGCACGCCGAGGTCCTGGGCGAACGCCGGGTTGAACAGCTGCGATACGCGCGCGAAATACGCGTAGGGGTTGTCGCAGACGATCTTCGGCAGCGCCGTCCGCGGCTCATCCGCCGGGCCGAGGACCACCGCCGAGGCGCGCGTACCGGCCAGCAGCGGCCGGAACGCCGGGCCGGCGACGAAGCTGATGTGTCCGGGCCCCGCGCTCTGCAGCGAGGCGACCTGCCGGATCAGGGTCTGCGGCTCGCCGACGAGCCGGCCGCCCAGGCGCGCCGCGATTTGCGCCAGCGTGAGCGGTGCCGCCATGTCATTTGGCGGGGGCCGGCGGCTTGCCGTCCATGGCCTTGATCACCTTGTCGGTGATGTCGATGCGCGGGTTGGCGTAGGCCGCTTCCTGGAAGATGATGTCGTATTTCTCCTGCTCGGCGATCTGGCGGATGATGCGGTTCGCCTGGTCGACGACCTGCGAGAGCTCCTCGTTGCGGCGCTGGTTCACGTCCTCCCGGTAGTCGCGCTGGCGCTTCTGGAAGTCGCGCTGCATCTCGCCGAAATCGCGCTCCTTGCTCCGGCGCTGGGACTCGGACATGGTCACGCCGTCCTTCTCCAGCTCGTCCTGCATGCGCTTGAGCTGGTCGGCCAACTTGTTGAGCTCGGCCTCGCGCTTGGAGAACTCGGCCTCCAGCTTCTTCTGCGCGCGCAGCGCCGGCGCCGAATCGCGCACGATGCGCTCGATCTGGACGACGCCGATCTTGCCCTGCGCCAGGGCGGCGCCCGCGGGCATGGCGAGCAGCAGGCCCGCGGCGAGCATCAGGAGGGTCCGGGAAGCTTGGCGATTGCGTGGCATAAGTCGGTTCAGCCTGTCCGATAGGGGCTAGAAGGAGGAGCCAAAGGTGAATTGTAGCCTCTGGATCTTGTCGAAGCCCTTCTTCTCGTTCAGCGGCTGGGCGAAGGAGATGCGCAGCGGTCCGAACGGCGAGGTCCAGGCGAGGCCCAGGCCGGCGGAATGGCGCAGCTCGCCCAGGGAGAGCCTCTCCCCCGCGCCGTACACCTGCCCGGAATCGACGAAGGCGGCCAGGCGCAGGGATTTGTCGTTCTGGGCGCCCGGGATCGGGAACAGCACCTCGGCGCTGCCGGTGATCTTGCGCGTGCCTCCGAGCACGTTGCCGAACTGGTCCTGCGGACCCAGCGAGAACGCTTCATAGCCGCGCACCGAGTCCGGGCCGCCGGCGTAGAAATTCTTGAAGAACGGCACCGGGTCGCCATGGTACCCGCCTACGTAGCCGAAGTCGCCGCGCAGCGAGAACGTGGTGGTGCGCGTCAGCGGTAGCAGCCACTGGTGGAAGAGGTTGGTGCGGTAATACTTGAGGTCGCCCGCGCTCACCTCTCCGCCGACGCGGGTCAGCGTGCCCCTGGTCGGCAGCAGTGCGCTGTCGCGCCGGTCGCGCAGCCAGCCCATGTTGAGCGCCCCGTACTTGTAGTGATTGCCGAACTGCTGCTCGAATTCGATGAAGCGGGTCGGGCTGGTCTCGTACAGGTTGAGCTTGACGTCTTCGAGGATCCCGCCATAGCTGATGGAATCGGTCTCGTTCAGCGGGTAGCCGAATTTCAGGCCGCCGCCCAGCGTGTCGGTCTTGTACTTGCCGACCGACAGGCTGGTGGCGTCGATGCGGCGGGAATAGACGTCGAACCCCTGGCTGACGCCGTCGACCGTGAAATACGGATTGAGGTAGGACAGCGCATAGGTCCGGTTGACCTTGCTGGTGCTCACGTTGGCCGCCACGTACTTGCCGCTGCCGAAGATGTTGGAC
>JAYRND010000216.1:0-4576 GCA_041904885.1 Burkholderiales bacterium
GAGTTGAATGTGCCGCCGCATAGGACAACTTCGCGGTTTGCCCTTGCCTGGATCTTCTTTTCATTCTGGACGTAATCGACGCCGACAGCCCTGCGCCCCTCGAACAGGATTTTCCCCACGAGGGCGCCCGTTTCCACCGTCAGGTTCGGGCGCTTTTCCGCCTCGCGCAGGTAGCCCACCGCGGTGCTCGAGCGCCGGCCGTTCCAGGTGGTGCACTGGTAGTAGCCGGTTCCCTCCTGCGCCTCGCCGTTGAAATCGGCGTTGCGCGGCACCCCGATCGCGGCCGCCGACTCGATGAAGGCGTCGGCGAGCTCGTGCCGCTCCATGTCGGAGACCCCGATCGGCCCCCCGGCGCCGTGCAGCGCGCTGCCGCCGCGCTGCTGGTTCTGCGACTTCTTGAAGTAGGGCAGCAGCTCGGTGTACGACCAGCCGGGCACCTCCCAGCCGTCGTAGTCCTCGGGCTGTCCGCGGATGTAGACAAGCCCATTGATCGAGGAGGAGCCGCCCAGCACCTTGCCCCGCGGGCTGAACATGCGCCGGCCGCCCAGGCTCGGCTCGGGCTCCGACTCGTAGGCCCAGTTGACGTCGCGCCGCGCGAACAGCTTGCCGTAGCCGAGCGGCACGTGGATCCAGAAGTCGGTGTCGCGCGGGCCCGCCTCCAGCAGCAGCACGCGCACGGATGGGTCGGCGGTGAGCCGGTTGGCGAGCACGCAGCCCGCCGAGCCGGCGCCGACGATGACGTAGTCGTACGCGGGAGACTGCGGCGCCGCCACGCCCGGTCAGTCGCCGCGCTGGACGAACAGGTGGCAGCAGCCTTCCGAGCCCGGCGTCCAGGTCTTGTTCTCGACCTTGAAGCCGGCGCCGCGAAAGAGGCCCTGGTCCACCGCGCCGGCGATCCGGCAGAGCGTGGCGATCTTCTCGTCGGGGAGGCCCGCCTCGCGCCAGGCGTCTTTGAGCGGGCAGGCGTGCAGCTGCATGTCGAGGTGGTCGCGGTCGCAGCGCAGCACCTTGGGCTGGAAAAGGTCGGCGCCGCCAGGGACGTGCTCGAGAAAATCCTTCTTCAGCCCTTCCAGGTCGTCGGGCGCGTGGCGGGAGAGCGACTTCCCGGCTGCGAGGCCGCGCTGGAAGATGGCCTCGGCAAGCAGCGTCTCGGCGCGCGCCGCGCCAACTTCGGCGCAAAGCACGTCGTAGATCTCCATGTAGATCAGCGCCCGGTTCTTGATCTGGCCGACGAGATCCCTGCGGTCGTTGCTCATGATCACCTCGGAGTGGAAATATGCATGCCGCCGTCGATGAAGATCGTCTCGCCGGTGACCTGGCGCGCGCCCTCGATCAGCCAGACGATGGCGTCGGCAACATCCTCGGGGCGCGCGTAGTCCTTGAGCGGCACCAGTCCCGAGTAGCGCCGCGCGGCTTCCGCCGCGCCCGAGTCGCCGAGCGCGTTCGACTGCCACGGCGTGTCCACGTAGCCGGGGCAGACCGCGTTGACGCGCACCTCGGGCCCGAGCACGCGCGCGAGCGAGAAGGTGAGCGAATTGAGCGCCGCCTTGGAGGCCGCGTAGGCCATCGAGGAGCCGGTGCCGAGGAGCGACGCGACCGAGGAGACGTTGACCACCGCGCCCTTCGCACTTTTCAGCGCCGGCGCGCAGGCGCGCACCATCTGGAAGGGGCCGACCACGTTCAGCCGGTAGATGCGCAGGAAATCGTCCGCGGACAGGCCGTCCAGGTCCGGGTGCTTGACGAACTTGGTGGTACCGGCGTTGTTGACCAGCGCGTCGACGCGGCCCCATTTTTCGAGCGCCGCCTTGACCAGCTTGCGGCACTCGGCGTCCTCGCCCACGTCGGCCTGGACTGCGATGGCGTCCCGGCACTTTGCCGCGACTTTTTCCGCCTGCTCTTTGCTCTTGGAATAATTTATTAGGACTGAAAAGCCTTTGCGAGAAAGTTCCAACGCGGTGGCCGCACCGATGCCTGACGCGGATCCAGTAACGATTGCGACTTTGCTCATACGGTAGCCACCGGGGTCGCGGGCGAACCTACGGCTCCCGGCAGCCGGAGCGGCGGGGCGGTGAGCAGGAAGCGGTTGCGCTTGTGCTCGCGCAGCCAGTTGGCGAGCGGGGTGAAGTACCACAGCTCGCCCAGGTGGATGCCGTTCTTGAACAGGCAGTGCTGGTGCAGCGGCAGCATGGCGTGCGGCGTGCTCTTCCAGGGCGCCGCCGAGAACAGCTCGACCGCGTAGTTGTCGGCGGCGAGCACCGACAGGCCCGAGTCGGATACCCACTGCAGGAGCCTGTCGTCCTTGCCGTCCAGGCCGGTGCAGCTGTTGTGCAACGCCTCCGGGGTCGGGTTCTTCCTGAACTCCATCACCATCTCGGCGAAGCCCGTGTGCAGACAGACGATGTCGCCGCGCTCTATCTCGACCCTGTCGGCTTCGAGAATCCGCATCAAATCATCGTACCCAACCGCGACGCGTTTCCTCCCATACGTCGCGTGCAGGTCGATCATCACGCCGCGGCCCTGCACGCCGTGCTCGGCGAGGTTCTGGATGCCGAGCGCCTCGGCGCGCGTGCCTTCGAACTTCGCCCAGGATTCGGCCGCGGGATTCTCCTTCGCCGGAAGGATGTCCCTGCCGGCGCGATAGCCGTTGTAGAAAACCGGCTCGGGCGTCCCATCGCCGTCGGCATCGAACATGCTGCCCACGTGCGCGAACGAATCCCATTGCGTGGAGTACTGCAGCGTGAGCAGCACCAGGTCGTCGCAGACCACGTCGGTCTGCAGCGGGTTGTCCTGGCGAACCTCGTAGGCGAAGTTCTGCCTGCCGTCGCGCTGCGTGGCGGCGATGCGCGGCGGATGGCGGCGAGCATTGAGGACGTTGCCGCCGGGATAGTCGAGCGGCAGGGAAAGGACGAAGGTGATGCCTTCCTTCACTTCCCGCACGCCCTGCAGCACCTTCTCGCGCGTCACCCAGTTCATGCGGCCGCGCTGGTCGTCCGGGCCGAAGTCGCCCCAGTTGGAGCCCGGGGGCCGCTGCTTCCAGCGCGGGTTCATCAGTAGTAGTGCCGGCTGATGGCTTCGAGGATGCAGACGGGCTTGTCGCCGCCCTCGCGCTCGATGGTCACCTTCCAGGTCGTCTGTACGCCGTTGCCGTCGAGCTTGTCGTACCCGGCAAGCGTGAAGCGGCCGCGGATCTTCGCCCCGGCCGGCACCGGCGCCGTGAAGCGCACCTTGTTCAGGCCGTAGTTGACGCCCATTTTCCGGTCGGAGAATTCGAAGGTGGACTCCGAGAGCTTGGGCAGCATCGACAGCGTCAGGAAGCCGTGCGCGATCGTGCCGCCGAAGGGCGAATCCTTGGCCCGCTTGGGGTCGATGTGGATCCACTGGAAATCCTCGGTCGCCTTCGCGAAGAGGTCGATGCGCTCCTGCGGGATCTCGACCCAGGGCGAGACGCCCACTTCCTCGCCGACCCGGGACCCCAGACTGCGGAGACTTAGGTTTGTTTTGCTCATCGTGGACAAATTCTAAAGGCTCTTCCCGGCAACAAAGGCTTCCATTTCACGGCAAACCAGTTCCGGCTTCTCGTGCACGATCCAGTGCGAGGCATCGCGCACCCGCACCAGCTTGAGCTCGGGCACGCACTCCTCCAGCCCGTCGAGCAGCCCGGTGAGCAGCGCCGTGTCGCGCTCTCCCCAGAGCACCAGCGTCGGCACGCGCACGACGAAATCCTTCGCCTCCAGGCGCAGCTTGCTCGCGCCCGGGTCGTCGGCCGTGGCCGGGTACATCGGGGATGCGCGGTAGAAGTTGAGGCCGCCGGTCAGCGCGCCCGGCTGCGACCAGGCCCCGACCAGCTCGGCGCGCCACTGCGGGCTGAGGTGCGCAAACGCGGCAAGCAGTCGGGCGTAGCCGTGCTCCGAGAGCACCCGCTCGGCTTTCGGCAGCCGGAACATGTTCATGTATTCGCTCGCCTTCTGCTGCGCCGGGTTGTTGCACAGCTCGCGCCAGAACAGGTACGGGTGCGGCGAATTGATCATCACCAGCTTCGCGAGGCGCTGAGCGTGACCGATCGCTACCGCCCAGGCGACCGCCCCGCCCCAGTCGTGCGCGACCAGGACGAACTGCCGCTGCGGGCTGTAGTGCGCGGCAAGGGCAAGCACGTCGGCAACGAGGTGCTTCGCCTTGTAGTCCTCGACCGCCGCGGGCTTGTCCGACAGGTTGTAGCCGCGCAGGTCCGGGGCCACGCACAGCCAGCCGCGCGCGGCGAAATGCGCCATCGGTACGCGCCACGCCGCCCAGAACTCGGGGAAACCATGCAGGAAGAGCATCAGCGGGCGCCCTGCCTCGCCGGCGACGCCGCAGTGCAGCTTCACTCCCGCGCCGTCGACCTGCTCGTGCCGGAACTCAGCGATCATCGCCGCGTTTTTGCTTCAATGGGTCCGGTTCGGGACTGGCCGCTGGCTTTTCGGGCGAAGTCTCGACGGGCCTGGCCGCGGGCTTGGGTCTTGGTTCCGGCCTGGCCTCTTGGTCAGCCTTGGGCTCCGCAGGGGGAGCGCTGCTTTCCCGGATCACCTCGACCTTGGGC
>JAYRND010000217.1:0-3877 GCA_041904885.1 Burkholderiales bacterium
GCCGACGAGAATCGCCTTCCCGGACGAAATCGCCGGGTTCACGCGCGGCAGGGAGGTCGACTACGAATCGAAGAACCCGGGCACTGGCTTTTCCTATGGATACAACCGCAAACCCAATATGGTGGCTACCGTCTACGTCTACAGCGGCGGGCAGTGCCCGGTTGCGCCCGGGACCGGCGGCGCCGTCGCGAAAATGCGCGAGCAGACCATCGGCGAGATCCGGCAGGTCTGGTCCAAGCAGGGAATGTCGGTCCAGGCGCTCCTGAACGAAGTGGTGCAGTTCAAGGGCGAAAAAGGCGACGTCGGCGTTCTCTTCGATCTCTTCGAGGTCCGCGAAACCGCGCAGGCCACGATGCTGTGGCTTTGGGCGGCGCGCGGGCATTTCATCAAGGTCCGGCTGACGAACGTTGCGCCGCGCCAGGGCGACGACGAGATGGCGCGCGCTTTTGTCGCCGAGCTCGTGCGCCTGGCGGACGCAACGCCACCCAAGCCGGAGACCCCGAAGACCACGATCCATCTCGACGGTTCGCTGAACAAGAGCGGCGACCCGGAGCAAATCGTCTGGCTTACCTATGGATACTCTCTCGTCCACTGGACGATGCAGTGCGTTTTGTTGAATCCGGCGAGCCGCAGCTTTCAAATACCGTATGTGGCCACGCATTACGCTCGCGCGAACCAGATCAAGGTATGGCGCAGTATCCGAAACAAGTACGCGGAAAAGGTGACTTACATGGAGGAAATGGCCAGGATCGAGGATGCAGGCTTCTTCGACGACTACCTGTGGCGCTACGTCCCCGATCCTGCGTGGGGACCGCCGCCCGCGTCAATCAGCGCGCGACGCGCGGAATTCGATCGGTGGATGGCAGAAAACCTCCCCGCGCATCAGCCCCAGACGAAGGCCTTCATCTCGATATCGACCCGATAGCTTGACCTAGTCTCCGAGCAGCTCGCGCACGCGGCCGAGCAGCTCCTCGGGCGGCAGCTCCTTGGATATCGCCATCCGCCCGCCGAGGTAGCCGCCGCGCGCGCCGAGGTCCTTCGGCGAGGCAATGGCGGTGAGGTAGACGAACGGGATCGCCCGGACCGAGACGTCGCCGAACATCTGCGCCGAGACATCGCTGCCGTCGACTTCGGGCATGTCGATGTCGCACAGGATCAGGTCTGGCTTCTGCTCGCGCGCGAGGCGCAGCGCGTCGCGCGGCGACACTGTCGAGATCACTTCGTGCGCGGCGCCGAGCTTGGCCACGAGAAAGGCGATGACATCGGGATCGTCGTCGATCACCAGGATCTTCTTGCGCGCCATCAGCTCGCTCCCAGCAGTCCTCGAATCCGCTCGCGGTTCGGCTCGCGCGCGACGCCCTTCTCGCAGATGATCGCGCTGATCAACTCGGCCGGCGTGACGTCGAAGGCGGGGTTGCGGACGTTCACGCCCTCCGGCGCCCAGCGCAGGCCGCGGTGGCCGGTGACTTCCTGCGGCGGGCGCTCCTCGATCGGGATCTTCGTGCCGTCGGCGATCGCGAGGTCGAAGGTGGAGGAGGGCGCCGCCACGTAAAAGGGCAGCCCGTGGCGGCGCGCGAGCACCGCGACCATGTACGTGCCGATCTTGTTGGCGGCGTCGCCGTTCGCGGCGATGCGGTCGGCGCCGACGATGACGGCGTCGACCTGGCCGGTCGCCATCAGGTGGCCGGCCATGTTGTCGGTAATGAGCGTGCAGGGAATGCCTTCCTGCACGCATTCCCAGGCCGTGAGGCGCGCGCCCTGGAGATAGGGACGCGTTTCGCAGGCGATGACGGAGACGCCTTTGCTCTTCGCAGAGCGAATCACGCCGAGCGCTGTTCCATAACCGCTGGTGGCGAGCGCGCCGGCGTTGCAATAGGTCATGACGCGCGCGTTCGCCCCGATCAGCTTCGCGCCGTGCTCGCCCATGGCGCGGTTGGCGGCGAGGTCCTCCTCGAAGATCGCGATGGCTTCGGCTACGCGGTCCCTGGCCTTGCGCATTCGTTCCAATGCCCAGAAAAGGTTTACCGCGGTCGGGCGGCTTGCTGCCAGGCGGGAAAAAGACTCTTCAGAACCATTCAGGGCAATTCCAAAGGCCGCGGCGCAACCAATCGCGGGCGCGCCGCGCACGACCATGTCCTTGATCGCCTTGGCGACCTCCTCGGCTGTCCGGCAGGAAACGTACTCGCTCCGTTCCGGCAGCAGGCGCTGGTCCAGCAGCTCGAGCCGGTCGCCTTTCCAGCGGATCGGCTCGATCGCCATCAAACGACGCGCTCGTTGCCGCCGTCGACCGGCACCTGCGCCGCGGTGGTCTTGGCGAACAGCGGCCCGCACATCTCCGCCGCGAGCGCGGCGACGTCCCTGGCGGTCACTTCGGTCTTCAGGAGGTTGTTCGCCTTGTACTCCTCGACCGTGAGCCCGTAGGCCTTCGCGCGCGCGGCGAGCACCTCGTCGGTCCAGATCGCCGTGTCGTAGACGGCGTTGGGGTGGATGACGTTGACGCGGATTCCGTCCTTCGCCCATTCGAGCGCCGTCACCCGGGCGAGCTGGTTCATGGCCGCCTTGGAGGCGGAGTAGGCGGCAGCGCCGGGCCCGGGAGCGGGCACGTTCTTCGAGCCGATCACCACGATGCGCCCGCCGCAGGGCGCGAGCTTGAGCAGCGCGTGGCAGGCCTGCATCAGGTGCAGGTTCGCCTCCACGTTGACGCCCATCGCGCTGCGCCAGGTGTCCAGCGCGACGTCCTGGACGGGTTGCGAGGCGGGAAAAATGCCGGCGTTGAGAATGAGCACGTCCACGCCGCCAAATTGTTTTACCGCCCTGTCAACTGCTTTTCCGATCTGGGATGCATCCGCAAGATCACAGATCAGTCCCAGAACGTCCGGGCGCTTCCATAGGGTCTCGATCGCCGGATTGCGGTCCAGGCCCACCACCGCCGCGCCGCGCTTGAGCAGCGCCTCTACGCAGGCCTTGCCGATGCCGGAAGCGGCGCCAGTGACCACGGCGACTTCGCCGGCGAACATCGCCGGAGCGCCGGCCTTCTTCAGCTTCGCCTGCTCGAGGTCCCAGTATTCGACGTCGAAGATGTGGCGCTCCTCGAGCGCGCGCCAGCCGCCCAGCGCCTCCGCGCGCAGGATCACGTCGATGGTGTGGTCGTACAGGTCCTCTACGATCCCGACGTCCTTCGCCGTGCGCCCGATCGCGGCCAGGCCCAGCTCCGCGTCGAGCACGACCCGCGGGGCCGGATCGAGCATGGTCTTGCGCTCTTTCGCCGTCTTTTCGTTTCTTTCGAAGTATGTACGGTAGGCAGAGGCGAAGCCTTCCACGTCCCTTCCCAGCATCGGCGCGCGCTTGGTGCGGATCACGTGGTCGGGCGTCGCCGGGCCGCCCTGCGAGATGCGCGCCACGTCGGGGTGGCGCGCGAAGCCGAGGAACCGCGGCGCGTCGTTGCAGCGGCAGAGCAGGGGAACGCCCGCCGCGCGCGAGATGTCGCTGCGCAGCTTCGCGGCGTCCTCGCGCTTGAATGCTCCCGCCTTCGCCGGGGGGGATCCCAGGCTCCAGGCCTTCTTCGCCGTCAGGTACTGCTCCGCCATCGAGACCAGCTCGATCATCCGCTCGTAGGACTCGCGCGCTCCCTCGGCGAACGAAAAAATCCCGTGCGAGAGCAGCACCATGCCCACGGTGCTTTTCGTCCTTTGCTTCGGGAACTCGCGCGCGCAGTAGGCGGCGAGATCGAATCCCGGCATGAGATAGGGGATCACGACCACCCTGTCCCCGTAGATCTCCCGCACCCGCTTCTCGCCGTCGGGCGCGTTGGACACCGAGAGCACGGCGTCCGCATGCGTGTGGTCCACGTACTTGTGCGGCAGGAGCGCGTGCAGGA
>JAYRND010000218.1:0-7879 GCA_041904885.1 Burkholderiales bacterium
AAGCTGCCGCCGATCTTGCGCGCCTTGTTGGTGCGCTGCTGGAACTCGGCGAGGAAGCGCTGGTGGAACAGCTTCTCGAACTCGGCGCGCTTGGTGCGCGCGAGCTCCTTCACCTCCAGGTAGCGCTTCTGCGTCTCGCGGTCCTGGGTCTTGGTGGCGAGTTCGGTGAGCGCATCGTCGGCCTTGGCGAGCATGCCCGCGATGGCGGCGTCGAGCTGTGTGCTCGCGAGGTCGCGGCACTGCGCGAGCAGTTCGTCAAAGGCGCTGGAGCTCGGCATCGAAAGGCGGGTTTCCGCGATTCCCATGCAAAAAAGTGTAAGCATTGTAGTCCGAGTCCCGTGTGACCGATTTCACGGGCCCGGACTTCCCCAGCGGGAGACCCCATGGACTCCATGGGGAGCGCGGCTTTTCAGCGCGCCGCGCTGCGCTCGGGGCTACTTGTCCTTGTGGCCGTAGCCTTTCTTCTCGGCGTGCGCCCAGCCGCTCTTGCCCTTGCCGCTGCCCTTCGCGGTCTCGGCCGGCGCCTTGTGCTCCTCGCGGCGGTCGCCGTCGCGGTGCATGCGCGCGTTGCGCTGGTCGCGCTCCATGCGCTCGCGCTGCGAATCGATCTGGCGGCGGTCGCCGCGCACTTCGTCGCGGCTCGCGTTGACCTTCGCCTCTGCAGCCTTGATCCTGGCCGGGTCGCCCGACTTGCGCGCGGCCTCCAGCGCCTCGCGGTCCTTCTTCAGCTGCGCCTGGTCCCTGCTCAGCTCCTCGCGGCTCGCCTTGAGCTTGGTCTGGTCGGCCTGCACGCGCTCGCGGTCGACGGCGCTTCGCTTCTGGTTCAGGTTTGCGTCGCTCGCGCGCACTTTCTGCTCGGCGGCCTTGACCTTGGCCGGGTCGCCCGACTTGCGCGCGGTTTCGAGCGCTTCCCGGTCGCGGGCGAGCTGGTCGCGCGCCTGGCGGGCATCGCTCTCGGCCTGCGTCGGTGCGGGCCTCTGCTGCGCCCAGGCCGGCGCTGCGCCAATCAGCAGCGCGAGGGTGATAGCTGCGGGTAGCGGTCTCATCGGTGCCCTCCCTTTTTTGTGCAGCGCGGAAATCCGCGCTGCAAGGCGATCAACGCAATTGGAGCACCGGTTGTTGACGGGGCAAAGCCCTCCACGGGGATTACGTCACGCCCGGTCCGGAAACGAAGGCATATCCGGGCCCGTGCAGGCGATTTCAAGCCCTTGAAAGCCGCGCGGCCGGCCCTATCTTCGCCTCCAGCCAACCACAGCGGAGGACGCACCATGGAATTTTCGCTCTTTCCCCGCGACGTGTTCGCGGAGCTGGACCGCCTGCAGCGCCAGATGCAGCAGGTCTTCGAATTCTCGCCGAGCATCCGCGGCTTCGCCCGCGGCGGCTACCCGGCGTTCAACGTCGGCACCACCGCCGGCTCGGCGGAGATCTACGCCTTTGCCCCGGGCCTGGATCCGAAATCGATCGAGGTGCACCTGGAGCGCGGCGTGCTCAGCATCTCCGGCGAGCGCCCGGGCGACCTGCCCGCGGGGGAAGCCGCGGCGAGCGTGCACGTCAACGAGCGCTTCGCGGGCCGTTTCCATCGAGTGATCACGCTGGCCGACGACCTCGATCCGAATTCTGTGGAGGCGCACTATCGCGACGGCGTGCTGCACGTGACCATCCAGCGACTGGCGGCGGCTCAGCCGCGCCGCGTCGCGGTCAACTGACCGGAGGAACGACCATGGACGAAAAGACCGCAGTTTCCCGCGAGCAGCAGGCCGCCGACCTCGCCGCGCTGCTGCCGCCGGTGGACGTCATCGAAGACGCGGCCGGCATCACGCTGTACGCCGACCTGCCCGGGGTGCCGAAGGAGAAGCTGAGCCTCGAGGTGGACGGCGACCGGCTGGTCATCGAGGGCGAGATGGACATCCGCATGCCCGAGGGCATGGAGGCGACGCACGCGGAGGTGAGCCTGCCGCGCTACCGGCGGGTATTCACGCTGTCCAAGGAGCTCGCCGCCGACAATCTGCAGGCCGAATTCCGGCAGGGCGTGCTCAAGCTCCGCATCCAGAAGGCGGAGCACGCCAAGCCGCGGCGCGTAGAGGTGCGGGCCGGCTGAGCGCTAGGGGCGCCGCGCGCGCGGGCGCAGCCGCCAGCAGGCGGCGGCGAAGACGCGCAGCGCGCCCTTGGCGATGTTGCAGTCCCGGTCGCGCAGGTGCTGCGAGGTGAGGTTGACCACCGCCACCAGCGCCAGCATGCGCGCGCGCACGTCCTCCTCGCCCTGGATCGGCAGCCGCTGGCACCAGTCCGGGATCGCCGACACCTGGCGCAGCGACTCCACGTAGGTCGAGAGCGCCGAGATCACCTCGGCCGCGGATCCCGCATTGCGAATGAGCTCGGTCATGTCCATGCGGCATCCTAGGCACCAAGTATTAAGCGAGTATGAAGCGCCGGATGCGCTACCCTTGCGCCTCGGTCAGATTGGGGGAGGGTTCGATGAGGGGTTTCGCAATACGGATGCTCGCGGCCGGCTTGCTGCCCGCGGCTTGCGCCGGCGCCGCGCTCGCGCAGGCGTATCCGGCCAAGCCGGTGCGCGTCATGGTCGGCTACGCGCCGGGAGGCTCGGCGGAAGCGGGCCTGCGGCCGCTCGCCCGCGCGCTCGAGCCCCTGCTCGGGCAGCCGATCGTGATCGATTTCAAGCCCGGCAACGCGGGCGGGGTGGCGATGGAGCAGATGGTGTCGGCGCCTGCCGACGGCTACACGCTCTATTACTTCGACAGCGGGCCGCTCACGGTCGCGCCGCACCTGGCCAAGGTGGGCTACAACCCGTTCACGTCGTTCACCCAGCTCGGCCACGTCTGCGGCAGCGGCAGCCTGCTGGTCGTGCACCCGGCGACGCCGTTCCGGACGGTGGAAGACGTGATCGCCGCGTCCAAACGCGAGCCGAACAAGTGGAGCTACGGTACCTCCGGCGTTGGCGGCCCGCACCACCTCTCGGGCGAGATGTTCAAGCGCGTCACCGGCGCCAACCTCCTGCACATCCCGTACAAGGGCGGCGGCCCGGCGATGACGGACCTCATGGGCGGGCAGGTGCCGATGCTGTTCTCCTCGCTCGGGCCTTCGGTGGGCGCGGTGAAGAGCGGCAAGATCCGCCCGCTCGCGGTGACGTCGCTGAAGCGCTCGGCGGCATTCCCCGACGTGCCCACCATGGACGAGGTGGGCACGAAGGATGCGCAGCTTTCGGTGCTCAGGGGCTTCGATTCGACCGCCTGGTACGGGGTGCTCGGGCCCGCCGGCCTGCCGCCGGAGGTGGTCGCGCGCTGGACGCAGGCGCTCGCCCGCGTCGGCGCGGACAAGGCCGCGCTCGAGCCGATCAACGCTACCGGCTGCGACGCGGAGATCCTGCCTCCCGCGCAGACGATGGAAAGGATCAAGGCCGACTTCGCGAAGTGGGGGCGCGTGGTGAAGGAGGCCAACATCCGCGCCGAGTAGCGCAGCTTGCGGTTCGCTGACGCGCGGGGGCGCGCGCCGGCGGGTGTATATTCGCCGCGACGCAGCAGAGCGCCCCGCGCGCGCCCGGGAGCCGTCCTCCCGCCAGGCCATGAGCAACCCGTTCGATTCCCTCCGCAACCGCTACGACCGCATCACGATCACCACCATCGACATGGCGTTCGCCCTGTCGATCCTGCTGCACGTGCTCGCGCTGTGGACCTGGCCGAAGGAGCTGCTGATGCGCCCCTTCGATGACCCGCGGGAGGGGAAGCCGGGCGGCTCGCTGGCGGTGCGCATCGTGACGCCGCCGCCGCGCCCGGTGCCCTCGATGGAGCAGCCGCCGCTGCCCGAGCGCCGGCTGGTCGCGCCCAGGTCCGCGCATGCGCCGCCCGCCGCGCAGAAGGTGCTCACCGCCGAGCGGCAGGCGAAGTCCGCGGCGATGGCGCCGCCGACCCGGCCCGCCGAATCGAAGAGCGCCGTGCTGGGCGAGGACCTCGCCGCCTACATCGAGGCGCGCCGCCGCGCGCGCGAGCCCGCGCCCGCGTCGCAGGCCGCGCCGCCGGGGCCGCCGGTGGAAAGCGAGCAGGAGCGCGCCAACCGCGAGGCGGCCGCGCGGCTGGGCCTCAACCGCACGCAGACCTTCGGCGGCAACAAGAACCTCGGCGGCGGCACCTTCCATGTGCGCACGATCGGTTTCGACCGCGCCGAGCTCGGCTTCTACGGCTACAACAAGCTCATCAACCGGATCTCGCAGCAGGTGTTCGAAGTGCAGCGCGGCAGCAATCCGAACATGCAGATCGCGGTGGTCCGCAAGATCATCGAGATCATCCGCGAGCAGGAGACCGGCACCTTCCTCTGGGAGTCGATCCGGCTCAACCGCGAGCTGACGCTGTCGGCGCGCCCGGCCGACAACGCCGCGCTCGAGGCCTTCCTGATGGAGGAATTCTTCTCCGCAGGCCGGCTCCGCTGAGCCGGGGGTCGGCTGCGCTAGCGCTTCTCGGCGAAGATCCTGCGGGCGATGCGGAAGCTGTCCATCGCCGCCGGCGCGCCGCAGTAGACGGCCACGTGCAGGAACGCCTCCTTGATCTCGCGCCGCGTCATGCCGTTGCGGATCGCGGCGCGCAGGTGGATTTCCAGCTCGTGCGGCCGGTTGAGCGCGGAGATCATGGCGAGGTTCATGAAGGCGCGCGTCTTCATCGGCAGCACGCCGCGCGCCCAGCTCGCGCCCCAGCCGTGCTCGGTGACGTAGTGCTGCAGGTCGATGCTGAAGTCGTCGGCCTCGCGGAACGCCTTGGCCACGTAGGCCCTGCCGAGCCAGCGGCGGCGGACGCGGAGGCCGTCGGCGTATGCCTTGCTGCGGGGAGGGTTCGCCTTGCGCGTTCTGCTTGCCATGCTTCGCTCCTTGGTCACGAATGCCGGCGCGGCCGTTCCGGCCTGCGCGCGAGCAGGAAAAACGCCGAGCCCAGGCCCGCGAGGATCGCGAGCACCGTGAAGCCGGCGCGGTAGTTGCCGGTGATGTCGGACAGGATGCCGGCGATCATCGGGCCGCCGACCTGGCCGATGACGATGATCATGAACGAGAGCCCCAGGATCATGCCGATCGCGCTGCGGCCGAAATAGTCGGCGCGGATCGCCTGCATGAGCGGCCCGCGCAGGCCCCAGGCGAAGCCGTGCACGACGGCGTACACGACCACCATCGCCGCGTTGAGCGCGTAAGTGAGGCAGAGCAGCCCGGCAGCGTGCCCGAGCATGCAGCCCGCGGAGGCGAGCCGCTTGTCCATGCGGTCGCCAATCCAGGCGCCGGTGGCCACGCCGCAGAGCTGCGCCACGGTCTGCAGCGTGATGACGAAGGCGGCCGCCTCGATGGTGTAGCCCAGGCCCTCCTTCATGTGCGTGATGGCGTGCGTGTTGACCGCCATCACCACCAGCAGCGCGAAGCCGTGCCCGAGCGAAAGCAGCCAGAACGCCTGCGTGCGCAGCGCCTCGCGCGCGGTGAAATCGCGTGTGCCGTCGTCGGTTTTGCCGTTGGAATCTGAAGACGTTTTCAAAGATACGGAACTTCTCCCGTCAACGGTTTCGCCGTAGTCCTCCGGCCGGCTGCGGAAGAGGAACGACAGTGGCAGGCAGATGACCATAACCAGCAGTCCGGAGGCGAACGCGGTCGCGCGCCAGCCGAAGGTCGCCAGCGCCCAGGCCACCAGCGGCACGCACAGTCCGCCGGCGGCCATGCCGAGCTGCATGGTGGCCAGCGCGCGGGCGCGCTTCTTCTCGAACCAGCGGATCAGCGCGACGTTGAGCGGGAAAAAGCCGCACAGGCTCGCGCCCAGCGCCGTCATGATGAAGGCGCCGTAGAAGGCGAGCAGGGAGTCTATTTGGGATAACAGGAGGAAGCCGCAGCCGAACACGATGGTGCCGATGCGGATCGACCACTGCGCGCCGAAGCGGTCGAGGAACCAGCCAAGCAGGGGCCCAAGCATCGCGGCCTCGAGTTGATGCAGGGCGGCCGCGCCCGAGAGCTCGGTCTTCGACCAGCCACGGTCGTCGCGCAGGACGGCGAAGTAGGCGCCGAAGGCCTGCAGCAGCAGCGTGCCCTGCACGAACTGCATCAGGCTGCCGGCGCCGACCATGATCCAGCCGTGGAAAGGGCGCTTCATGCCAGCGCCCGAGGGTACACCGCCGCCGCGCGGCGGCGGCCGCTGGTTCGCTGCAGCGCGCTACTTCTTGGTCGCCAGGCCCACCGAGCCGAAGTCGATCTCGATCTTGCTCACGTCCACGCTCGCTTTGGCCTTGGCCTCGGCGCGCAGGCGGGCGGCGGTATTGAACTTGAGGTTGCCCTCGGCGAAGGCCTCGGCCAGGCGGAAGCTCAGCTCGACCAGCTTCTCGTGGGGCGGCTTCTCGCCCGGCGTCGCGTGCACGTTGGCCGAGAGCTGGACGAAGACCTGCCGCGCGAGCTCCTCGATCGGGTCGACCGCGGGCGCGGCGGCGGGCTTGGCGGCAGTGGCGGGGGCTTCGTGTCCTTCGCTCATGGGAGTCTCGCTTTCTCGGGGATGCGCCGATGCTACCGCAGGAGCAGTTGTTCGGGGGGCGCTTCCGCGGCGCCGACCAGCCCGTGCGAGCCCACGCCGAGCAGCCGCACCGGGCGGCGCGCGGCCTCGGTGCGCTCCAGCAGCGCCACCGCGCGCGCCGCGAAGTCCTCCGGGTCGCGCGAGGGCGCGCCCGCGGTGTGGCTGCGCGTGACGGTGGTGAAATCCGCGTAGCGCAGCTTGAGCGTGACGGTTCGCGCGAGGAGGTCCTTCTTCTGAAGAGAATTTGCCACTCTCTTCGCCAATGCCGTCAGTTCCAACCGCATGTCTTGCAAATTCTCGAGGTCCACGGCAAAAGTAGTCTCGGCCGAGATCGACTTCCACGGCCGGTCGGGCTTCACTTCGCGCGGGTCGTCGCCGTTCGACAGCCGCTTCAGCCACCCGGCCAGGCTGCCCACGGTCTTCTGCAGCTCGATTTCCTCTTTGTTCCTGATATCGACGAGCATTTCGATGCCGAGCGCCCGAAGCTTGCGTGCGGTGACCGGCCCCACGCCCCAGAGCGCCTCCACCGGCAGCTGCTGCAGGAACTCTTCCACGCGCTCGGGCGGGATGACGGTCAGCCCGTCGGGCTTCTTCCAGCCCGAGGCGATCTTGGCGAGGAACTTGTTCGGCGCGACCCCGGCAGAGGCGGTCAATCCGGTCTGCTCGTGGATCAGTTTCTTCAGTTTCTTCGCGACCTGCGTGGCGAGCGGCTCGCCCCAGCTGTTCTCGGTGACGTCGAGGTAGGCCTCGTCCAGCGATAGCGGCTCGACCAGCGGCGTGCACTCGCGCAGGATCGCCATCACCTGCTGCGACACCGCGCGATACTTCGCAAAATCCGGCCGCACGACGACGAGTTCCGCGCACAGGCGCACGGCGCGCGCCATCGGCATCGCCGAGCGCACGCCGAATTTGCGCGCCTCGTAACTGCAGGCAGCCACCACGCCGCGGCCCTGCGGCGAGCCGCCGACCGCGACCGGCCTGCCGCGCAGCGCCGGGTCGTCGCGCTGCTCGACCGAAGCGTAGAACGCGTCCATGTCGAGGTGGATGATGCGGCGCAGGGGCCCGGCCATGCGCTAGCCAAACGGAAAGCCGCCGCGCCGGTACTGGATGATCAGCCAGCCGCCGAGCATGCCGCCCAGGTGCGCGAAATGCGCCACCCCGCTCGCGCTGCCCGTGACCCCGAGGGCGAGCTCAAGCGCGCCGTACACCGCCACGAACACGCGCGAGGGCATCGGGATCGGCGGGAAGATCAGCATTACGCGCCGCTGCGGAAAGAACCAGCCGAAGGCGAGCAGCAGGCCGAACATCGCGCCCGAGGCGCCGACCGTGGGCGCGGGCGGCGC
>JAYRND010000219.1:0-10050 GCA_041904885.1 Burkholderiales bacterium
GCGTCGATTCTCGGGTTCGCGGCGAGCAGCCGCAGCGCACCGTAGGCGTCGGGCACGCGCTCCAGCGGCAGCAGGGCACCTCCCTGCGTGCAGACTTCCGTGAGGCCGCGGCCGCCGAAGCTGTCGATGACAAAGGTCGCGTAACCCCATTGGCGCAGGATGGGGCCCCAGGCGCGTTCGATGTTGCGGTTGCCGTTGCAGCCGTGCGCGAGAACGACGGCCGGGAAGGGCCCGCTGCCTTCGGGGAAGGCCAGCTCGCCGCCAAGGCGCACGGGCATGCTCTGCACGAAGAACCGGCCGGCGCCGCCGCGCTGCAGGCTGCCCGCGCTCGGAAAGGAAACCGCGCCGTCTGCGCGCGCGGGCCCGGTCGCGACCGGCTCCGTCGCGCAACCGCCCACCGCAATCACCGCCAGCAGGAAAAGGAGGATTCGCATGGGCCGCCCTGGCGCGGGAGTCTAGC
Organism: Burkholderiales bacterium; assembly: GCA_041904885.1. Classification (GTDB taxonomy): domain Bacteria; phylum Pseudomonadota; class Gammaproteobacteria; order Burkholderiales; family SG8-39; genus RBG-16-66-20. Next base: position 461 of record JAYRND010000219.1, read on the forward strand.
GCTAGATGGCCTCCCGCGGCGCGCGGCGCAGCGGGGCGTCCATCTCCGAGGCGAAACGCGCGAGCGCTTCGAGGAGGACGTCGCGCTCCAGGCGGTACAGCACCCGCTGGCCCTGCCGCTCGGCGGAAACCAGGCCGGCGTGCAGGAGGACCGAAAGGTGGCGCGACACCGCCGGCGGCGTGGTGCCGAAGCGCGCGGCGAGGTCGGAGGTCGAGAGCGCGGTCTGCGCGAGGAACGTGAGCATCTGGCGCCGCGGGTGCGAAGCCAGCGCGGCGAACACATGATTAACATTCATGTTAATAGTATGGCGCATTTTTGTGGTTGAATGGTCGCGAAACGACCCTGAGGAATCCCATGGCAAAGGCAAAAGCGGCGGCGCCGCTGTCGATGGCGGACCGCGATGGCTGGATCTGGTACGACGGCAAGCTGGTACCGTGGCGCTCGGCGACCACGCACGTGCTCACGCATTCGCTGCACTACGGCCTGGCGGTGTTCGAGGGCGTGCGCGCCTACAAGACAGTCAGCGGCACGCAGATCTACCGCCTGCGCGAGCACACGCAGCGCCTTTTCAACTCGGCGCACATTTACCTGATGAAGATCCCGTATTCGATCGAGCGCCTGATGCAGGCGCATATCGACACTGTCGCGGCCAACGGCCACGAGGCCTGCTACATCCGTCCGATCGCCTTCTACGGCTCGGAGAAGATGGGGGTGTCGCCGGTCGGTGCCAAAGTGCACGTGGCGATTGCGGCCTGGCCCTGGGGCGCCTACCTCGGGCCCGAGGCGCTGAACAAGGGCATCCGCGTGAAGACCGCGTCGGTCGCACGCCACCACGTCAACGTCACCATGGCGCGCGCCAAGATGTCGGGCACCTACCCCAACTCGGTTCTGGCGACGCTGGAGGCAACGCAGCACGGCTACGACGAGGGCCTGCTGCTGGACGTCGACGGCTTCGTCGCCGAGGGTGCCGGCGAGAACATCTTCGTGATCAAGGACGGCGTGATCTGGGAGCCAGAGCTCACCTCCGCGCTCACCGGCATCACGCGCAGCTCGGTGATCGAACTGGCCGAGGGCCTCGGCTACAAGGTGAAGGCCAAGCGCCTGACGCGCGACGACATCTACATCGCCGACGAATGCTTCTTCACGGGCACCGCCGCCGAGGTGACGCCGATCCGCGAGCTGGACGGGCGGGTCATCGGCGCGGGCAAGGCGGGCCCGATCACCAAGGCATTGCAGAAGGCGTTTTTCGACGTGGTGACCGGCAAGGACCGCAAGCACCGGCACTGGCTGACGCCGGTGCCGATGAAGAAGGCGCGGCGATGAGCTCCGGCACGCGCAACGACGCGGCGCGCCAGGTCGAGCTGACCGAGAAGGACCTGCCGCTGCACTGTCCGATGCCCGGCTCGCCGCTGTGGGCGCGGCATCCGCGCGTCTTTCTGGACGTGGTCAAGCATGGCGAGGCGCTTTGCCCGTACTGCGGCACCAAGTACCTGTACAAGGGCGCCGCACCCAAGGGGCATTAGCCTGACGCGACTACTCGCTGGCGCTACGCGCCTCCTGGTGGTGGCACCCAACTGGATCGGCGATGCGCTGATGGCGCAGCCGCTGCTCATGCGGCTGCTCGAAAGGAAACCCGGCGCGCGCATCGATCTCCTCGCGCCGCCGCGGGTGGCGGCCGTGCTGCGCCGCATGCCCGAGGTGGCGAAGGTCATCGAGGCCGACCTGCGCCATGGCGAGCTGCAGCTGGGCGACCGTTGGCGCCTCGGGCGGATGCTGCGCGACCGCGAATACACCGAGGCCTACGTGCTGCCGAACACCATGAAGGCGGCGCTGGCGCCCTCGCTCGCCCGCATTCCGCTGCGCGTCGGCTACCTGGGCGAATCGCGCGTCGGCCTGCTGAACCGCATCCACCGGAGCAAGCAGCCGCGCGAGCCGATGACGCTGCACTACGCGAGGCTTGCGGAGGAGCCGGGGTCGGAGCCGGAGACGCCCCTGCCCGCCCCCAGCATCCGCACCGGCCTCACCGACGTCGTGGCCCGCTTCGGCATTGCGGGCCCCTATATCGTCCTCTGTCCCGGCGCCGAATACGGACCGGCGAAGCGCTGGCCCTACTTCCACGAGCTCGCCTCCCGGCTGAAGATGCAGATCGTGCTGCTCGGCGCGGCGGGCGACTCGGAGGACAACCGAGAGATTCCCGGGATCAACCTGATCGGAAAGACCAGCCTGGACGATGCGATCGACCTGATCGCAAGGGCGGCGGCCGTGGTGTCCAACGATTCGGGCCTGATGCACGTGGCGGCAGCCGCCGGCCGGCCGGTGGTGGCGCTGTTCGGCTCTTCCAGCCCTGAGCACACCGGCCCGCAGTCGCCCGGCGCGAAAGTGCTCTGGCTGCACCTCGAGTGCAGCCCCTGCTACAAGCCGGACTGTCCCCTAGGCCATTTCCGGTGCATGCGCGAGCTTTCGGTGGATCAAGTGCTGGAAGCGGTCAATACCGCGCTCGGCACGGCGTCGTGAGCACAAAGATCTATCCCACCGCGCAGGACGCCGAGAACGCGTTCTACGAGGCGCTGGAGCGGGCCGACCTCGAGGCGATGATGGCGGTGTGGTCGGAGGACGAGGAGATCGTCTGCGTGCACCCGGGCGGGCAGCGCCTCGCGGGCCAGGCGCAGGTGCGCGAGGGCTGGCGCCGGATGTTCGCGGGCGGCTCGGGCATGCGAGTGCAGATCGGCCAGCAGGTCGTGGCGGCGGGCATGATGGTCGAGGTCCACAGCGTGCACGAGCACATCACTGTCGCGGGCGAGCAGCGGCCGCGGCCGCCGATGGTTGCGACCAACGTATACCTGCGCACCCCCTCGGGGTGGCGCATGGTCGTGCACCACGCCTCGCCCGCTCCGGGCGAGCCGGCCGCGCAGCAGGCTGGGCCCGCAGATCCTGCGGCGCCCAAGTACCTGCATTGAGGGGACCGGAAGAAAAATACAGGGCTCCCTGGTGGCTGCCGGGCGGCCACCTGCAGACCATCGCCGCAGCGCTTGCCCCGGCGCCGCGCATCCGCTGGCGCCGCGAGCGCTGGCAGGCGCCCGACGGCGACTTCATCGACCTCGACTGGGCGGCGCCCGCCGAGCGCGCCGCAGGTCCGCTGGTTGCGCTGTTCCACGGCCTGGAGGGAAGCTCCGCGAGCCACTACGCGCGCGCGCTGGCCGCGCAGGCGATGGCGCGAGGCTGGCGCTGCGTGGTGCCGCACTTCCGGGGCTGCTCGGGCGAGTTGAACCTCCTGCCGCGCGCCTACCATTCGGGCGATAGCGCGGAGATCGGCTGGATCCTCGAGAGGCTCCGGGCCGATTACTCGGTCGGCGTATCGCTGGGCGGCAACGCGTTGCTCAAACACCTTGGTGAACAGGGCGCGAACGCGCTCGTCCGGCGCGCCGTCGCCATATCCGCGCCGCTCGACCTTGCCGCCGCCGGCCGCGCGCTCGACCGGGGCCTGAGCCGGCGGCTCTACACCCGCATGTTCCTGAAAACGCTGAAGCGGAAGTCCATCGCGAAGCTTGCCCGGCATCCCGGCCTTTTCGATGCCGCGCGCCTGCGCCGGGCACGCACTTTCTGGGAATTCGACGACACTGTGACCGCGCCGCTGCACGGCTTTCGCGGCGCGGACGACTACTGGGAGCGATCTTCCAGCGGCCCCTGGCTCGCGCGCATCCGCATCCCGGTGCTGGTGCTGAACGCGCGCAACGACCCGTTCCTGCCCGCGGCGGCGCTGGAGGCGATCCGCAGCCGTGATATACCTGACCACGTGACGCTCGAATTCCCGCAGACCGGCGGCCACGCCGGTTTCCCCGGCCGCGGCCGCTGGCTGGCGCGCCGCGCGCTCGACTTTCTGGCCGCGCCATGAGCCTTCCGGCGGAAATCTTCCGCGCCTACGACATCCGCGGCATCGCCGGCCGCACGCTCACCGCAGCGGCGGTTCGGGAGATCGGCCGCGCGCTCGGCAGCCTCGGCGCCGAGCGGGGCGCGGCCACCTTCGCCGTGGGCCGCGACGGCCGGCTCTCCGGGCCCGAGCTGTGCGGCGCGCTGATGGACGGCCTGAACGCGGCGGGCGCCGGCGTGATCGAGCTGGGCGTCGTGCCTACGCCGGTCACCTACTTCGCGGCAGAGCACCTCGGCTGCCGTAGCGCCGTCATGCTGACCGGCAGCCACAATCCCGGCGACTACAACGGCCTGAAGATGGTGGTGGCGGGCGCCACGCTCTCGGGCGAAGAGATCCAGGAGTTGCGGCGCAGGATCGAGGCCGGCGGGTTCGCCTCGGGCAGCGGCAAAAGGAGCCGGCAGGATGTCCTCGACGCCTACGTGGACCGCATCGCGGGCGATGTCCGGCTCGCGCGGCCGATGATGGTCGCGATCGACTGCGGCAACGGCGTCGCCGGCGTCGTCGCGCCGCGGCTTTTCCGGCGGCTGGGCTGCGAGGTGACGGAAATGTTTTCCGAGGTGGACGGGAATTTCCCGAACCACCATCCGGATCCCTCCAAGGTCGAGAATCTTTCCGCATTGATCCAGGAATTGAAAACCGGGAACGCCGAGCTCGGCCTTGCCTTTGATGGCGACGGAGACCGCCTCGGCGTGGTGACGAAACGCGGCGGCATCATCTTCCCCGACCGCCAACTGATGCTCTACGCGAAGGACGTGCTCTCGCGCAAGCCGGGCGCGGAGGTCATCTACGACGTGAAATGCACGCGCCTCCTGGCGCCCTGGATCGAGCGCCACGGCGGCCACCCGGTGGTCTGGAAGACCGGCCATTCGCTCATCAAGGCGAAGCTGAAGGAATCAGGCGCCCCGCTCGCGGGCGAGATGTCGGGGCACATCTTCTTCAAGGAGCGCTGGTACGGCTTCGACGACGCGCTCTACTGTGGCGCCAGGCTTCTCGAGATTCTCTCCAAAGAATCAGATCCTGGGGGAACGCTCGAAAATCTCCCCGATGCGCCCTGCACGCCCGAGCTCAATTGGAAGCTCGCCGAGGGCGAGCCGCACGCGCTCATCGAGCGCCTGCAGAAATCCGCGCTCTTCCCCGCCGCGCAGCGCGTGCTGACGATTGACGGCGTGCGCGCCGAGTACGCCGACGGCTTCGGCCTCGCGCGCGCCTCCAACACTACGCCAGTGATCGTGCTGCGCTTCGAGGGCGACACCGAAACAGCGCTCAAGCGCATCCAGGAAGATTTTCGCAAGGCGCTGCAACCTCTCAAGCCCGGCGCACCGCTGCCGTACTAATTCTAGGGGCCCAGCTCTGCCAACAACGCGGCCACATCTGCTTGCTTGCGCACCACGTAAACGCGCTTTCCCGGGCGCAACGCAAGCAGTTTCGCCTTCAGCGCCGAATTCCAGAACTTGGGGGAACGTCTGAGGAAGCGATAACTGCTGATCGTAGAGCTCAGCAAGGGACTGCCCTCGGGCCAACCAAGGGGTTTGGAGAATGGGCTCTTCAACAGCCGCTTTGTCACCCACCAGTAGTGCGTCAAGGAGGGCCGCTCGACATAGACCAGCACGTCCGCCGCATGCAGCATGGCCGCAAAGACTTGCGGGTTCCCAAAACCATCTACGACCCACTTCTCTTGGGCCAGTATCTGCGCATGCATCCTTGAGAAGACTTCGTCCGGCACCTTGGTTCCGCCGCGCTGGTATTGCACGAGATCCAGCTGATGCAGCGGCAGTTTCGTCACTGCCGCGATCTGCAGGCTCAAGGTTGATTTGCCGCCACCCGGTCTGCCGAAGACTGCGATTTTCATTCCCGTCGCCAACCCGCTCGACGGATGCCGGGCTAGGCTCGCTTCAGGCCGCCCAGGAGAGCGGCGACCGGCCGCTCGCGGCGCTTCGAGTGGACAGTGGGCTCGGCGGCCTTGGCGACCACGGGAGCGGTGCCGGGCTCGTAGGGCTTGGAGAAGATCGGGTCGGCGGGCTTGGACTGCGGGCGGGGTTGTTGCGGACGGGGCTGCTGCTGCGGGCGCTGCGCTTGCTGGACTTCCGGGCGCCTCTGTTCCGGTCGCGGGTGGCGCGGCTGCGGCCGCGCGTGGTGGCGGCGCTCGCCGCCCATCATCGTCGCCACCGTGCCGGTGTTGGGCTCGAACCCGGCCACCAGCACGCGCTCGATCTTCTTCTTGATCAGCTTCTCGATCGCCGCCAGCGCCTCGGCGTCGTCCGGCGCCACCAGCGAGATCGCCTCGCCGGTCATGCCGGCGCGGCCGGTGCGGCCGATGCGGTGCACGTAGTCCTCGGGCGAGTGCGGGATGTCGAAATTGATCACCTGCGGCAGGCCCTGGATGTCCAGCCCGCGCGAAGCGACGTCCGTCGCCACCAGTACCGCGGTCTTGCCCGCCTTGAACGCTTCGAGCGCCGCCTCGCGCTCGCTCTGCGACTTGTCGCCGTGGATCGCGTCGGCGTGGATGTGGTCGCGGCGCAGCTGGTGCGCCAGCCGGTTGGCGCCGATGCGCGTGCCGCAGAACACCAGCACCTGCTTCAGGCTGCGCGTCTGGATCAGGTAGGACAGGACCTCGCGCTTCTTTTCGCGCGGCACCGGGTGCACCACGTGGGTGACGGAGTCGGCGGCGGCGTTGCGCGCGGCGATCTGCACCTCGGCGGGATTGCGCAGGAGGGTCTTGGTGAGGTTGCGGATCTCGTCCGGGAAGGTGGCCGAAAAAAGCAGGTTCTGCCGCACCGGCGGCAGCAGCGCGATGATGCGCTTGATGTCCGGCAGGAATCCCATGTCGAGCATGCGGTCGGCTTCGTCCAGGATCAGCACCTGCACCTGGTTGAACATCACCGTCTTGTTCTGCACGTGGTCGAGCAGGCGCCCCGGCGTCGCCACCAGAATCTCCACGCCCTTGCGCAGCGCCGCGATCTGCGCGTTCATGTCCGAGCCGCCGTAGACGAGCGCGGTACGCAGCGGCAAGTGTTTGGCGTACTCGCGGAAGCTTTCCTCGACCTGGATCGCCAGCTCGCGGGTGGGTGTCAGCACCAGCACGCGGATCGGATGGCGGGCGGGCGAAGCCGAGGTACTCGCGAGGGGCGCAAGGCGCTGCAGCGTGGGCAGGGCGAACGCCGCCGTCTTGCCGGTGCCCGTCTGGGCGCCGGCCATGAGATCGCGGCCCTCGAGCACGAGGGGGATTGCCTGCTCCTGGACGGGGCTGGGCTGCTCGTAGCCCAGGTCTTTGACCGCCTGCAACAGCGGCGGGATCAAGCCGAGTTTTTCGAAACCGGAACTAATGACCTAACGCCTTGAAAACTAAAGGGGTCTAATTATACCCCTCTACGGGGACCCGGGTATGACCAACTGCGTCTGGGTCACCAGCGCCACCAGCTTGCCCGCTTCCGAGCGGATCGTGGTCTGACAGACCACGGTGGTTCGGCCCTTGTGCACAGGCGCGGACTCGCCGATCACGCGGCTGCCCACCGGCGCGCCGCCGATGAAGTTGGTCTTCGACTCGATGGTCGTGGTGCGCGCGCCCTGCGGCATGTTGAGGATCGCCGCCACAGCGCCCAGCGTGTCGGCGAATGCCATGATCGCCCCGCCGTGCAGGTTGTCGCCGATGGTGCACAGATCCTTGCGCACTGTCATCGTCGCGACCACCTTCTCAGGCGCGACCGCAGTGAGCTCCATGCCCATCAGGTCGGGCAGCAGACCCCGGAAACGCTCCTGCATCGATGCGCGAAGGTCCATCTCAATTGATGGTACGCCGGCTGCGCTCGGGCGCAGCTTCCTGCGGCTCGGAACCGGGGAGTTTCAGCTCCATGTCCCAGTCGCTCTTCTTCACCGCCGCCTGCAGCAGGCGGCAAACCGAGTGCAGCAGCACCGGGTCGAGCGTGAGGGTGACGCCCTGGCCTTCCGACGGATGCATCGCCAGGACCGGATGGCCGTTCGGATCGTGCCCGGTCTGGATGCGCGCGAGCAGCAGCGGCTCGGCGCCGAGCGGCGTTGCGCGCGCGCTGTCGTCGTAGGGTGCGGCGAAATTCGCCTTCGACACCGCCTGCTCGTGCTCGATGCCGAGCAGCGCCTTGCGCGCCTCCGGGTTGGTCTGGGTGCGGATGCGCGGGCTCGCCTCCTCGGCGAGCTTCACGAGCAGCGGCCAGAGCAGCTTGACGAAGCGCCGCGTCAGCCACATGCGCACCTCGACCTTCTCGCTCGCCGCGATCAGCATGAGCATCCGGTCCTGCTCCGGTGCGAAATCGATCTTGAGCTGGTGCAGGCGCATGGACGAAGGCCAATTGTAGAATGCTTTGGTGCTCGAAATCGCCCCCGCGCGCGCCGCGGACCTCGACGAGGTCAAGCGGATGTTTCTCGAATATTCCGCGCTCGTTTCCGAGGCATTGTGTTTTCAGGGTTTCGATCAGGAACTTGCGGAACTGCCCGGCGCCTATGCCCCGCCTTCGGGCGCGCTGCTGGTGGCGCGGGACGGCGACAAAGCGGCCGGCTGCGTCGCGCTGCGCTGCGTCGATCCCGGCACCGGGGAGATGAAGCGGATGTACGTGCGCGAGGCTTTTCGCGGCACCGGGCTCGGACGGCGGCTTGCGCTTGCGATCCTCGAGGAGGCGCGGCAGCGGGGCTACAGGCGCATCGTGCTCGACACCCTGCCCAAGCTAACGGCGGCGATCGCGCTCTACCGGGACCTGGGCTTCCGGGAGACCGGGCCCTACCTTGCCAGCCCGACACCAGGCGCGCTCTGCTTCGAGCTCAGGATTTCCTGATCTTGTCCCGCAACGCGGAGCTGGACCGGCGGTAGCGGAACGGGATCGAGAGCACGCGCCCGCCGCGGGCCAGCGTTTCCTTCGCGCCTACGATCTTCGTCACCGGCCAGTCCCCGCCCTTGGCCAGCACGTCGGGCCGCAGCCGCTCGATCAGCGCGGCCGGCGTGTCCGCGCCGAACCAGGTCACCGCGTCCACCGACGCCAGCGCCGCCACCATCGCCATGCGGTCCGCCAGAGAATTGACCGGCCGCCCCCTGCCCTTGCCCAGCCGGCGCGCGGACGCGTCGCTGTTCAGGGCGACGAGCAGGCATTTGCCCTTGCCGCGAGCCCGCTCGAGATAGTCGGCGTGACCGCGATGCAGCAAGTCGAAGACGCCATTGGTGAACACCAGCGGCCGCCGCTGGCGCGCCGCCCAGCGCGCGACCCGGGCGGGCGGGACTATTTTTTTCGCGAAACGCAGGCCGGGCCGCCTACTTCTTTTCCGCTTCCTCGGCCTTGGCCTTGCCCGCCCCGCGCGGCGCGCAGGCCGGGTCGCTCGGCTTGCAGTATTCGAAAATCTTGACGACCTTCTTCACGCCGCTCGTGGTGCGCGCGATCTCCACCGCGTCGTTGGCCTCGGCTTCCGTGACGATGCCGAGCAGGTAGACCACCGATGCCTCGGTGACGACCTTGACGTGCACCGCATTGAACTTGTTCGCGTCCACGAAGCGGGCCTTCACTTTGCCCGTGATCCCGGAGTCCGTCGCCCTGGCGCTCAACGGGCTGGCCGGGCCCACCTCGAGGTCATTGGTGATGCCTCGCACGTTGGGCACGCCCCGGACGATCTTGCCGATCTCGTCCTTGGCGGCGGCATCGGGCAC
>JAYRND010000220.1:0-3185 GCA_041904885.1 Burkholderiales bacterium
AACGTCGAGTAGAGCTTGGGCGAGTTCATCAGCTTGTCGGCCGCGAGCACGTTGACGACGCCCTTGCCGCCCTCGGTCTGCATCAGGTCGGCGATGTTCAGCATCGGCTCGCCGAAGAAACGGTCCGCGCCCTGCGTCTCCAGCGCCAGCAGCCCGCGCTGGATGGCGCCGATCGACGCGGCCGAGACATTGCCGTACTCGGTGGTGAACTTCTGCGCGTTGTCGCCGACGAATTGCAGCATCGCGCGCAGGTCCTTCGCGTCGAGCAGCAGCAGCCCCGCGTCGTCGGCGATCTTGAAGACCAGGTTCAGCACGCCTTCCTGAGTGTCGTTCAGGCCGAGCAGGCGGGCGAGCAGCAGCGGGCCCATGTCGGAGACCGTCGCGCGCACCGGATGGCCGCTCTCGCCGAACACGTCCCAGAACACGACGGGGCAGGCGGCATAGGAGAGCTCGACCTTCAGGCTCTTCGCCCGCTCGGCGACCTTGGGATTGTCGCCGCCCGCGAGCGCAAGGCCCGACAGGTCGCCCTTCACGTCGGCCATGAACACGGGCACTCCAATTGCGGAGAGCTGCTGCGCGATCGTCTGCAGCGTCACGGTCTTGCCGGTGCCGGTGGCGCCGGTGATCAGCCCGTGGCGGTTGGCGAGCGCCGGCAGCAGGCAGAGCTCGGTCTTCTGGTTCTTCGCTACGAGGAGCGGCGCGGCCATGACGCTAAAATTATGACATGGCCGGTCACAGCAAATGGGCGAACATCAAGCACCGCAAGGCTGCGGCCGACGCGAAGAAGGGAAAGGTCTTCACGCGGCTGATCCGTGAGATCACGGTGGCTGCCCGGCAGGGCGGGGGCGACCCGAATTCGAACCCCAAGCTGCGCCTGATGCTCGACAAGGCGCGCGACGCGAACATGACCAAGGACAGCGTGACGCGGGCGATCCAGCGCGGCACGGGTGAGCTCGAGGGCGTGAGCTACGAAGAATCGCGCTACGAGGGCTACGGCCCCGGGGGCGCGGCGGTGATGGTGGACTGCCTCACCGACAACCGCACGCGTACCATTGCCGAGGTGCGCCATGCCTTCACCAAGAACGGCGGCAACATCGGCGCCGACGGCTCGGTGGCGTTCCAGTTCAAGCACTGCGGCCAGTTCGTGTTCGCGCCCGGCGCGAGCGAAGACAGGCTCATGGAGGTCGGGCTGGAGGCCGGCGCGGACGACGTGCTGACCAACGCCGACGGCTCGATCGAGGTGATCTGCGCGCCCGGCGATTTCGAGGCCGTCAAGCAGGCGCTCGAGAAGGCGGGGCTCAAGCCCGAAGCGGCCGAGGTCACGATGAAGGCGCTCAACGAAACCGAGCTGGCGGGCGCCGATGCGGAGAAGATGCAGGCGTTGCTCGACGCGCTCGACGAGCTCGACGACGTGCAGAACGTCTACACGACCGCGGCATTGTGAGAATTCTGGGAATCGATCCAGGGCTGCGCATCACGGGTTTTGGAGTTATCGAGCAGTCGGCCGGCCGGCTGAGGTACATCACGAGTGGCTGCGTGCGCTCCGGAGGCGGCGAGCTCGCGGATCGCCTGAAGGCGATCCTCGACGGCCTCGCCGAGGTCATCGCCGCGAACCGGCCGCAGCAGGTCGCGATCGAGAAGGTGTTCGTCAACGTCAACCCGCAGTCCACGCTCGCGCTCGGTCAGGCGCGCGGCAGCGCGATCTGCGCGGCGGTGATCGCGGGCCTTCCCGTCGCGGAGTACACTGCGCTGCAGATCAAGCAGGCCGTGGTCGGCAAAGGCCACGCCCAGAAGCAACAGGTGCAGCACATGGTAAAGAGGCTGCTCGCTCTGCCGGGTGATCCCAGCCCCGATGCCGCCGACGCGCTCGCCTGTGCCATCTGCCACGCGCATGGCAGCGGACTGGGCCGGGTTTTGAACAAGAATCTTCAAGTGAGAAGGGGCAGGATCCGTTGATCGGCCGGCTCGCGGGCAAGCTTCTTTCCAAGCAGCCGCCCCTGGTGCTGGTGGACTGCAATGGCGTCGCCTACGAGGTGGACGTGCCAATGAGCACCTTCTACGGCCTGCCCGCCACAGGCGAGGCGGTGACCCTGCATACCCACCTCGTGGTGCGCGAGGACGCGCAGGTCCTCTACGGCTTCGCGACCCTGGAGGAGCGCGCGGCGTTCCGGCAGCTGATTCGGATCTCGGGCGTAGGCGCACGCACCGCGCTCGCCGTCCTCTCCGGCCTTTCGGTCGCCGAGCTTGCGAACGCGGTGGCAATGCAGGACGCGGCGCGGCTGACCAAGGTGCCCGGCATCGGCAAGAAGACCGCCGAGCGTCTGCTGCTGGAGCTGAAAGGCAAGATCGCGGAAGGCGCGGCGCGGCCCGCGGCCGGCGGCGCGGGCGACGTCGTGAACGCTCTTCTTGGCCTGGGCTACAGCGAGAAAGAGGCGCTGGCAGCGGTGAAGGGTCTGCCGCCGGGGCTTGCCGTGGCCGAGGGCATCCGTGCCGCATTGAAGGCTCTGGCAAAATCCTGACCGCATCTTCCCTATGAGCGTCGAAACCGATCGCCTAATCTCCGCCAAGCCCTCCTCGGCCCAGGAGGAGCAGGTCGAGCGCAGCCTGCGCCCCGCGACGCTCACCGAGTACGTGGGCCAGCAGAAGATCCGCGGGCAGCTGGAGATCTTCATCGAGGCCGCCAAGGGCCGCGGCGAGGCGCTCGATCACGTGCTGCTCTTCGGTCCGCCCGGCCTGGGCAAGACCACGCTCGCGCACATCCTTGCCCGGGAGATGGGCGTGAACCTGCGCCAGACCTCCGGACCGGTGCTGGAGCGCCCGGGGGACCTCGCGGCTCTTCTGACCAACCTCGAACCGAGGGACGTGCTGTTCATCGACGAGATCCACCGGCTCTCGCCGGTGGTGGAGGAGATCCTCTACCCGGCGCTGGAGGACTACCAGATCGACATCATGATCGGCGAGGGCCCGGCGGCGCGCTCGATCAAGCTCGACCTGCCCCCGTTCACGCTGGTGGGCGCAACCACGCGCGCGGGCATGCTGACCAACCCGCTGCGCGACCGATTCGGCATCGTCGCGCGCCTGGAGTTCTACAACGAGGCGGAACTGGCGTCGATTGTCGGCAGATCTTCCAGTCTTCTGAAAATAGAACTTGAAAAAGAAGGGGCCAACGAGATCGCGCGCCGCTC
>JAYRND010000221.1:0-2193 GCA_041904885.1 Burkholderiales bacterium
CCGACTTCGTCGCCTATCTGAAAATCCTGATTGCGGAACGAAGGAAGTCACCGGGCGACCCCGAGGCCGACGTGCTCACGCGCCTTATCGCGGGCGAAAAGGACGGCGAGAAGCTCACCGACACCGAGCTCTACCACCAGTGCATTTTCCTGCTCAACGCGGGGCACGAAACCACCACCAACCTGATCGGCAACGGCCTCTGGGCTCTGCTGCAGAACCCGGGGGAGCTCGCGCGGCTGCGGGCGGACCCTTCGCTCGTTCCCTCGGCCGTCGAAGAGATGCTGCGCTACGACGGCCCGATCCAGCTCAACAACCGCCGGCTGCTGGCGCCGATGGTGCTGGGCGATGCCACCCTGCCCGCCGGCACGCCGATCACCATCGGCATCGGCGCTGCAAACCACGACCCGGCGCAGTTTCCGGATCCCGAGCGCTTGGACGTGGCAAGGAAGCCGAACCGCCACGTCGCCTTCGGCCACGGCGACCACGTCTGCGTCGGCATGAACGTGGCGCGCATGGAAGGCCGCATCGCCTTCTCCCGCCTGCTCGCGCGCTTCCCGAAAATCGAGCTGAACGGCGAACCGGACCGCGACCGCCGGGTCCGCTTCAGAGGCTTCAGGAAACTGCCAGTACGCGTAGCTTAAATGGGGACAGACCCCATTTTTCTCATTTAGCGCTCCGAACGGCAGTAGAAAAGCGGCGCCGCGCCGGGCGCGCGTGTGGAGCCCGGCGGCGGTTCGCTCAACGAGCACTGCCGCGAATCCCTGGCGCCGGCGAGGTGCAATTGCAGATTGAGCACCTCGCGGAATCCGAAGCTGTCGACCTCGCCCAGGTTGCTCAGCGCGCGGAAACGGAAGATGGCCTGCTCGAACCGGCCGAGCCGCCGCTCCAGCTCGCCGGCGAGGAACTGGTCGAGAATCCGCTCCTCCGCGTCGGTCGAGGGCTTGGCGATGGCCTGCAGGAACGCCTCGAGGCATTTCTGCGCATACGCCTCATAGAGCGGCCCGACGCGCGCCTGCCAGGTGGCCTGCAACAGGACGAATCGAAGCTGCGCCGGGGTTGCCCCCAGCTGCCCCTGCAGCTCGGCTGCGAGGTAGTAGGACGTATGCGCGGCAGCGAGGGCGCGGTATTCGGCGGACTGGACGTAGCGCCGCAGCCGCGCGATCTCCTCTGCGGTGAACCGCCGCTTGTAGAGGACGAAGTGATTCGACGGGCACTGCGCGAGCGGCCAGGGCGCGAGCGTCGCACCGGTCGGCATGAGGTCGAGGGTCTTGCCATATTCGCGGACCGTGCCAAAGGTCTCGCGCCACGAATCCTGGGCGCTGCCGGGACCGCCGCCCCGCGCGGTAAAGCTCTTGCCGTCGATGGGACAGACGACCTTCGGTTCCGGTCCCAGGCTGAGGGCGAGCGCAACCCGGGCGAAGAGGAAAAAGCAGACCGCCGCGATCGCAGGCTTCACGTCAGGGCTCCAAAGCCGGAAGTGTTCGCAATCTCGCATAGATCGGCGTGAAGTCCGGCGCCGTATCGCGCATCAGCTGCTCGAACGAGTCGATCACGAAGTAGGTCGTCTGGAAGCGGTCGATACGGTAGTCCGTTCTCAGGGCTCTTTCAATTTCAAGATCGATCCTCCGCGGAGCGGGGTTGTCGACGCTGTAGGCGAGCTCGCCGCCGGAAGAGAGGAGACCCGCCCCGTAGGCGCGCACGCCCTGGGGCGTGTTCACCAGGCCGAACTCGATCGTGTACCAGTACAGGCGCGCGAGCATCTTCACCGCATCCAGGCGCATCGCCTTCAGGCCGCCCTTGCCGTACTCGTGCAGGTGGTCGGCGTACACCGGGTCGAAGAGCAGCGGCACGTGCCCGAAGAAATCGTGAAACACGTCCGGCTCGACGATGTAATCGAACTCCTCTGGCCTGCGCAGCCAGACCGTGACCGGGAAGCGCCGGTTGGCGAGGTGCGTGAAGAACGCGTCGTCCGGGATGAGGCCGGGTACGGCGACGATCTCCCAGCCTGTCTTTGCTTTCAGTCTTCTCGATACGAAATCAAACCTCGGGATTTCGCTGCCGGCATCCAGCGTAGAGATCGCCTCGATCCACTCCGGACAGGCATAGCGCGGAACGAGCTTCGACTGGCGCTCGTAGAGGCGGCGAAAGAGCGCGTGCTCTTCGGCGCTGTAGGCGCTCCAGTCCTGCTCGACC
>JAYRND010000222.1:0-2478 GCA_041904885.1 Burkholderiales bacterium
CGCGGACGAGGCCGATGCTGCGCACGACCAGGCCCATGCGGCGCTGCTCGGTGGCGAACACATGCTCGACCAGGCTGCGCAGCCGTGCGCGGGTGGCATCGCCGCGTGAGATGTGCGCCGGCATCGGCCGCCCGCGCGGCTTGGCGCGCTGGAACTCAGGCCTGAGCCCGCGGCGTTCCAACGCGTCGAGGTTCGCCTTGATGTGTAGAAGTATCGCCTTAATCTGACAGATGTTCGATCTGGCGTGGTGGGTGTCCGCCGGATCGAAGCTGTCGGCTGTCTCGGCTACGCGGCCTTCGCCGGGTTCTGTTTTTCGCGTGCCAGATCGGCGCTGTCGAGAAAAGTCTGCATCGGCGTCTTGCCGAAGCACCAGCGTCGCTGATGGGTGCGGGCCTCGTTGTAGGTCAGCATCCAGGCATCCAGATCGGCCTGCAGCATCTCCACGGTGTCGTAGAGCCGCTTGCGGAAGGCGAGGCGGTAGAACTCGTCGAGCAGCGTCTTGTGGAACCGCTCGCAGATGCCGCTGGTCTGCGGGCTCTTCACCTTGGTGCGGGTGTGGTCGATGTCCTCCACCGCGAGGTAGAGCTCATACTCGTGCCGGTCATGGGCGCCACAATACTCGGTGCCGCGGTCGGTCAGCATCCGGTCGATGCGGATCCCGTGGTCGTCAAAGAAGGGGATCACGCGGTGGTTGAGGATGTCGGCCGCGGTCAGCGGCGTCTTGCGCATGTAGAGCTTGGCGAAGCCGACCTTCGAATAGGTGTCGATCACCGTCTGCTGGTAGACCCGGCCCACGCCCTTCAGGGTGCCGACATGGAAGGTGTCCTGCGCCAGGCAGTAGCCGGGGTGTTCGCTGTCGAACTCGCCATGGGCCTCCTTGTCGAGCTTGGCCTTCTCCAGCGCCGCCAACTGGCTTTCGGTCAGCACGCCGCCGTCCTGCGCGACCTTGGCCTCCAGCGCGCGCAGCCGCTTCTTCATGGTCTCGAGGTCATGGCGCAGCCAGATGCAGCGGACCCCGAAGGGGGAGACCTCGGTGCCGCGCTTCTTCAACTCGTTGGAGGCGCGGGCCTGGCCCCAGGCGGGCTCCTCGATCGCCATCGCCACCACCGCGGCCTCGACTTCGGGCGCGGCGCGGTTCTTCAGGTTCGGCTTGGCGCGCGTGATCTCGGCCAGCGCCAGGTCGCCACCTCTCTCGTAGAGGTCACGGAAGCGGTGGAAGCTGTCGCGCGAATAGCCCATCACGCGGCAGGCCTGGGCCACGCTGCCCAGCTGCCTGGCCAGTTCCAGCAGGCCAACCTTCGCCTTGATCACCTTGCGCTCGGTCACCGTCATCGCAGTCTCTCCGGTGAAACCGGCCGGGGCGCTGCGCTTCGCCTACGGCTCCGCGCCCCGGCCTCTGAACCCCACCGCAGCATAGCGTCCGTCAGATCATATTGAGACTTCTACACATCATCCGACGATCCGCCGCGCATAGGCGCCGATGACGAAGGCGACGCAGGCGAACCCCGACCAGGTCGCGACATAGGTGAAGTCGGAGACCCACAGCGCGTTCGGGCGCGGTGCCTTGAACTGCCGATTGACGTGGTCCAGCGGGCAAGGTGCGGCCTTGTCGCTGGTCGTGGTCCTGACTGGCTTGCCGCGGATCACGCCCTGCGGGCCCATGCTGCGCATCAGGCGCGCGACGGTGCACCGCGCCAGGTCATGGCCCCCGCGTTTCAGCTGTCGCCTGACCTTGCGCACGCCGTAGACGCGGAAGTTCTCCTCGAACACGCGCGCGATCTCGCGGATCGCCGAGACCGACCAGCGCCTCAACCGGCTCTTCGATGCCATCGAGTCCGGCGTCGCCGACCTCGACGCCCCCGGCCTGAAAGAGCGCATCGCCGGCCTCAAGGCGATTCGGGGGCAGGCCAGCGCCGATGCCGAGCGCGCCCAGGCCGCGCTCGATCATACCGGCAATCGGGCCGTCAGCCCCGATATGGTCAAGACCTTCGCTCGCGCGGTCCGCAAACGGATCCGGCTCGCGGGCGGCGGCCACCGCCGCGATCACCTGCATGCGCTGGCCCAGCCCATCGAGCGGGCCGGCAAGGAAGCCCGCATGATGGGATCGAAGTCCGAACTCCTGCGCACCCTCGTCCCGCCCCAGGCGCGAAATCGGTGTTCGAAATCCTGTTCTGGAATGGCGCGCCCGGAAGGATTCGAACCCTCAACCTCCAGATCCGTAGTCTAGCGCTCTATCCAGTTGAGCTACGGGCGCGCTGCGGCGGCGCGGGTGATAACCCACGCCGCCCTCTGGTTCAAGCCTCAAGCCGCGAACTTGTCCAGCTCGCGCAGCAGCTGCTCGCCCATCACCTGGGTCGAGACCTTGGCCATGCCGGGCTGCATGATGTCGGCAGTGCGGAAGCCGCCCGACAGCACCTTGGTGCAGGCGCGCTCGATCAGGCTCGCGTCCTCCTCCATGCCGAAGGAATAGCGCAGCAG
>JAYRND010000223.1:0-3069 GCA_041904885.1 Burkholderiales bacterium
GGCACAGGCCGGCGCCTTGTCCCCCGAGTCGCCGCGTTCGCGCGTGGCAAAACAGAGCGGCAGATGATCGAGCGCGCGGCGCCCGAGTTGCACCGGCCGCCGCTGGCGGCGCGCAGGCGCTTGACTATGGCTGCCGATCGCAGGAGTCTTAGAAGTTACGCGCCAGCGCCGGCGCGATCCGCGCCGGGCCTGCGAGCGGCAGGAGACGCTCATGAGCGAACGCGCCGGTCTTCTGAAGAACGGCATCGCCTGGATCATCGTCGCGGGCATCGTGCTGGTTGTCTTGCAGGTCGCCGCCACACTGCTGACTGCGATGGAGGTAGAGCGCGCCAGCCGTGCCATCGCGACCGAGCTCGCCAAGCTGCAATCGACCACGCTCACTGACGAGAAGACTCGCCAGGAAGTGCTGAACCTGCGGATCCAGAACGAGATCCGTGGTCTCGTTTCCAACAGTCTGCTGGTCAGCATCGGGCCCATCGTCACCGCATTTGTCGCGCTCGTCGGCGCCCTGCTGGGGCTGCGCAATTTCCTCGCTGCGCGCGAGAAGGACCGGCTGGACCGTGCCGCCGTCGAGTTGAAGGAGACGATGGACCGACTCGTCACGGCCGAACCCTACCAGCGCGCCGCTGGCGTGCTCGGCTTGCAGCACTTCTTGTCGCCCGACCTGCGCGACTACCACCTGCGGGCGGCGTCGGCGTTGGCGATGGCAGCCCGCATCGAGCAGGATCGCGAGGTGCTGGGCGCGCTGCGGATCGCGGTCGAACAGGCGGTGCGCACGGTCTCCGAGGAAACGCTGCGCCAAGTGAGCTGGCAGGCGGCGAAACTGGAGAAGGCGCGACTTAGGGCGCCCGCGCTGCGCGAGTTCGACTTCCGTGACTCGCTACTCAACGACGCCGATTTCGCCGGCTGCGACTTGTCGGGCTCGCGCTTTAACAACGCCCAGCTCAAGGGGGCGCGGCTCGACCACTGCACGCTCGGCGGCGCCGACCTCGGGTATGCGGACCTCGCCGGCGCGAGCCTGGTCGAGGCTAATTTCGGCGACGCCATACTGCTGAACGCCAAGGTGTCCGGCATGGACATCGCCGGCGCGGACCTGACGCGTGCCCGCTTCGATGGCGACGCGCTGCCGTGGGAGCTGATTACGCACTGGCGCCGCGCCAAGCTCGACCCGGCGCTGCGCGGGCGCCTGATCGACCGCTACGGCGCCGAACCCTCCGGGGCCGAGGTGCTGATGCTGATGTGGGAGATCGCCCCCCTCGTGGCGGGCGGGACCTGGACCGCCTGTTATCACCTCGTGCGCAACCTGCGCCGGCGCGGTGCCGGCATCACGGTGGTCGTGCCCTGGAGCGAACGTCTGATCACTGCCCGCGCCTTCGGCTCGGAAGTGCGGGTGGTGGCACTGGGGATCGAGCCGCCGGAATGGGAGTCCTCCAGCGGGCGCGCGGCGTACTCGGCCTACGGCTTCAGTCCGTATGCACCATCGTGGTCCCCTTACGGCTCGACGCGTCCGTCCTCGTGGTATTCGGCCTACGAGCCGTCATGGTCGCCGTACGCGTGGCTTTCGTCCTATGGCGCTGCGCCCCCACGAGATGCCGCGGCCGGACCCACGCCTTCAGCGCTGCTGCGCCTGATCGACGAGGCGCGCCGCCGCTTCGTGCGCTTCGCGCGCACCGAGACCTTCGACGTGATCCACGCCCACGACTGGGTCACATTCGACGCGGCCGATGCGGCTGCCAAGGCCACCGGCAAGCCTTGGATCGCGCACTTCCACTCGCTCGAGCGCGATCGGCGGCCCCAGGCGCCGGACACAGCGATCGAGCGCATCGAACAGTCGGCTGCGGCTACGGCCGCGCGACTGGTCGCGCCGAGCCACCACACGGCCGAGCGCATCGTGCAGTTCTACGACGTCGACGCCGGACGGATCACGATCGCCCCCAACACCCTGTCGCGCGAGCCGATCGCGCCGGCCGAGTTGGGGCTGTTCGAGAGCGGCCGCGTGCTGTTTCTCGGCCGCCTGACCGAGCAGAAAGGGCCGGACCTCTTTGCCGAGATCGCAGCCAAAGTGCGAGCTCAGCTGCCGGATGCGAAATTCGAAGCGCATGGAGGCGGTGAATCTGTGGCGGCCTTGTACAAAGCCGGCGTCGCGGTGCGTGGGCCGGTGCAATGGACCGAACGCGGACGCGCCTTCGGCGATGCCAGTGCACTGCTGGTGCCATCGCGGGCCGAACCGTTCGGCATGGTGGTTCTCGAAGCGATGCAGCGCCGCGTGCCTGTGCTGTACCCGCGCACATCCGGCGCGGCCGAAGTGCTTCAGAGCGGCTTGAAGATCGACCCCGAGAATTGCAGCGCGACGGCCGAGGCGCTGGTGCACCTGCTCACCGACCGTGCGCGCTGGGAGGAAGTCGCAGCGGCGCAGGCGGCGGAGATTCGCGGCTACGCGGAGCGCGGCTATGAAGAGCTGGTGCGAGCGCTGTATCAGAACTTGACCGCCAAAGCGGCCACCTGACGCCGCTACACCATTGCCCGTTTGAGTCACGCACCCACCTGAGCCGTCCTCCAGATATGAATGGCTCGAAAAAACCGAGGCAGGTCACTCGTACAAACTGCAAACTAATGGTTCCGCTTTCGTACAAACTGCAAAGTTATTGTTCTGGTGCGCCGCACAAGACCGGTCTGTAATAGGGACAAACTGCAAGCCTTTGGTTCCAACCGTCTGCAGGACCATGCTTCCGGAGACACTGCGTGCTCCGTCCCGCCTCCGTCATCTTCGCCGGTCTCCTCGTGGCGGGCTGTGCTTCGACGCAAGTGGAGACGACCGGACAGAAGCCGCTGCAGCCCCTGTGCAATGTCAGCGCACGCGCTCTTGTCCTTTGGGGACCGCACTGGCGCGCTGATCAGAAGGACGCTGGCGACCGGGTCGCAGCGGCTGATCGAGGCGTGAACGATTTCTTCAACCGCGGCGCCTGCTTCGGCGTCGTCGAAATCCGGCGTCTCGCGGGGGGCAACGCAGCGGTCCTTCCGAGCGCTTCGGAACTGGCGGCGGTGGGCCTGGTGCATGGGCCGCGGCCC
>JAYRND010000224.1:0-24749 GCA_041904885.1 Burkholderiales bacterium
GAGCAGCAATCGCTCGCCTACCGCAACCATCCGCTGCCGATCGGACTGGGGCAGACCATCTCGCAGCCCTACATCGTCGCCCTGTCGGCCGACCTGATCGCGCCGCAGCCGGGGCATGTCGTACTCGAGGTCGGCACGGGGTCGGGCTACCAGGCAGCGGTCCTCGCAGAGATCGTTTCGAGGGTTTACTCGATTGAAATCATCGAATCGCTGGCCAGCACGGCAAGAGCAAATCTCAATGCACTTCATTATAAAAACATCGAAATACGGGTTGGGGATGGCTACAAGGGCTGGCCGGAAAAGGCGCCCTTCGACGGCATCGTGGTGACTGCCGCGGCGCCGAGGGTGCCCGACGCGCTCATCGAGCAGCTCAAGGCGGGCGGCAGGATGGTGATCCCGGTGGGCGAGGCGGGCGGCGCGCAGGACCTCGTGCTGATCGTCAAGCGCGCCGACGGGGCCGTCGAGCGCAGGAGCGTTCTGCCCGTGCGCTTCGTGCCGCTCGTACCCGGGAAGTGAGAATCAGTACCGGCGCGTAAGGGTCATGGTCTGACCCTCGCGCCTCATGTCCATCCGCCCAAGGAAGGAATTGCCGAGCAGGGCGACCGGGAGGCCCGACTCGATCACGATCGCCTGGACGTTCTGCAGCTCGATGTCGCCCACGCGCACGCTCGCCAGGGTGACGAGCCACGCCGGAGCCGTGCCGCTGGCGGTCTGCGTGGTCACACGCTGGCCCTTCTGGTAGTCGATTCGCAGGCGGCCTGCCTCGCTCGCCGGGATCGCCACGGAGGTGGCGCCGGTGTCGATCACGAAGCGGATCGGGCCGCCGTTGACCTGGCCCTCGGCCATGAAATGCCCGCCGGCGCCGACGGCGAGCGTGACGCTCTGCGCTCCCGAGCCTGCGCGCGAGCTGCTATAGGTCTGGCCCCGCTGCAGGACCCTGCGCTTGCCGTCGACCTCGACGGTGGCGCGGTCCTTCTCCACCGCGATCAGCGTGACGCCGCCGAAGCTCTGGCCCACCTTGACGGTTTTCGGCGCGCCCGCGTCGATCGACAGGATCGCCGCCTTGGTGTCGAAGGTGCCGATCAACTCCACGTCGGCGGCCGCCACCGCGCAGGGGACCAGGAGGCCCAGAAGCGCAATAGAATGTCGCGTCGTGAAGCCGGTCGCCATATTCAGGCACGCCCGCAGTGAAGGTCCGGGCTATTTTGCCACTTACCTCGAGCGCCGCGCGATTCCCTGGAAGCTGTTCGCGCTGGACGAAGGGCGCGCCGTGCCCAAGGACGTGCGCCGCTTCTCCGGGCTCGCCTTCATGGGCGGGCCGATGAGCGTCAACGACGACCTCCCGTGGCTTGCGCCGGCGCTGGAGCTCGTGCGCGAAGCGGTGCGCAAGGACGTGCCGGCGCTCGGCCACTGCCTGGGCGGCCAGCTGATGTCGAAGGCGCTGGGGGGGGAAGTAACCCGCACCCGCGTCAAGGAGATCGGCTGGGGGGAGGTGGAAGTGGCCGACAACGCGGTCGCGCGCGAATGGTTCGGCGCCCTGGACTCGTTCGAGTCCTTCCACTGGCACGGCGAGACCTTCAGCATTCCGCCTGGCGCGACGCGCGTGCTGGAAAACGCGCATTGCGCGAACCAGGCCTTCGCGCTGGGCAAGCACCTCGGCATGCAATGCCACGTCGAGATGACCGGGCCGATGATCCGCAGCTGGTGCCGGGGCGGGGCCGCCGAGATCGAGTCGGCCAGGGACTCCCCCGGGGTCCAGACGCCGGCGCGGATCGAGAAGAACCTCGAGGCACGCGTCGCGGCGCTGCACGCGGTCGCCGACCGCATTTACGACCGCTGGGTCGAAGGGCTCAGTCGCGGAAGTTGATGAACTGCAGGGGCAGGTCGGTGATGGACTTCCGCACCAGCGCAATCGCCGCCTGCAGCTCGTCCTTCTTCGCGCCGGTGACGCGCACCGCGTCGCCCTGGATCGAGGCCTGCACCTTGAGCTTTGCGTCCTTGAGCTGCTTCTGGATCAGTTTGCCGCGGTCCTGAGGCACGCCTGTCTTCACGGTGATGGCGCGTTTGACCTTGTCCCCGGAGATCTTCTCCACGGTTCCCAGCTCCAGGCAGCGCACGTCGATGTTGCGCTTGGCCATGCGGCCTCGCAGGACGTCGGTCACCTGGCCCAGCTTGAACTCGTCGTCGGCGAACACCGTGAGCACCAGCTCGGCCTGCTCCACTCGGGCGTCCGAGCCCTTGAAGTCGTAGCGGTTGCCGACCTCCTTGTTTGCCTGCTCGACCGCGTTCTTCACTTCCTGGCGGTCCACCTCGGAGACGATGTCGAAGGAAGGCATGGCGGTCTGCGCCGCGGCCCCGCCTACGGGCGGTTCAGGCGCAACAGCTCGTCCTGCCAGCGCTGGGCGATGGACTTCAGCCAGTCGAGGTCGACTTCCGACTGTTCCTCGTAGATGGCGTAGGCGCCCAGGCGCAGGGCCTTGCCGCGAAGGAGGAACAGCGTCGTCGTGTAGCAGAGGAAGCGCGGCGTATCGGAAGCCCAGAAAGTCTTCGCCGGGCGGTCCGGCAGGCGGGCGCATTGCAGGATCGACGCCACTCCGGGCTCGCGCTTGAGTTCGCTCAGCACGAACGCCTTGCCGATCGGCTGCTGCTTCAGGAACGGGACCAGCTCCGGCGGGTTCACCGGCGCGCCCAGTCCCGCGAGCGAGTCGTTGACGTGGACGCTGAACATTTCCTGCGATACCCGCTGGTGCTCCATGCCTTTGGGAGTCGCCGCGATCAGGTAGCGGCGCGCATCGAGCGGGTCGCCGAGCATGAACCGGCGCAAGTCATCGTCGGTAAGCGCGAAAATCAGGACCCTATTCGTGGCCGGGAGAAGCGTTTCTGCCACCGCCTGCAGGCGCGGCGATGCCAGCTCGGTGGTATCGGTAAATCCGGGCGGCGCGTCGAGCACAAGCCGCTCGGTGCCCAGGCGCACGGGGAAGGGCGCCGCGGCGCTCGGCAGCGGCAGCGCGGAAAGCAGGGCCGCGATCAGGCAGGCGGGAATGCGCACGACCCACATTCTACGTATGATCTGCGGTTTGCGGAGAGCACGGGTTTGGCGACGATACTGAGCAGGCTGCCGAGGGGGAAGAAAGTCGGGATCGCGTTCTCGGGCGGCCTCGATACCAGCGCCGCGGTGCACTGGATGCGCGCGAACGGCGCGGTCCCCTACGCCTACACGGCGAACCTCGGCCAGCCGGACGAGGCCGACTATGCCGACATCCCGCGCAAGGCGCTCGCCTATGGCGCGGCGAAGGCGCGGCTCGTGGAGTGCCGGCCGCAGCTCGTCGCCGAGGGCATCGCCGCGATCCAGTGCGGCGCTTTCCACATTTCCACGGGCGGCGCGACCTATTTCAATACGACGCCGCTCGGCCGGGCGGTGACCGGCACCATGCTGGTCGTCGCCATGAAGGAGGACGGCGTCGGCATCTGGTCGGATGGCAGCACCTACAAGGGCAACGACATCGAGCGCTTCTACCGCTACGGGCTGCTCGCCAATCCCGCCCTGAAGATTTACAAGCCCTGGCTGGACCAGCGCTTCATCGACGAGCTCGGCGGCCGGCGCGAGATGTCCGCGTACATGGCGAAGGCGGGCTTTCGCTACAAGATGAGCGCCGAGAAGGCCTACTCAACCGACTCCAACATCCTCGGCGCCACGCACGAGGCGAAGGACCTGGAGTTCCTCGACAAGGGCCTCGCCATCGTCAAGCCGATCATGGGCGTCGCGTTCTGGCAGGAGGACGTGAAAGTCAGGCCGGAGAAAGTCCGGGTGCAGTTCGAGGAGGGCCGACCGGTCGCGTTGAACGGCCAGCAGTTCACGGACGCGGTCGCGCTGATGGCGGAAGCCAACGCAGTCGGCGGGCGGCACGGCCTGGGCATGAGCGACCAGATCGAGAACCGGATCATCGAGGCCAAGAGCCGCGGCATCTACGAGGCGCCCGGGATGGCGCTGCTGCACATCGCCTACGAGCGGCTGGTCACCGGTATCCACAACGAGGACACCATCGAGCAATACCGCCTGAACGGGCGGCGCCTCGGGCGGCTGCTCTACCAGGGCCGCTGGTTCGACCCCCAGACCATGATGCTGCGGGAGACCGCCCAGCGCTGGGTGGCGAAGGCTGTGACCGGCGAGGTGGCCCTGGAGCTGCGGCGCGGCAACGACTACAGCATCCTCAATACGAAGAGCCCGAACCTGACCTACCACCCGGAGCGGCTGACCATGGAGAAGGGCCGGCAGGTGTTCTTCACGCCCGGCGACCGCATCGGCCAACTCACCATGCGCAACCTCGACATCGCCGACACGCGCGACAAGCTGCGCGTGTACGGCGAGGCTGGGCTGCTCGGCGATGCAAAGGCCGGCGGCGTGCCGTTGCTGGTCTCGAAGCGGAAAAAACGCTAGCGCGCGGCTAGTTGGGCGTCATCCGGCGGCAGGCCGACTTCGAGGCCGGTACGCAGCCTCCCTCGCAGAGGGTCGCGCCGGCAGGATCGGTGGAGGTCGTTCCACCCGACAGCAGGGCGCAGTAGATCTCGCCGCTGCGCGCATCCGTGACGCAGGCGCCGGCACCGCACACGACGTCGTCGTAACGGTCTTTGGCCGCCGTGCCGTTCTCGGAAGCGCACCAGGCGACTCTGTAGCGATCGAGTACGCACTGGCCGGCGCGCGTGCTGCAGACCTGGTTGCCGCGGATGTCGGTGATGCAGTAGGGCGCGGCCTGCGCCACGGACTGGAGCGGGAACAGCGCCAGCAGCAAAGCGGCCAGACCCGGTCCTCTCACGGCTTCACTTTTCCGAGCAGCAGGAACTCCATCAGCGCCTTCTGCGCGTGCAGGCGGTTCTCGGCCTCGTCCCAGACGACGCTCTGGCGCCCGTCGATGACGCCGGCGGTCACTTCCTCGCCGCGGTGGGCGGGCAGGCAGTGCATGAAGAGGGCGTCCTTCTTCGCGCGCTTCATCAGCGCCCCGTTGACCTGCCAGCCGGCGAAGGCCTTCTTGCGCTTGGCGTTTTCCGCCTCGAAGCCCATCGAGGTCCAGACATCTGTGGTAACCAGGTCGGCGCCGCGCGCCGCGTCCAGCGGGTCGGCGAAAAACTCGAAATTCGCCGATTTCCTCTTCCGCACGCCGTAGCCCGGCGGGGTCGACACGTTCAGCCTGAAGTCGAGGATTTCCGCCGCCTGCAGCCAGGTCATGCAGACGTTGTTCGAGTCCCCGATCCAGGCCACCGTCCGGCCCCGGATCGAGCCGCGGTGCTCGAGGAAGGTATAGATGTCCGCGAGGATCTGGCAGGGGTGGTATTCGTTGGTCAGGCCGTTGATGACCGGAACGCGCGAATGTCTCGCGAAGCGCTCGATCACCTTCTGCTCGAAGGTGCGGATCATCACGATGTCGCACATGCGCGAGATCACCTGCGCCGCGTCCTCCACCGGCTCGCCGCGGCCCAGCTGCGAATCGCGCGTGCTGAGGAAAATCGCGGTGCCGCCCAGCTGGTGCATGCCTGCCTCGAACGAGAGGCGCGTGCGCGTGCTCTGCTTCTCGAAGATCATCGCCAGCGTCCGGTCCTCGAGCGGCCAGTAGCGCTGGTAGCGCTTGAAGCGGTCCTTGATCCAGCGCGTGCGCGCGAACAGGTGCTCGCACTCGGCGCGCGTCAGGTCGCGGAACTGTAGGAAATGCCGCAGCGGCGGCTTCTTCACCGGGGCCATGTCGCCCTCAGCGCGCCGCTGCAGTCTTGGGTCGCGCCGCCCCTTGGGCGAGGAACGCCTTCACCAGCGGCACCAGGCGCTCGACCACTTCGCGGCCCTCGGCCTCGCTAATGACCAGGGCCGGCAGCAGCCGGATCACGTTGTCGGCGGTGACGTTGAACACGAGGCCGGCGTCCAGGCCCATCCTGACCAGTTCCCCGCAAGGCCGGTCGAGCTCGATGCCGATCATCAGGCCCATGCCGCGGACCTCGACCACGCCCGGCAGGCCGGCAAGCGCTGCGGTCAGGCCCGCCTTCATCGCCGCGCCTACGCGGCTCGCGTTCTCAAGCAGGCCCTCGTCCTTCATCGTGTCCAGCGTGGTGATCAGGCCGCGCATGGCGAGCTGGTTGCCGCCGAACGTGGAGCCGTGGTTGCCGGGCTTGAACACTCCCTTGGCACGGCCACCGACCACGCAGGCACCGACCGGCACGCCGCCCGCGAGCCCCTTGGCGAGCGGCACTACGTCGGGCAGAAAGCCGGCGTGCTGGTAGACGAACCACTTGCCGGTGCGCCCAAGGCCGCATTGCACCTCGTCGGACATGAACAGCCACTCGTGCCGGT
The DNA here is from genome assembly GCA_041904885.1 of Burkholderiales bacterium. Classification (GTDB taxonomy): domain Bacteria; phylum Pseudomonadota; class Gammaproteobacteria; order Burkholderiales; family SG8-39; genus RBG-16-66-20. The sequence continues at coordinate 6,335 of JAYRND010000224.1, forward strand.
CGCAGATCTCCCTGAGGCCCTTGAGGTACTCCAGGCGCGAAACATTGATGCCGCCTTCGCCCTGGATCGGCTCCACGAATACGGCGACCACGTTCTTGTTGTGCGCCGCGACCTGGCGCACCGACTCCAGGTCGTTTAGCGGCAGGCGCACGAAACCCTGCACCAGCGGCTCGAACCCGGCCTGCACCTTGCGGCTCGCGGTCGCCGACAGCGTCGCCAGCGAACGTCCGTGGAAGGCCTTCTCCATGACGATGATCGCGGGCTCGGCGACGCCGCGGTCGTGGCCGTACTTGCGCGCCACCTTGATCGCGGCCTCGTTGGCCTCCAGCCCGGAGTTGCAAAAGAACACCTCGTCCAGCCCGGTGATCTGCGCGAGCCGGTCCGCCGCCTGCTCCTGCAGCGGCATCTGGAAAAGGTTCGACGAATGGATGATCCGGCCGATCTGCTCGGTCAGCGCGGCAACCAGCCTCGGGTGGTTGTGGCCCAGCGTGTTCACCGCGATGCCGGCGAGAGCGTCGAGGTACATCCTGCCGGCCTCGTCCCACAGCCAGACGCCCTGGCCGCGCACGAACGCGACCGGCTGGCGGGCGTACGTGTTCATGACATGGCTCATGGCGTGCTCCTTTCGCGCTCGAAAATCCTGACCAAAATGCAAAACGGCGGTCCCAGAACCGCCGTCTTGGGGATGTTACTGACCTAGCCGATGCGGCGCAAGCCGCGTTCCTCGGCCGGCCTGAGCACGCGCACGCAGGGCTGGTAGCCCTCGTAGACGATGCCGTGCAGTTCGGTGCGCTTCTGCGAGCGCAGCAGGTTGGCGAGGAACTCGGCGATCTTCGGCGTGATCAGCTGGCCCGGTACCAGCACCGGGATGCCGGGCGGGTAGGGGACGATGCCGTCGGCGCAGACCCGGTGCGCGAGGCTCCGGTTGACCCGCTCCTTTTCGTCGAAGACGGGCACCAGCTCTCCGCCGCAGTAGTAGGCGTCGCGCGGCAGGTAGCGCAGCCGGGTGAAGGCGGGGATCTCCGGCGTGCGCACCAAGCGGCGCGGCGCGCGCTTCTCGCGCGCGAGGCGCATGAGCGCGTCGTACAGGCGCGAGACCTTCGAACGAGTGGTGCCGATGGTGAGCAGCAGCGTTATCGTGTTGAAGGTGCTTTTCTCGATCTGGATGTTGAAGCGGTCGAACAGTTCCTTCTGCAGCTCGTCGACCGTGTGGCCGCAGCCCGAGATGTCGACCGTGACCTTGGTGATGTCCAGGCGGATGCCGTCGTGGCGCACGCCTTCGGGCAGGAGGTCGTCCAGGTCGAGCACCCGGAACGCGCCCGTTGCATTGATCATTTTTCTCAATTCCAGAGCCAGATCCAGAGTGCGCTTCAACAGCTTGTAGCCTTCCATGATCGCCTGTTTCCTCGCCACGTCCAGGCTCGCGATCAGCCCGTATTGCGGCGAGGTGGAGGTGTGCATGTTGAAGTTCTCGCGGAACAGGTGCTCGCGGAAGTCGGGGTCGTTGACGTGGATCATCGAGGCCTGCGAGAACGCCGACAGCACCTTGTGGGTGGACTGGGTCGCGTAGTCGGCGCCGGCCTCTAGCGCGGTCGGGCGGAATTCCGGGTGAAAGCGCGCGAAGCCGTACCAGGCCTCGTCGACGATGACCTTGATGCCGCGCGCGTGCGCCGCCGCGACGATCGGCTCGAGGTCGTAGCGCAGGCCGTCGTAGGTGCAGGAGGTGAGGATCAGTGCCTGGGCATCGGGGTGTTTCTGGATTTCCCTCAGAAGCGTCTTCTTGGGTACAGGACCGTACAGCCCGTATTTCCTGTTCAGGGCCGAGTCCAGATAGACCGGATGCGCGCCCGAGAGCACCACGCCGTGGTGCACGCTCTTGTGGCAGTTGCGATCCAGCAGCAGCTTCTCCCCGGGCGCGAGCAGGGTCTGGAAGATGACCTTGTTCGCCGTGGAGGTGCCGTTGGTCGCGAAGAAGGTGCGCCGAGCGCCGAAGGCCTTTGCTGCCATCGCCTGCGCCTCGGCGATCACTCCCTTCGGCTCCATCAGCGAATCGAGCATCGGCACCGACACCGAGAGGTCGGCGTCGAAGACGTGGTCGCCCATGAACTCGTAGAAATCGTTTACCCAGGGGCTTCCCCGCAGGCTCTCGCCCGAGGAGTGCCCCGGCGTGTGCCACTGGTCCTTGGCCATCCACACGTAGCTCTTGAGCGCGTCGGTGAACGGGGTGCGCGCCTTCTCCTGGATCTGCGCGTTGAGGATCCGGTAGATGCCGCGGTAGTCGCGTTCCTCGCGGTAGAAATAGCCGTCGACGGCCTCGGTGAAGAGCGCGTCGACCACGTCGTCCTCCGTCTCCTGCGCGATCAGGATGTAGACGTCGAGCTCGGGGCGCATGCGCGTGATCCGCTGCACCAGCTCGAGCGCAGACATTTGGAGCTTCTTCCTGCCAGCGGTCTTGCGCGCGTCGGTGAGCGAGTAAAGCTTGTCGTCCACCAGCACCGCCTGGATGTCGCCGTCGGCTTCGATGGCGGCAAGCGCCTCGCGCGCGGTAGCGACCCCGCTGAAGCTGATGCCGAGCGGATTGTCGAGCGTGCGCGCGGCCGCGTTCAGGCCCTTGAGGATCTCTCGAAGGACAAGCGGTTCGTCCTCGATGACGAGGATCCGGCTCAGCGGCTTGCTCATGCGCCCTCAGTATAATTCCGCATGACCGAGGCAGCGGCCGGCGACACGGTCGTCGAATTCGTGATCCAGGGAGTGACGCTGGATGGCAAGCCCTTCCGGCCCAGCGACTGGGCCGAGCGCCTGTGCGGAGTGATGTCGGCGTTCGGCGGCGACCATCGCATGCAGTACTCCCCCTACGTCCACCCGGTGACCGCGGGGGGCATACGCTGCGTGGTTGTGGATCTGCGGCTCGAGGAGATCGAGCCCATGGCGTACCGTTTCCTGCTCAGCTTCGCGCAGGACAACGAACTGAAAACCCGCGACGGCCGCGTCGCGGAGCGCACCGAGCTCGCGAGGCTGCAGCGGGCCGGGGACACGAACTAGGAAGAGGGAGGCCCCGTCTTCGCTAGCGCGCCTCCCCGGTCAGGCCATCGCCTTGATGGCCTGCGCGAGGCGGCTTTTCTGGCGCGAGGCGGCGTTGCGGTGCAGGACGCCCTTCGCCGCGACTCGGTCGATCACCGCCTGCGAGCGGACGAGCGCGGCCGCCGCGGCCTTCTTGTCGCCGGCGGCGATCGCCTTCTTCACTTCCCGGACCGCGCCGCGCGCTTCGGTCTGCAGGCTGACGTTGCGGCTGCGGCGCTTGACCGCCTGGCGGGCGCGCTTGCGCGCGGATTTGATGTTTGCCATGTCTCTGTTCTGGTTCCTAAAAGGGCGCGAATTCTAGCATGAACCTCCTTCGTGCCCTGGCAACGGTCAGCAGCCTGACCCTGGTCTCGAGGGTGCTGGGCTACGTGCGCGATTTCTTCATCGCGCGGGTGTTCGGCGCCGGCCTGGCGACCGACGCCTTCTTTGTCGCCTTCCGCATCCCCAACCTGCTGCGGCGCCTGTTCGCCGAGGGTGCTTTCTCGCAGGCCTTCGTGCCGATCCTGGCCGAGGTGCGCAGCCGGGAGACAGCGGAGGAGACCCGCACGCTGGTCGACTGCGTCTCCACCGCGCTGTTCCTCGCCCTGCTGGCGACCGCGGCCCTCGGCATCGCGCTCGCGCCGCTGGTGGTCTATGTGTCGGCGCCCGGCTTCGCCGCGGAACCGGGCAAGTTCGACCTGACCGTGGCGATGCTGCGCATCACCTTCCCGTACATCGTGTGCATCTCGCTGGTTGCGATGGCCGCGGGCATCCTCAACACCTGGAGCCGGTTCGCGGTCCCCGCGATCACCCCGGCTCTGCTGAATGTGTCGTTCATCGTTGCGGCGGCGTTCTTCGCCGACCGATTCGACCCGCCCGCGCTCGCGCTGGCCTGGGCGGTGTTCGCGGGCGGCCTCGCCCAGCTTGCGCTGCAGCTGCCGTTCCTCGCCCGCATCGGCATGCTGCCGCGCTGGCGGTTGAACCTCCGACATCCAGGCGTGGCTCGGGTGCTCAAGCTCATGGCGCCGGCGGTCTTCGGCGTTTCCGTGAGCCAGGTGTCGCTGCTGATCAACACCATCTTCGCTTCCTTCCTGGTAAGCGGCAGCGTCTCCTGGCTGTACTACGCCGACCGGCTGATGGAATTCCCGGCCGGCGTGCTGGGGGCGGCGCTGGGCACGATCCTGCTGCCCAGCCTGTCCAAGCACCATGCCAGCGGCTCGCCCGCGGAATACAGCCGCCTGCTCGACTGGGGGCTGCGCGTGACCCTCCTGCTCGCCTTGCCGGCGGCGGCGGCGCTTGCGGTGCTCGCCCTGCCGCTCATCGCGACCTTGTTCCACTATGGCCGCTTTGGCGACGCCGATGCGTGGATGACGCGCGACGCGCTGGTTGCCTACAGCCTGGGCCTGGTGGGCCTGATCCTGGTGAAGATCCTCGCGCCCGGCTTCTACGCGCGCCAGAACGTGGCGACGCCGGTCAAGATCGGCCTCGTCACACTGGCGGCCACACAGGCGATGAACCTGGCCTTCATCGGTCCTCTCAAGCACGCGGGCCTCGCCCTCGCAATAGGGCTGGGCGCCTGCCTGAACGCGCTGCTGCTGTACCGGTTCCTGAGAAGGCAGGACATCTATGCGCCCCAGCCCGGTTGGGGGGCGTTCTTCCTGAAGGTCGCCCTCTCCGTGCTCGCGATGGCGGCCGTCCTCTGGCTCGCGATGGGGCCGCAGGAGCAGTGGCTGCGGGCAGGCTGGCAGTGGAAGACGGCCATGCTCGCCGGAATGGTGGCGCTGGGCGGCGCGGTCTACGGCGCCTGCCTGCTGGCGCTCGGGTTCCGGCTGCGGGACTTTTCCATGCGGGGCGCGGAATGAGCGAGGATCCGGCGCCCCTGGAACGGTTCTCGGCGCTGGTTTCGCACGACGAGAGCGAGATCGACCTGGCCCGCGCCTGCCTGCAGATCGCCGAGGACGCCTACCCGGGGCTGGATGTCGATGGCTACCTGGGAGAAATCGATCGATTCGCCGGGCGCCTGGGCGCAAAGCTGGCCCCCACTGCTTCGGTCGAGGATCGCGTCATCGCGCTGAACGAGTTCCTGTTCTCCGACCTGGGGTTCCGCGGCAATACCGAGAACTACTACGATCCGCGCAATTCGTATCTCAACGATGTGATCGACCGGCGACGCGGCATCCCGCTGACCCTGTCGGTTCTGTACATGGAGATCGGCAGGCGCATCGAGCTGCGCCTGCAGGGCGTGTCGTTCCCCGGACATTTCCTGGTTCGGCTGCCGATGCGTGGCGGCACCCTGGTGCTCGACCCCTTCGCTGGAGGCGCGCCGCAGTCTGGCGACGAGTTGCGCGAGCGCCTGCAGCGGGTGATCCCGCGCGGCGCGACCGAAGGTCTTTCCATTTCCCAGCTGCCGCTCGAGCAGTTTCTCGAGCCGGCGACCAAGCGCCAGATCCTCGCGCGCCTCCTGCGCAACCTGAAGGGCGTGTATCAGGAGAAGGACCGGCCGGAGCGGCTCCTGCAGGTGCTCAACCGGATGATCATTGTGGCGCCCGAGGCTGCCGCCGAGCGGCGCGACCGGGGCTACCTCTACCAGAAACTCGAATGCTGGCGCCCGGCGCTGCAGGACCTGTCCGACTACCTGGAGCGGTCCCCCGACGCGGCCGACGTGCCCGAAGTCCGTGCGCAGGTGCTGGAACTCTCCCGGCGCTGCGCGCGGCTGAACTGAGTTCGCGCGGCTATTTCTTCGCCGGCGATTTCAAGTCGTCTTTTTCCAGCGGATCGCCGCCCTTTTCCTCGTTTTCGTCAGGGTCCTGCGTCGCCTTGGTTGGATCCTCTTCCAGCCGGTTCATGCTGTCGTCCACCTGCTCGGTCTTGACCGCGCGCGATTCCGCCTGCAGTTGCGTCGGGAACTCGGTCGCGATGCGCGGGAACATGACGATCAGCGTGATCGCGATGACCTGCAGCATCATGAACTCGAACATGCCCTTGTAGATGGTGGCAAGCGACCAGTCCTTGACCACCGAGCGCAGGTAGTAGGCCGACATCGCCACCGGCGGCGACAGGAACGCCGTTTGCAGCGTGACCGCGACCAGCGCGCCAAACCAGATCATCACCATGTCGGTCGGGATGCCCATCGCCTCGCCGAGCGCCGGCTTGAGCGCGTCCATCACAGGGTAGAAAATCGGCAGGAAGACCAGGATGATCGCTGGCCACTCGAACGGCCAGCCGAGCAGGAAGATGAGCAGCAGCACCACGACCAGCATCAGTACCGGCGAGAACTGCAGGGCCAGCATGGACTCGGTGATCCAGTTGGCGGTGCCCATGCGCGCAAACACGGCGCCGAAGATGTTCGAGGTGACCGCCAGCAGCAGCACCATCGCCGAGGTGGCGGTGGTGGCGAGCACCGCGCGCTTCAGCCCCTCGAAGGTCAGCCGGCGATAGGCCAGCGCAATCAGCGCGGCGCCGAGCGCGCCGATGCCCGCCGCTTCCGTTGGCGTCGCGAGGCCCGCCAGGATCGAGCCGAGCGCAGCGCCGATGAGTAGCAGCAGCGGCACCACGCCGATCAGCACCTCCTTCACCATTGCCGCCACGCTGTGGACCCGCTCCTCTGCAGGCACCGGCGGACCGAGCTTTGGATTCACGAACGCGCGGCCAAGCAGGTAGGCGAGGTACAGGCCCGCAAGCAGGAAGCCGGGACCGAAGGCCGAGGCGTACAGGTCGGCGACTGAGACCCCGAGCACCGGGCCCATCACGATCAGCATCACCGAGGGCGGGATGAGGATGCCGAGGGTGCCGCCGGCGGTGATCGCGCCCGCCGAGAGCTTCGCGTCGTAGCCGGTCTTGATCATGATCGGGCTGGCCATGATGCCGAGCACCGTGACCGCCGCGCCGACGATGCCGGTGGCCATGGCGAAGATGGCGGCGGTGAGGATCACCACCGCGAACAGGGAGCCGCGGATCGGCGCGAGGATGTTGCGCAGGGCCACGAACAGCCGCTCCATCAGCCCCGCCTGCTCGGTGAGGAAGCCCATGAAGATGAAGAGGGGCACCGCCGCCAACAGCTCCTCCTTCATCATGCCGATGGTCTGGAAGTAGGCCAGGCTGAAGACCACCTCGCCCAGGCCGAAGTAGCCGAAAGTGAGGGCGAGGAACAGCAGCGTGAAGCTGATCGGAAAGCCGATGAAAATGGCGAAGATCATCACCACCAGCATGACCATACCCAGCGCAGCGAGGCCGGTCATCTAGATCTCCACCTTTTCCTTGTGCTCGAGCTCGATGCCGGTGCGCGCGGCGTAGACGCTCTTGATGGTCTCGGACACGCCCTGGATCAGCAGCAGCAGGCAGGTGAGCGGCACCACCATCTTGAACGGCCACAGCAGCGGGCGCCAGGGCGTTTGCTCCGAGGTCTCGCCGATCTCGAACGCGTACCAGCCTTCGGCGCCGCTCACCAGCAGGAACACGAAGATCGACGGGAAGAAGAAGACGATGAAGGCCACGGAGTCGATCAGGCCCTTGGTGCGGATGGACCACTTCTCGAAAAAGAAGTCCGTGCGGATGTGCGCGCCCTTATGCAGCGCGTAGGCCGAGCCGAGCATGAAGATCGTGCCATACAGCATGTAGGTGACGTCGAAGGACCAGAGGGTGGGCGAATTGAAGAGATACCTCGCCAGGACCTCGTACGCCACCGCGAGCACCAGCGGCACGTTCAGCCAGGCGATCCAGGTGCCGGTGGTGTCGGTGAACTTGTCGATCATCCGGACGAGCCGGATGTGTCCGGGTGTCGCATCAGCCATGGGCAGGATCCAACTCAGCTCCCTTCAATGCTTTTCGCCGGCAACAAAAACGGGGGCGGCACACCGCCCCCGTTTCTCCTAGCCGTCGCGCTATTTCTTCTTCGAATCCGCCTTCGCAGCGGTCTTCTCGGGGAAGTAGTAATTCGCCGCGAAAGAGTAGGGCGGGAACATGAACCGCTTGGCCGGCACCACCATCGCGGCGTAAGCCTTCTGCGAATCGTGCACCTTCTTGAAGAACGGGTTCTTCGCCCCTTCCTCTGCCGCGATCTTGTCCCAGGTCTTGAGGAACTCGACCAGGATGTCGGGCGGGGTGCGCAGGATCTGCACGCCGTGCTTCTCCTGCAGCTCTTTGAGCGCGTCGGCGTTCTGCCGCTGCCACTTCGCGTGCCAGATCAGGAACGTTGCGTTGGCCGCCGTCTTGACGATCTCCTGCTGCGTCGGCGTCAGGCCCTTCCAGACGTCGCCGTTGATCAGGATCTCGCCGATGGTCACGTTCTCGTGCATGCCGGGCGTGTAGTGGTATTTCCAGACGTTCTGGAAGCCGAGGCGCCGGTCTTCCTCGCCGCCGATCCATTCGGCGCAGTCAATGACGCCGCGCTGCGCCGCAGGGATGATCTCGCCGCCGGGCATGTTGACCGTCTGCATCCCCATCCTCTGGAACACCTCCGCAGCCATGCCGGTCTGGCGGCATTTCATGCCCTTGAAATCGGCGAGGTTCTTGATCGGCCGCTTGAACCAGCCGAAGGCCTGGGGACCGGAGGGGAGAATGGGGTGCCAGAAGACGTTCATCTTGAGTTCCTTCTGGAAGAACTCCTGCGCCAACTCAAGGCCGCCGCCGTGGTGCATCCAGCCGATGGCATCCGTGAAATCCATGCCGAAGGTTCCGCCGGGGCCGCCGGTGAACAGGATCGCGGCCTTGTTCTTGCCCACCCAGTAGCCCGACCAGGCGTGCGCGCCGTCGAGCACCTTCTTGTGGGTGGCATCGAGGACTTCGAAGGCCGGCACTACCTGCCCGGCCGGCATCGCGTCGATTTTCAGCGAGCCGCCGGAGAGTTTTCCGACCTGGTCGGCGAAATAGAGAAAGTTCTCATACAGCGTCAGGCTGGCAGGCCAGGTGGCCTGCATCTTCAGGCTGGTCGTTTGCGCCTGCGCGGGCACCGCAAACGCGGCCGTGCAAGCAAGCGCAATCAGCGCCTTGGTGGTTCTCAGCATGGTTCCTCCTCCTAGAGTGGGTGGTGCAGCGCTTCGCAGCTTATACACACGCCCTTGCATGGTCAACGAACCGGGCAGGAGCCCAGCCTACTCCCCGGCTCTCTTTGGCCCCCCTTCCGCCAGCGCAGGCCCCGGCTGTGTTGACGTGTCGACGGTCGGCGCACCGCGACCGTGCGTCGGCGCGGTCCCTCCTCCCTGCGCGAATTCGAGGCTAAAATCGCCGCTCGCCCATCCCGGATGGGCTCCCCAATCGATGCAACCAGGAGGCAAGGATTCATGAAGCGCAGATCATTTCTGAAGAAGGCCGCTGTGGGCCTGGCGGCGGGCGGCGTAGCCGCGCCAGCTGTCGTTCATGCCCAGCAAACCGTCACCTGGCGGATGGCCGCGAGTTGGCCGAAGAGCCTGGACACCCTGTTTGGCGGCGCCGAGCTGGTCACCAAGCGCGTCGCCGAAATCACCGACAACAAGTTTCAGATCCGACCGTTCGCGGCTGGCGAAATTGTCCCCGCGCTCCAGGTGCTCGACGCGGTGCAGGCCGGCACTGTTGAGATGGGCCATACCGCGATGTATTACTACTTCGGCAAGGACCCGGCCTTCGCATTCGCCACTGCAATCTGCTTTGGCGGCAACGCGCGGCAGCAGACGGCATGGTGGAACTTCGGCGGGGGCGAGCAGGCGATGGAGCCGCTGTTCAGCGAGTACGGGGTCAAGGGCATCCTTGCAGGCAACACCTGCGCCCAGATGGGCGGCTGGTTCCGCAAGGAGATCAAGTCGGTCGCCGACATGAAGGGCCTCAAGATGCGGATCGGCGGCATGGCGGGTCTGATCCTCGCCAAGCTGGGGCTGGTTCCGCAGCAACTCGGCGCGCCGGACATTTATCCTTCGCTGGAGAAGGGCACCATCGACGCGGCGGAGTGGGTCGGGCCGTACGACGACGAGAAGCTCGGCTTCAACAAGGTCGCCAAGTACTACTATTACCCGGGCTTCTGGGAAGGCGGCCCGATGCTGATGGCACTGATCAACCAGAAGAAGTGGGCCGAGTTGCCGAAGCCGTACCAGGCGGCGTTGGCTACCGCTTGCGGAGACGCGAACCAGTGGATGATGGCGAAGTACGACGCGCAGAACCCGCCGGCGCTGCGACGCCTCGTGGCGAGCGGCACTCAGCTTCGTCCGTTCCCGCGCGTCGTACTCGAAGCGGCAGAGAAGGCCGCCTACGAGGTCTACGCCGAGATGGAAGCAAAGAGCGCCCATTTCAAGCGCATTTACCCCGAGTGGAAGAAATTCCGCGACGAGCAGTTCCTGTGGTTTCGGGTCGCGGAGCAGGCGTACGACAATTACACCTTCAACTCCAAGATCGGCATGAAGTAAGCGCAGTTCGTGCGCGAAAGCCCCGCTCCGGCGGGGTTTTTTTTATTTCTTCTGCGGCGTGCTGAAATCCGGCGGTACCTCGTTCTCCTGCTCCTTCTGGTACTCCGACGCAGGCAGCTCGATGTTCACCTTCGATGGATCGACTGTGGACTTGTCGAGGTTCCAGGTCACGAGCTGCGGGAAGGCGATCAGGATCCCGACCATGATAACCTGGATTACCACGAACGGCACCGCGCCCCAGTAGATCTGGCCAGTGGTGACAGGCGCGATTGGCTTGCCGCTGACCTTGTCCACGTACTCCTTGGAGGGGGCGACGCTGCGCAGGTAGAACAGCGCGAAGCCGAATGGCGGGTGCATGAAGGAAGTCTGCATGTTCACCCCGAGCAGCACGCCGAACCAGATGAGATCGATGCCGAGTTTCTCGGCCACCGGCGCGAGCAGCGGCACCACGATGAACGCCAGTTCGAAGAAATCGAGGAAGAAGGCGAGCAGGAAGACGAGAGTGTTGACCAGGATCAGGAATCCGATCGCACCGCCAGGGATGCCGGTGAGCAGGTGCTCGACCCACAGGTCGCCGTTCACGCCGCGGAACGTAAGGCTGAACACTGTCGCCCCGACGAGGATGAAAACCACGAACGAGGTCAGCTTCGCGGTCGAATTCATGGCCTGCTTCAGCAACGGCCAGGACAGGCGCCGGTTAATGAGCGCCAGCGCGAGCGCGCCCGTGGCGCCCATCGCGCCGCCTTCGGTCGGCGTAGCGATGCCGAGAAAGATCGTGCCGAGCACGAGGAAGATCAGCGCCAGCGGTGGAATCAGCACGAACAGCACGCGCGCGGCGAGCTTGACGCCGCGTAGCTGGCGCGCTTCGGGCGGAAGGGCAGGCGCGGCGGTCGGGTACAGGAACGTGACGCCGAACACATAGGCCACGTAGAGCGAAGTGAGCACCAGGCCGGGAAAGATGGCGCCCGCGTACATATCGCCGACCGATCGGCCCAGCTGGTCCGCGAGGATGATCAGCACCAGACTGGGCGGGATGATCTGCGCCAGGGTGCCGGAGGCCGCGATTACGCCGGAAGCGAGGCGCCGGTCGTAGCCGTAACGCAGCATGATCGGCAGGGAGATCAGTCCCATCGAGATCACCGACGCGGCCACTACACCGGTGGTCGCCGCGAGCAGCGCGCCGACGAAGATCACTGCATATGCGAGGCCGCCGCGGATCGTGCCGAACAGCTGGCCGATCGTGTCCAGCAGGTCTTCGGCCATGCCGCTTCGTTCGAGGATCAGCCCCATGAAGGTAAAGAAGGGCACCGCGAGCAGCGTGTCGTTCGACATGATGCCGAAGATGCGCTCCGGCAGGGCGTGGTAGAGCGCGGGGGTGAGCAGACCCAGTTCGATGCCGATGAACGCATAGAACAGCCCCAGCGCGGCGAGCGCGAAGGCCACGGGGAAGCCGAGCAACAGGAAAATGACAAGCGTCGCGAACATCAGCGGCGCGATGTACTGGATGACGAATGCGCTCATTTCGCCGGTTCCTCGCCGACCTGCATCTGTTCGAGCGCCGGATCTCCATGTTTCTCGACGGTGTCGGGAATCAACCCCTTCAGAATCGCGATGCGCTTGATTAGTTCGGAGACTCCTTGCAGCGTGAGCAGCAGGAATCCGGCAGGAACCAATAGCCGAGCGGGCCAGCGGATCAGGCCGCCCGCGCTCGCCGACACCTCCCCGCTGTTCCAGGCGTTCATAAACACCGGCCAGGAGGACCAGGTCATGTAGACCGCAAGCGGCAGGAGAAAGAACGTCATGCCGAAGACGTCGATCCAGAGCTGGGTGCGCCGCGAAAACAGCGACGCGACGACGTCAATTCGGATGTGCTCGTTGTGCAACAGGGTGTAGCCCGCGCAGAGCAGAAACACCGCGGAAAACAGGTACCACTGCAGCTCGAGCCAGGCGTTGGAGGCCATCGAAAGTGCATAGCGCGAGACAGCGTTGGCCGAGCTCACGAGCACCATGATGAGTACCAGCCAGTACACGAGATGTCCGATGCGTTCGTTGATCGCATCGATCGCCCGCGAAAGGCCCAGGCACAACTTCATCATCGCAATCCCTCCGTTGCGGATGCAGAAACGACCGATTGGTTCAAGCGGACTTCCTATCCCGAAGTTTCAAAATGAAAGCCGCTATAATTCAGCATTTTACACGCGCTGATGCAGGTCACGCACGGGACGATCGCGCCGCAGGGCAGCGCCAGGGGGCTCGGCTGCGCGCTCACCATCGGCAATTTTGACGGCGTGCACCTCGGCCATCGCGCCATGCTGGAGCGCCTCGTCGCCAAGGCGCGCGATCTGGGGCTTCCTTGCAGCGTGCTGACGTTCGAGCCGCATCCGCGCGAGTTCTTCACGCCCTCGGCAGCGCCCGCGCGCCTGACCCGGCTGCGTGAGAAGCTGGAACTGATCGCGGAAGCCGGAGTGGACCGGGTGCATGTGCTGCGTTTTGGTGCACGCCTGGCCGCGCTTGCCGCCGAGCGGTTCATCGAGGCGGTGCTGGTGGGCGGCCTGGGGGCGCGCTGGCTGCTGGTGGGGCGTGACTTTCGCTTTGGCGCGAAGCGCGCGGGGGACTTCGCGATGCTTGCCGCGGGCGCGGCACGGCATGGCTACGCGGTGGAGGCGATGCAGGATGTGGAGCAGGCGGGCGAAAGGATCTCGAGCTCGGGCGTGCGCGCGGCGCTGGCCGCGGGCGACCTCGCGGCCGCGGCGCGGCTGCTCGGCCGCGACTACAGCATGAGCGGGCGCGTCGCCCACGGCGAGAAGCTGGGCCGGAACCTGGGCTTTCCCACCGCCAACATCGTGCTGCGGCGCAGGCCTCCGATCGCGGGCGTCTATGCGGTGCAGGCGGAGCTGGAAGAAACGCACGCGGTGCTGCGCGGCGTGGCCAGCGTAGGCCGGCGGCCGACGGTGAAGCAGGATGCGGCGCCGCTGCTGGAAGTGCACCTTTTCGACTGGGACGGCGACCTGTACGGGCGCCACCTGCGGGTGACGTTCCTGCGCAAGCTGCGCGACGAGGAAAAGTACGATGGACTGGACGCGCTGCGCGCGGCGATCGCGCGCGACGCTGCGCAGGCGAAGGAATACTTCAGGAGCCATGGCTGACTACAAGAAAACGCTGAACCTCCCCGACACGCCGTTCCCGATGCGCGGCGACCTCGCCAAGCGCGAGCCGCAATGGGTCCGGGAGTGGAACGAAAAGGGTGTCTACCGGCGCCTGCGCGCGGCGGCGAAGGGCCGGCCGCGCTTTGTGCTGCACGACGGGCCACCCTACGCGAACGGCGACATCCATATCGGCCACGCGGTCAACAAGATCCTCAAGGACGTGATCGTGAAGTCGAAGGGCATGGCGGGCTTCGACGCGCCCTACGTTCCCGGCTGGGACTGCCACGGCATGCCGATCGAGGTGCAGATCGAGAAAAAGCACGGCAAGAACCTGCCGGCGGGCGAGACGCAGCGCCTGTGCCGCGCCTATGCCACCGAGCAGATCGCCAAACAGAAGGCGGATTTCCAGCGCCTGGGCGTGCTGGGCGACTGGGACAACCCTTACCTGACGATGGCCTACGGCAACGAGGCCGACGAGATCCGCGGCCTCGCCCTGCTCCTGAAGAAGGGCTATATCTTCCGCGGCCTGAAGCCCGTCAACTGGTGCTTCGACTGCGGCTCGGCCCTCGCGGAGGCCGAGGTGGAGTACGAGGATCGCAAGGATCCGGCGGTCGACGTGGGCTTCGGCTTCGTCGAGAGGGAAAAGCTCGCCGCGGCGTTCGGGCTGAAGTCGCTTCCCGACAAGCCCGGCTGGATCGTGATCTGGACCACCACGCCCTGGACGTTGCCCGCCAACCAGGCGCTCAACGTGCACCCGGACATCGACTATGCGCTGCTGGAGACCGACCGCGGCCTGCTGATCGTCGCCGACGCGATGCTCGCCGCCGGCGAGATCCCCGATGCGACCGAGGAGGAGTTCGACGCCCTCGCAATGCCCCGGCTTCTCGCGCGCTACGGCGTCAAGGTCTGGAAGTGCATCGGCAAGACGAAGGGGCGTGCTCTGGAGCACATCCACTTCCGGCACCCCTTTTACGAGCGCGACGCCCCCGTCTACCTGGGGGACTACGTCACCCTCGATGCCGGCACGGGCGTGGTGCACTCGGCGCCCGCCTACGGCGTCGAGGACTTCGTGTCCTGCCGCCGCTACGGCATGAAGGACGACGAGATCCTGACCCCGGTCACCGGCGACGGCCGCTTTGCCGCCTCGCTGCCATTGTTCGGCGGGCTGTCGATCTGGGACGCCAACGCGAAGATCGTCAAGCTGATGCAGGAAAAGGGCGTGCTGTTCGCCGTGGACTGGAAGCACACGCACAGCTACATGCACTGCTGGCGGCACAAGACGCCGGTGATCCTCCGGGCCACCGTGCAATGGTTCGCCGGCATGGGCGAGGTGCCCGGCTTCCAGGGCGTGAAGCCGCCGGAACCCCTGCGCGTGACCGCGCTGCGCGGCATCGAGGCCACCGAGTTCTTTCCCCCCTGGGGCAAGGCGCGGCTGCACGGGTTGATCGCCAACCGCCCCGACTGGACGCTCTCTCGCGCGCGCCAGTGGGGCGTGCCGATGCCGTTCTTCGTGCACAAGGAGACGGGCGCGCTGCATCCGCGCACGCTCGAGCTGGTCGAGGAGGTGGCCCGCCGCGTCGAGCAGGGCGGCATCGAGTCCTGGCAGACGGTCACCACCGAGCAGTTCCTCGGCGCCGACGCGGCGCAATACGAGAAGGTGAAGGACACGATCGACGTCTGGTTCGATTCCGGCTCCACGCACCTTACGGTGCTGAAGGGCTCGCACAAGGCGGAGAGCACGTTCCCGGCGGACCTGTACCTGGAGGGCTCCGACCAGCATCGCGGCTGGTTCCACTCGTCGCTGCTGGTCTCGTGCATGATGAACGGGGTGCCGCCGTACAAGGCGATCCTCACGCACGGCTTCGTGATCGACATGGACGGCCGGAAAATGTCCAAGTCGAAGGGCACCGGCATGGCGCCGCAGCAGATCGCCGACACGCTGGGCGCGGAGATCCTGCGGCTCTGGGTGACCTCCAGCGACTACTCCGGCGAGCTGACGATCTCCAGCGAGATCCTCAAGCGCGTCGTGGAGAGCTACCGCCGCGTGCGCAACACGCTGCGCTTCCTGCTCGCCAACACCTCCGACTTCGACCCGGCGAGGCACGCTGTGCCCGTCGCCGACATGGTCGAGATCGACCGCTATGCGCTCGCGCTGCTTGGGCGCATGCAGTCCGAGGCGACCGCAGACTACGCGCGCTACCAGTTCCACCTGGTGGCGCAGCGGCTGCAGGGCTTCTGCTCGGAGGAGCTGGGCAGCTTCTACCTCGACGTCCTCAAGGACCGGCTCTACACCAGCGGCGCGCAATCGCGCGCGCGTCGCTCGGCGCAGACCGCGCTCTGGCACATCGCGCAGAGCCTGGTCCGGCTGATGGCGCCAATCCTCAGTTTCACGGCGGAGGAAGCTTGGCAGGTGCTGACGGGCGGTAGTAAAGGCAGCGTCTTCGAGGAGATCTGGCACGATATTCCGGAGCACGGGCTGGCGCCCGATGTTCTCGAATCTTGGGGGGCGGTCCGCCAGTTCAGGGAGATCGTCGCCAAGCGCATCGAAGTTAAGCGCGAGGCGAAGGCCCTCGGCTCGTCCCTCGAGGCCGAACTGGACATCATCGCGCACGGACCAGTCTTCGAGGCCTTGGCGCGCCTCGGGGACGAACTGCGCTTCGTGCTGATCACTTCGCGCGCCGACCTGCGCCGCGCCGACGGCGCGGCCACCGAGATCATCGTGCAGCCCAGCAGCGAGCCGAAGTGCGGGCGCTGCTGGCATTACCGGCCGGATGTGAACGCCGAAGGCTTGTGCGGCCGCTGCGAGACCAACCTCGAGGGGCCGGGCGAGTCGCGGCGCTATGCCTAGGCAGGCGCGCTGGTACCTGCTCGCGCTCGTGGTCATCGTCGCCGACTACGTGACCAAGGTCGCGGTGCTGGCGGCCCTCGCACCCGGGGAGAGCCGCGCGGTGGCGCCGTTCTTCAACCTGGTGCTGGTCTTCAATACCGGCGCCGCCTTCAGCTTCCTGGCGGGCGCGGACGGCTGGCAGACGCTGCTGTTCGCCGCGATCGCGGTCGTCGCGGCGGTCGTCGTCAGCGTGCTCATTTACCGCAACCCGGGGAAGCCGCTGTTTTGCGGCGGCCTGTCGCTGATCCTGGGCGGCGCGCTCGGCAACCTCTACGACCGGCTGGTCTACGGCAAGGTGGTGGATTTCCTGGACTTCCATGCCGCGGGCTGGCACTGGCCTGCGTTCAACGTCGCCGATTCGGCGATTACGGTAGGCGCGGCGATCCTCATCGTCGAGAGCTTCCTTCACAAGCAAGCGGAATGAAAGGCAATCCCGACAAGGATCTGGCGCTGCTGTTCCGGGCGCTCGCGTTCGCCGCGCACAAGCATCGCGACCAGCGGCGCAAGGACGCGGAAGCTTCGCCCTACATCAACCATCCGATCGCGCTCGCCGAGGTGCTCGCGGGCGAGGGCGGGGTGGCGGAAGTCGAGGTGCTGGCCGCGGCGCTCCTGCACGACACGATCGAGGACACCGCGACTACCCCGGAGGAACTGCGCGAGCAATTCGGCGAGCGCATCGCCGCCATCGTCGCCGAAGTCACGGACGACAAGAGACTGCCCAAGGCCGAGAGAAAGCGCCTGCAGGTCGAGCACGCGGCGGCGATCAGCCCGGGGGCCAAGCTGGTCAAGCTCGCGGACAAGATCTGCAACCTGCGCGACGTCGCCGAGCGGCCGCCGGCCGGTTGGGACCTCGAGCGCAGGCGCGAGTATTTCGACTGGGCGAAGCGCGTGATCGACGGCCTTCGCGGAATTCACCCTGCTCTCGAAGCGGCTTTCGACGGCGCGTATTGCCGCAAGCCTTAGAATCGCCGACATGGACGTCCTTCTCGCCAACCCCCGCGGCTTCTGTGCCGGCGTCGAGCGCGCCATCGAGATCGTCGAGCGCGCGCTCGAGCAGCGCGGCGCGCCGATCTACGTGCGCCACGAGATCGTGCACAACAAGTACGTGGTCGACGACCTGCGCAAAAAGGGCGCGGTGTTCGTCGAGGAGCTGGACGAGGTGCCGCGCGGCAGCACGGTGATCTTCTCGGCGCACGGGGTATCGCAGCAGGTCCGCGAGGACGCCGCGGCACGCGGGCTGAAGGTGTTCGACGCGACCTGCCCGCTTGTGACCAAGGTGCACGTAGAGGTCGCCAAGATGCTGCGCGACGGCTACGAGATCGTCATGATCGGCCACCGCGGGCATCCGGAAGCCGAGGGCACGATGGGGCAGTCCGTGTCGGGCATGCACCTGGTCGAGACCGTCGAGGACGTGGCGCGGCTGGACGTGCGGAACCCCGGGCGGGTTTCCTACGTCACCCAGACCACCCTGTCGGTGGACGATGCGGCGCAGATCGTCGCCGCTCTGCGCGCGCGTTTCCCGGAGATCCGCGGTCCCAAGCGCGACGACATCTGCTACGCGACGCAGAACCGCCAGGACGCGGTGAAGTTCATGGCGCCGCGCTGCGACGTGGTGATCGTGGTCGGCTCGCCGAACAGCTCGAACTCGAACCGCCTGCGCGAGGTCGCGCAGAACATGGGCGTGGCGGCCTACATGGTCGACAGCGCGGCAGACCTGCGGCCGGAATGGATTGCCGGCAAGCTGCGCGTCGGCATCACCGCCGGCGCCTCGGCGCCCGAGGTGCTGGTGAACGAGCTGATCGAGCGGCTGCAGGAGCTGGGCGCGAAGAGCGTGCGCCCGCTCGAGGGCATCGCCGAGCACGTCGTTTTTACCTTGCCGCGCGAACTGGCTGCGCGGCGCTAGGACGGTCCCGGGGGGCGGGGGGGCGGGGCCGCGGGGGGCCGCCCCCACC
>JAYRND010000225.1:0-2162 GCA_041904885.1 Burkholderiales bacterium
CCTCGGGAGCGAGAATCGTCCTGCACATGCTGAAGCTGCTGAAGAGAAAGAATGCGAAACGGGGAATGGCCTCGATCTGCATCGGCGGCGGCCTGGGCGGCGCCATGCTGGTGGAGGCCGCGTGATGGATCGGGCCCAAACCGCATATCGCCATTGGCGATACGAGCAGGACGCGCAGGGCCTCGTCTGGCTTACGTTCGACAAACAGGGCGAGTCTGCGAACACCTTCTCGCGCGACGTCATCGACGAGCTGCTGGCAGTTCTGGACGAAATCGCCGCGGCGAAGCCGAAAGGCCTGATACTGCGCTCGGGCAAGGACAGCTTCATCGCCGGCGCCGACGTCAACGAGTTCGTGAAGTTCAAGGACGTGGACGAGGCGATGGCGTTCACGCGCAAGGGCTGGGACATGACGCAGAAGATGCGCGACCTGCCCTTCCCCACCACCGCCATGGTGAACGGCTTCTGCATGGGCGGAGGCCTGGAGCTCGCTCTCGCCTGCCGCTACCGCGTGGCGCTCGATGATCCGAAGACCCGCTTCGCCTTCCCCGAGGTCATGCTCGGCATCTGGCCGTTCTGGCACGGCCTGATGTGGCTGCCGAAGCTGGTGGGGCCCGTTGCCGCCATGGACATGCTGCTCACGGGCAAAGCGGTGGACGCGAGGCGCGCGAAGCGGATGGGCCTGGTGAACGAGGCGGTGCCGCTGCGCATCCTGGAGAACACGGCGCGCATGGTGACCCTGGAGGCGAAGCCGCCGCGCGAGCTGGCCCTGATGCAGAAGCTCCTGCTGACCTTCCGCGGAATCGTCGTTTCGCAGGCGAGGAAGCAGGTCGCCAGGCGCGCGCGCCCCGAGCACTACCCGGCGCCCTACGCGATCCTCAAGGCCTGGCAGCAGTACGACGGCGACACGTTCCTGTGCAAGGACGACCCGACTTGCTCGCTCAAGGCGCTCACCGAGCACCCGACCACGCGCAACATGATCCGCATCTTCTTCCTGCAGGAAAAGATGAAGGGCCTCGCCAAGGGCGTGGACTTCAAGGCGCGGCACGTGCACGTCGTGGGCGCGGGCGTGATGGGCGGCGACATTGCAGCGATCTGCGCGATGCGCGGCATCACGGTGACGCTGCAGGACACCTCGCCCGAGCGCCTCGCGCCCGCGGTCGAGCGCGCGGCGAAGCTCTTCAAGCGCCGCCTGCGCGAGCCGTCGCGCGTGCGAGACGCCATGGACCGTCTGATCCCCGATGTCGCGGGCCTGGGCGCGGCCCGGGCCGACGTGATCATCGAAGCGATCTTCGAGGACCTGAAGGCGAAGCGGGAGCTGTTCGCCAAGCTGGAGGCGATCGCGAAGCCCGACGCGGTGCTCGCCAGCAACACATCCAGCCTGAAGCTCGCCGACATCGCCGCCGAGTTCAAGGACCCGTCGCGGCTGGTGGGGATTCACTTCTTCAATCCTGTTCCGCAAATGATGCTTGTAGAGGTAATCTCATTTGAAAAAACAAAAAAAGAATTTGCGGACCGGGCAACGGCCTTCGTGCGGCAGGTGGACAAGCTGCCGCTGCCGGTCAAGGACTCGCCCGGCTTCCTCGTCAACCGCGTGCTCGGGCCCTACATGCAGAACGCCTTCCGCATGCTGGACGAGGGCGTGAAGCCGGAGACGCTGGATGCGGCGATGGAGGCCTTCGGCATGCCGATGGGCCCGATCGAGCTCGCCGACACCGTCGGCCTGGACATCTGCCTGCACGCGGGCAAGCAGCTCGCGAAGAAGGACGCGGGCGGCAAGGAGCCCGAGGCCCCCGAGGTCCTGCTCAACAAGGTCGCGCTCGGGCAGCTCGGACGCAAGTCCGGCCAGGGCATCTACCGCTGGGAGAACAACAAGCCGGTCAAAGGCCAGCCCGGCGCCTGGGACCAGCGCACGGTGGACGCGCTGATCCAGCCCTACCTGGAAGAAACGCGGCAAGTCCTCGCGGAGGGCATCGTTCCGGACGCCGAGCTCATCGACGCCGGGCTCATCTTCGGCACCGGCTTCGCGCCGTTCCGCGGCGGCCCGCTGCACTTCCTCGAAACCCAGAAGAAATAGCCGCCGCCATGGGCAAGGCCTCGCACCAGCCGCCCGGGCTCGCGCTGCCCAAGGGCAAGGTCCCGGCGCTGCGCGTGGTGCCGATGCC
>JAYRND010000226.1:0-4528 GCA_041904885.1 Burkholderiales bacterium
GCGGCTGGAAGGCCGCCAGATGGTGATGGTGCTGGCGCCGAAGAAGAAGGCGGTGCCGGCGAAGGGCGCCAAGAAGGAAGCGTCGAAGGACGCCAAGACCGAAGGCAAGAAGCAGGAAGCAAAGCCCGCCACCGCGGGGTCATCGAGATAGGAGTAGAGCTGTGCCAAAGATGAAATCGAAGAAGTCGGCCGCCAAGCGGTTCAAGGTCCGCCCGGGCGGTTCGATCAAGCGCGGGCAGGCGTTCAAGCGCCACATCCTGACCAAGAAGTCGACGCAGACGAAGCGCAAGCTGCGCGGTACCACCAACGTTCACGACAGCGACATGCGGGCGATCCGCTCGATGCTGCCGTATTCCGGCTAAGGACGCGCCATGCCAAGAGTCAAGCGCGGCGTAACCGCGCGCGCACGCCACAAGAAGGTCCTCGCCAAGTCGAAGGGCTTCCGCGGCCGCAGGGGCAACGTCTACCGCGTCGCCAAGGAAGCGGTGATGAAGGCGGGGCAGTACGCCTACCGCGACCGGCGCAACCGCAAGCGTGACCTGCGTGCGCTCTGGATCACGCGCATCAACGCCGCGGTGCGCGAGCTGGGCTTGAGCTACAGCGCCTTCATGGCGGGCCTGAAGAAGGCCAGGATCGAAATCGACCGCAAGGTGCTGGCCGACCTCGCGGTGCTCGACAAGCCGGCGTTCGCCAAGATCGCCGGCCAGGTCAAGGCGAGCCTGGCTCACTGAGCCCGGTCCCCGGGCCATGGGGAGCCAGGATCTCGAAGCCATCGTCGCTCGCGCGGCGGCGGAGTTTTCCGCCGCGGCCGATCCTGCCGCGCTCGAGAACGCCAAGGCGAGGTACCTCGGCAAGGCCGGCGAGCTGACCGGCCTCATGAAGCAGCTGGGCGCGCTCCAGCCCGAAGAGCGAAAGGCCTTCGGCCAGAGGATCAACGCGGCCAAGCAGCAGATCGAGTCCGCGCTCGATTCGTGCAGAAAAGATCTTGAGCTGAGAAAGCTCGAATCGCGCCTCTCCGGCGAGGCGCTGGACGTCACGCTGCCCGGGCGTGGGCGCGGGCGCGGCGGCCTGCACCCGATCAGCCGCACCTGGCGCCGCATCGAGGAGATCTTCGGCTCGATCGGCTTCGACGTCGCCGACGGCCCCGAGATCGAGACCGACTGGTACAACTTCACCGCGCTCAACAACCCGGAGAACCATCCGGCGCGCTCGATGCAGGACACCTTTTACGTCGACATGAACGACGCATCGAAGGAAGGTGCAGGCCTGCCGCTGCTGCTGCGCACGCACACGAGCCCGATGCAGGTGCGCTACGCGCGCATGTGGGTGGATCGCCACCGCAAATCGGCGGCGATGCCGCCTCTCAAGGTGATCGCGCCGGGCCGCACCTACCGCGTGGATTCCGACGCGACGCACTCGCCGATGTTCCACCAGGTCGAGGGCCTGTGGATCGACCAGGACATCAGCTTCGCCGACCTGAAGGGCGTGTACGTGGATTTCCTGCGCCGCTTCTTCGAGTCGGACGACCTGCAGGTGCGCTTCCGTCCTTCGTACTTCCCGTTCACCGAGCCCTCGGCAGAGATCGACCTGCAGTTCGGCGCGGGTCCGCTGCAAGGGCGCTGGCTCGAGCTCTCGGGCGCGGGCCAGGTGCACCCGCAGGTGGTGCGCAACTTCGGGCTCGACCCGGAGCGCTACATCGGCTTCGCGTTCGGCTCGGGACTGGAGCGTCTGACCATGCTGCGCTACGGCATCGACGACCTGCGCCTGTTCTTCGACGGCGACCTGCGCTTCCTGAGGCAATTCTCATGAATGTTCCCGAGAATTGGCTAAGGGAATTTGTAGAGACAAAAATAAGAACAGAACAACTGGCGCACCTCCTGACGATGTCGGGCCTGGAGGTGGAGTCCTGCGAGCCGGTCGGGACGGCGCCGAAGGGCGTCGTCGTCGGCAGGATCGTCTCGGTCGAGAAGCATCCGAACGCAGATAAGCTCACCGTCTGCAAGGTCGACACGGGCAAGGAGACGCTGCAGGTGGTGTGCGGCGCGCCGAACGCGCGCGCGGGAATGCTTGCTCCACTTGCGCTCGTTGGCGCCCGCCTGAAGGATATTGAAATCAAGAAGTCAAATCTTCGGGGAATTGAAAGCGAGGGGATGCTCTGTTCCGCAAGAGAGCTGGGGCTCTCTGAGGATCATTCCGGCTTGCTGGACCTCCCTCCCGGTTCGAAGCTGGGTGCGGACGTCGGCAAGGCGCTGCGGCTCGACGAGCAGGTGTTCACGTTCAAGCTCACGCCCAACCGGGCGGACTGCCTGTCCGTGCTGGGAATCGCCCGTGAGGTCTCGGCATTGACGGGGGCCCGCCTTCGCTCTCCGGAAATCAGGCCCGTCAAGAGCAAGACCAAGGACAAGCACCCCGTCAGGATCACGGATGCCGACGGCTGCGGCCGCTTCACGGGCCGCGTGATCCGCAACGTGAACGCCGCGGCACCGACGCCGGCCTGGATGCGCGAGCGCCTGGAGCGCGCCGGCCAGCGCTCGATCTCGGCGTTGGTGGACGTCACCAACTACGTGATGCTCGAGATCGGCCGGCCGCT
Source organism: Burkholderiales bacterium (assembly GCA_041904885.1). Lineage (GTDB taxonomy): Bacteria > Pseudomonadota > Gammaproteobacteria > Burkholderiales > SG8-39 > RBG-16-66-20. The sequence goes on from JAYRND010000226.1 coordinate 2,591, forward strand.
GCACGTCTACGACCAGGACAAGCTTTCGGGCGCCATCGACGTGCGCTGGGGGCGCAAGGGCGAGAAGGTGCTGCTGCTGAACGGCGAGACGGTCGAAGTGGATCCCTCTGTGCTGTGCATCACCGACGGCTCGGGGCCGATCGGCCTCGCCGGCATCATGGGCGGAGAGACCACCAAGGCCGAGACGACGACGCGCAACCTGCTCCTGGAGTCGGCCTTCTTCTTCCCCGAGGCGATCGCCGGCCGCGCGCGCCGCTACAACTTCACGAGCGACGCCTCGCACCGTTTCGAGCGCGGCGTCGACCCGCAAAACAACGTCGACGGCATCGAATACGCGACGCGCCTGATCCTCGACATTTGCGGCGGCGAGCCGGGCCCGACCGTGGACCTGGTGAAGAGGCTGCCGCGGCGCCAGCCCGTGGCGATGCGCGTTGCGCGCGCGCAGAAGGTCATTGGCATGGCGATACCCGAGCGCGAAATGGCCGGGGTCTTCAGGAAGCTGGGCTTTGAATTCAGGAATAAAAGGAAGGTCTTCACGGTCATTCCGCCTTCGTTCCGCTTCGACATCGCGATCGAGGAGGACCTCATCGAGGAGGTGGCGCGCGTGCATGGCTTCGAGCGCATCCCGGCGCATCCACCGCGCGCGGCGGCGCAGATGCGCGCACGCCCCGAGGTGGTGCGCTCGCTGCACGCGGTGCGCGAGCGGATCGCGGCCTGCGACTACCAGGAAACCATCAATTTCGCTTTCGTCGAGCCTTCCTGGGAGGCGGACTTCGCGGGCCAAACTGTTCCCGTGCGGTTGCTTAATCCGATCGCCAGCCAGGCCTCGGTGATGCGCACCACGCTGATCGGCTCGCTGGTCGGCAACGTGCGTGCCAACCATGCGCGCAAGGTCGAGCGAATCCGCGTCTTCGAGGTGGGCCGCGTCTACCTGCGCGATCCCGCGGCGGCCGAAGGTCCGCTGGCGGTTGCCGGCCTGCGCCAGCCGATCCGCGTCGCCGGCGCGGCCTATGGCCCGGCACTGGACGAGCAATGGGGCAGTGCCGCGCGCAGCGTGGATTTCTTCGATGTGAAGGCCGACGTGGAAGCGATCTGCATGCCGCGGCTGCGATTCGAGGCCGCGGCGCATCCGGCGCTGCATCCAGGACGCTCGGCGCGCGTGCTGGTCGAAGGCGCCGCGGGTTTCGCGCACGCGGGCTGGCTGGGCGAGTTGCACCCGCGCTGGCAGCAGAAATACGAATTGCCGCATCCAGTGGTGCTGTTCGAGCTGGACGCGGAGGTCCTTGCGGCCGCGCCGCTCCCGCAGGCCACCCAGCCCTCGCGTTTTCCGCCGGTGGTGCGGGATATCGCACTTGTCGTGGATGCCCGGCTGCCGGTCCAGGACCTGCTCGATGCCGCCGAGGCCGAAAAACCGGCCATCGTGCAGGCGCTCCGCCTGTTCGACCTCTATCAGGGCCCCAACCTGCCAGCTGGGAAAAAAAGCCTTGCGTTCCGGGTAGTTATGCAAGATACTGAACGAACCCTCACGGATATGGAGGCCGACCGGACGCGCGATGCGCTGGTGGAGCTGTGGGGGAGGCGCTGCGGCGCCATCCTGCGGGCATAATAAGCAGAAATCTTAGCGAGATCAGGGAGTTGTAATGACTTTGACCAAGGCCGAGCTGGCCGACCTGCTGTTTGAGAAGGTCGGGCTGAACAAGCGCGAGGCAAAGGACATGGTGGAGGCGTTCTTCGAGGTGATCCGGGGAGCGCTCGAGCGGGGCGAGAGCGTGAAGCTGTCGGGCTTCGGCAACTTCCAGCTGCGCGACAAGCCGCAGCGGCCGGGACGCAACCCCAAGACCGGCGAAGAAATCCCGATCAGTGCCCGCCGCGTGGTGACCTTCCACGCCAGCCAGAAACTGAAGGCCATGGTCGAGAAGTCGCGCCATGGAGCCAAGC
>JAYRND010000227.1:0-5041 GCA_041904885.1 Burkholderiales bacterium
CTGGGCCTGGCGAGCCTCGCGCCGCTCTGGGGCATGCTCCACGACTACCAGCGCCGGCGCATCCTGACGCTGATCGACCCTACGCAGGACCCGCTGGGCGCGGGCTACCACACCATCCAGTCCACCATCGCCGTAGGCTCGGGCGGCATCACAGGCAAGGGCTGGCTGCACGGCACGCAGACGCACCTGGAGTTCATCCCCGAGCGGCATACCGACTTCATCTTCGCGGTGTTCTCAGAGGAATTCGGCCTGATTGGCAACCTGCTGCTGCTCACGCTCTACTCGCTGCTGATCGCGCGCGGGCTGATGATCGCGGCGAACGCTGCCACGTTCTTCGCGCGGCTGCTGGCCGCCTCCGTCACGCTGATGTTCTTCACCTACGCCTTCGTCAACATGGGCATGGTGTCGGGGATCCTGCCCGTGGTCGGCGTGCCGCTGCCCTTCATCTCCTACGGCGGCACGGCGCTGCTCACGCTCTTCCTCGGCATCGGCATCCTGATGAGCGTGCACAGCCACCGGCGCCTGGTGCAGACGTAGGCTGGATTTTGCGGGGCAGCAGTAATTTGAAAACTGCCTTCGCATCGTGAAATCGATTCCATCTAAATCGCTGTAAATCCTTGTTTTAGTGCCATTTCATGATGCGGAATGGCGATGTTGCTCCGCGTCATGCGAGCCCGTAATCTCTTTGCAGTTCAAACCCTTGCCTATGGAGAACGGATGAATCGTCAAGAAGAAGCGGCCAAGCTGAAAAAGGACTGGAACGAGAACCCGCGCTGGAACGGCGTGAAGCGGGGCTACACCGCGGAGGACGTGGTGCGGCTGCGCGGCAGCGTCAAGATCGAGCACACGCTGGCGAAGCTCGGCGCCGAGAAGCTCTGGAAGAAGTGCAACGAGATGCCGTTCGTGAATTCTCTGGGCGCGCTCACGGGCAACCAGGCGATGCAGCAGGTGAAGGCCGGCGTGCCGGCGATCTACCTCTCGGGCTGGCAGGTGGCCGCCGATGCCAACGATTCGCTCTCCATGTATCCGGACCAGTCGCTCTACGCGACGACCTCCGTGCCATCGGTGGTGAAGCGCATCAACAACGCGCTCATGCGCCAGGACCAGATCCAGACGATGGAAGGCAAGGGCGACATCGACTGGTTCGCCCCGGTCGTCGCCGACGCGGAGTCGGGCTTCGGCGGCGTTCTGAACGCCTTCGAGCTGATGAAGGCGATGATCGACGCCGGCGCCGCCGGCGTGCACTTCGAGGACCAGCTCGCCTCGGTGAAAAAATGCGGCCACATGGGCGGCAAGGTGCTGGTGCCGACGCAGGAAGCGGTGCAGAAGCTGATCGCGGCGCGCCTCGCGGCCGACGTGATGGGCGTGCCGACGGTGCTGCTCGCGCGCACCGACGCGGAAGCGGCGGACATCGTGACCACCGATGTGGACGACAACGACAAGCCGTTCCTCACCGGCGAGCGGACGTCGGAGGGCTTCTACAAGACGAAGAAGGGCTTCGAGCAGGCGCTGTCGCGCGGCCTCGCCTACGCGGAATACGCGGACATGGTGTGGTGCGAGACGGGCACGCCGGATCTCGCCTTCGCGAAGAAGTTCGCCGAGGGCATCCGCAAGAAGTACCCGGGCAAGATGCTCGCCTACAACTGCTCTCCCTCGTTCAACTGGAAGCGCAACCTCGACGACGCCACCATCGGCAAGTTCCAGCGCGAGCTGGGCGCGATGGGCTACAAGTTCCAGTTCATCACGCTGGCCGGGTTCCACTCGCTCAACTACTCGATGTTCGAGCTGGCGCACGGCTACGCGCGCAACAACATGGCCGCCTTCGTCGAGCTGCAGGAAAAGGAGTTCGCCGCCGCCGAGAAGGGCTTCACAGCGGTCAAGCACCAGCGCGAGGTCGGCACCGGCTATTTCGACCAGATCACGCAGGTTGTCACCGCCGGCAAGGCTTCCACCACCGCGCTGCACGGCTCCACCGAGGACGAGCAGTTCTTCGGCGAAGACGCGCTGGCGCAATCCAAGAAGCAGGCGAAGAAGGCCGCCTGATCCGGCGTATTTCCCTTCGGTGAACCAGCCGGCAAGGGTCCAAGTGCTCCCCGAGGCCCGCTCGAAGCGGGCCTCGGCAGTGGCGCAGGCGATCCTCGCCGGCTTCGACCGGCACTACCGCCTGTTCCGCGACGCCTCGCGGCAGGCCAAGCAGAACTTCGAGGCGGGGGACTGGGCGGCCGCCCGCGCGCTTGCGCGCGAACGCATCAAGATGTACGACGCGAGGGTCGAGGAGGCGGTGCGCGGCATCCTCGACCGCTTTCCCGAGGCCGAGCTCGACGAGACGCTCTGGCCGGCGATCAAGCTGGCCTACATTCCGCTGCTGCACGAGCACCGCCAGCCCGAATGCGCCGAAACCTTCTACAACTCGGTCGCCTGCGCGGTTCTGCACCGGCGCTACTACCGCAACGAGTTCATCTTCTGGCGCCCGGCGGTCGCCACCGAGCACCTCGAGGGCGAGGAGCCCGCCTACCGCTCGTACTACCCGCTCAAGTCCGGGCTGCGCCGCACGCTCGTCAACATCCTGCGAAGCTTCGAGCTCGCCAATCCCTGGGAAAACCGGCGCCGCGACTTGAGGAGCCTGGTGCACGCGCTGCGCCGCCGCTTTCCGCGGCCGGCGCGCGCGCGCCCGAGCCTGCAGATCCAGGTGTTGGGCTCGCTCTTCTTCCGCAACAAGGCCGCATACGCGGTAGGCAAGATCATCAACGGCAACCTCGAGGTGCCGTTCGCCGTGCCGATCCTGCGCAACGAGAAGGGCGAGCTGTACCTGGACGCGCTGCTGCTCGACACCGACCAGCTGGTCGTGCTGTTCTCGTTCGCGCGCGCCTACTTCTTCGTGGACATGGAGGTGCCCGCGGCCTACGTCTCGTTCCTGCGCCAGTTGATGCCGAAGAAGCCGCGCGCCGAGATGTACATGTCTGTCGGACTTGCCAAGCAGGGCAAGACGATGTTCTACCGCGACCTCTTCTACCACCTGAAGCATTCGTCGGACAACTTCTCGATCGCGCCGGGAATCAAGGGCATGGTGATGCTGGTGTTCACCCTGCCCTCGTTCCCATACGTGTTCAAGATCATCCGCGACCGCTTCGCGCCGCAGAAAGAGGAGATGGACCGGCAGACCGTGAAGGACAAGTACCAGCTGGTGAAGATGCACGACCGCGCCGGGCGCATGGCCGACACGCTGGAATATTCGCTGGTGGCGCTGCCGCTGGACCGTTTCGAGGCGGAGGTCCTCGCCGAGCTCAAGGCCGAGGCCGCCTCGAACATCGAGTTCGAGGACGACAAGATCGTCATCAAGCACGTCTACATCGAGCGGCGCATGCAGCCGCTCAACCTCTACCTGAAGGAGGCGGGCGCCGACCGCGACGCCGGGCGGCTGCGCCATGCGCTCTGGGAGTACGGCTACGCCATCAAGGAGCTGGCGGGCGCCGGCATCTTCCCGGGCGACATGCTGCTCAAGAACTTCGGCGTCACCCGCCACAACCGCGTGGTGTTCTACGACTACGACGAAATCGCCTACATGATCGACTGCAACTTCCGGCGCATCCCGCCGCCGCGCTCGATCGAGGACGAGATGTCGGCCGAGCCCTACTATTCCGTGGGCACGAACGACGTGTTTCCCGAGCAGTTCGCGAAGTTCCTGGTCAGCGACCCGGCGGCGCGCGAACTCTTCCTGGAAAGGCATGCCGACCTGATGGACCCGGCGTTCTGGGCGGGCAAGCAGGAGCAGCTGCGCGCCGGCCTGCACGAGGACGTGTTCCCCTACCCCGGGGAAATCCGCTTCCGGCGCTGAGCGCGCGCTAGAAGAGCCCGGCTGCGGCCACGCGCAGTTCGGCGATCGGCACCTGCAGGATCAGCAATGCGAGGATCAGCACCAGCGGCGACAGGTCGACGTTCGCGATCGGGGGCAGGAAGCGCCGGATCGGCCGCAGCATCGGCCGCGTGATTGCATCGAGCACGTACTGCAGCGGATTGTGCGGCGACACCCAGGACAGCACCGCCTGCACGATGACCACGAACAGCAGGATCCGCAGGCTGAGCTGCAGGAGGTCGACCAGCGCGATGGCGGCGACCGTCCCCGCGGCGATGCCCGGCGCCGAGCTCAGGTCGCGGCCGCCGATGACCAGCAGCACCGCGAGCAGCGCGGCCTGCAGCAGCCAGGCGCACAGGAAGCTCGCGATGTCCAGGCCAAGCAGGGAGGGCACCACCCGCCGCGCCGGCTTCACCATCCAGTTCGTGGTCGCGACGATGAAATCCCCCAGCTGGTTGCGGAACGGCACGCGCAGCCACTGGAAGTAGAACCGCAGCAGGAACATCAGCACGAAGAAGCCGCCGACGAAATCCACCACCAGCGAGGCGATCTGGACGAGCAACTCAGCCCTTCGCCAGCTGGCTGCCGAGCTCCGCGCCGCGATCGCGCGCCGCCTCGACTGCGCGCAGGAAGCGCTCGGCGAGCTTCTGGTCCTCGAACGCCTTGAGGGCCGCCTCGGTCGTGCCGCCCTTGGATGTCACCCGCTCGCGCAGCGTCGCCGGCGCCTCGCCGCTCTGCGCGGCGAGCTTGGCCGCACCGAGAACAGTTTCCATGGCGAGCTTGCGCGAGACGTCCGCGCTGAGGCCGAGGTTCTCGCCCGCGGCCGCGAGTTGCTCGATGAACCAGAACACGTAGGCCGGGCCGCTGCCCGAGACCGCAGTGACCGCGTCCATCAGCGCCTCGTCCTCGATCCAGACGGTGCCGCCCACCGCGGCGAGGATCGCCTCGGCCTGCTTCCTCTCCGCCTCGCTCACGCCGGGCATCGCGTACAGGCCGGTCACGCCCGCGCCGATCAGGGCCGGCGTATTCGGCATGGCGCGCACCAGCTTCGCGTGCCCGCCCAGCCACCCCGCCAGCGTGGCCAGCGTGATGCCCGCGGCGATGCTCACCACCAGGTTCGCGTTCGGCTTCAGGCCCGAGAAACTCGCCGCCTCCCGCATCTGCTGCGGCTTGACCGCGAACACCACC
>JAYRND010000228.1:0-3076 GCA_041904885.1 Burkholderiales bacterium
AGCGCTAGCGCTTTATGCCGATTGCCACCAACGCCTATCCCGAAGTCCCCTCGACGCGGACATACCGGCGGTCCGGCGGGCGCTTCTGGTGGACGAGGCCAGGGCGTGGCACGACCATGGCGATCCTGCTCATGCGCTGAAGTTGCTGGATGAGTCTTGGGCATCGTACGGCAACAACGTCGACAACGGGACAATAGCTACTTACTTGCAGTTCGAGCGCTGCGATTGCCTGATCGACCTCGGGCACTTCGCCGAGGCCGAGGCCGCGCGCCTCGAGGCGCAGGCTTTGCAAACGCGGTTCTCGCTTACCGGGCCGACCTGGGGCGAGATCGCCAGGCTGTGCGGCGCGCGCGTGGCGATGGCCCACCACGACTGGGCCGGCGCCGAGGCCGCATTGGAGGGCGACACCCAGGGTGGCAGCGTGCCGACGGGTGCGGTGCTGGCCACTCGCGCGGAGCTCATGCTGGCTACCGGACGCTTGGCCGACGCGGCCGATGCCGCAGCGCGTGCGCTGGAGGTGTTGCAGCGGCCGCCACGCGCGGCGCGCGCGGCGCCATTCAGGTTCCGCGCGCTGTATGCCCTGGGTCGCGCCCGGTTGCAGCTGGGCGAACGCGACGCCGCGCTGTCCGCGTTGCGCAAGGCCCAGGCGTTGTCTGAGCGCATGCACGATCCCGCGCGCAGCGCACCATTTGCCGCATTGCGCACAACGCTTGAAAATGCCAAGTTGAACGCGGGTGACGTGCCGGCCGCGAGCACGTGACATATCGCAAGCACTAAGTTCGATACCCGTGAACGCCTCCGATCTTGCCCGTCTGTCGACGCTGCTTGATGCGGCGCTCGACCTGGATGGTGAGCAGCGGGAGAGCTGGCTCGCGGGTCTTGCGGGGGACGATGCGGCGCTGGGTCCGACGCTGCGCGACCTGCTGGCGCGGCAGGCGTCGCAGGAGACGTCCGACCTGCTCGAACGCCCGCCGGCGTTTACGGTAGCCGGAGTCGCCGCCGAACCGACGGGGCAGCGCGAAGGCGACACGGTCGGTCCCTATCGCCTCGAACGGCTGCTCGGCCGCGGCGGCATGGGCGAGGTGTGGCTGGCCGAGCGCGTGGACGGCAGCCTTAAGCGTAAGGTGGCGCTCAAGTTGCCGCATGTCACGTGGGTTCCCGGGCTGGCCGAGCGCTTTGCGCGCGAGCGCGAGATTCTCTCCAGCCTCGAGCATCCGAACATCGCGCGGCTGTACGACGCGGGTGTCGATGCCCAGGGCCGTCCGTACATGGCACTCGAATACGTCGAGGGGCAGCCGCTCGATGAATTCTGCAAGGCGGGCGCGCTGTCGATCGAAGCGCGGCTCAAGCTGCTGCTGCAGGTGGCCGACGCCATGGCCTTCGCGCACAGTCGCCTGGTGGTTCATCGCGACCTGAAGCCGGGCAACATGCTGGTGACCGCTGATGGCCAGGTGCGGCTGCTGGATTTCGGCATTGCCAAGCTGATGGAAGGCGACCGTACGCGGGAAACGGCGCTGACGCAGGTGTCGGGCCGGGCGTTGACATTGGACTATGCGAGTCCGGAGCAGATTCGCGGCGAGCCGATCGGCACGGCGAGCGACGTGTACTCGCTGGGCGTGGTTGCGTTCGAACTGCTGGCCGGTACGCGGCCGTACCGACTCAAGCGTGGCAGCGCGGCGGAACTCGAGGAGGCGATCACCGGCGCCGACGCGCCGCAGGCGAGCGAGGCTGCTGCCGATCCGGCGTGGAAGAGAGAGCTGAAAGGCGACCTCGACGCGATCCTCAACAAGGCGCTGAAGAAGCAGGTGGCGGAGCGCTACCCCACCGTCGACGCACTGGCACAGGATTGGCGGCGTCATCTCGCCGGCCATGCCGTCACTGCGCGCCCCGACACCTTTGCCTACAAGCTGACACGCTTCGTTCGCCGGCACCGTATGCCGCTCGGCGCCGGCGCAGTGACGGTGGCGGCATTCGGGTTGGCGCTCGGCTTTGGCGCCACTGCGGTTGTCATCCTCGCGCTGCTGCTCGGGCTCGGCGTGGCGCTATGGCAGGCCAGGCGTGCGCGCGAACAGACGCGGATCGCGCAGATCGAAGCGCGCACATCGGCTGCCGTACAGGACTTCCTGGAGGGCGTGTTCAAGGCCAACTCGGGCGACCAGGCAAATCCTCTTGCCGCCAGGGAGCGCACGGCACTTCAACTGCTCGACGAGGGGGCATCGCGGATCGAGACTGAACTGGACGATGCTCCCGCCGCCAAGTTGCGAGTGCTCCAGATGCTGGCCGAAATGTATGCCGACCTGAGTGCGGGTGAACGCCAGTTGGATCTCCAGAAGCGCCGTGTCGCCGTGGCCGAGCGAACGTTTGGTCCCCGCAGTCTGGAGTTGGCGGACGCGCTCGGTGGCGTGGGATTGGCGTGCTCGGAGCTCGGGCACATGTCGGCTGCTCGCACCGCGCTGGAACGGGCCGACGCCATCCTTGGCGCCTTGCCGGCACCTGATCCCGGGGTGCGCTTGGCCGTCGACATCGCCTGGGGCGACTTCTACCGTTTCAGTCAGGATGCGCGGGGACTGCCCTATGCCGAGCGCGCGGTGGCGGCGGCATTGCAGCTGGCGCCCTGCAACAACTGGATAAATTCGCTTGCGGTGCTCGGCGTGATGCAGCGCTTGGCCGGGCAGCTCGATCGGTCCATGGCCACGTTTGATCGCGCCGTTTCGCTGGCCCCCCGCGTTCCCGGCGGCGCCGACAGCATCATGGCTGCCGTGCATCAGGAGGCCTCGGTGACGGCAGCGCAGGCCGGCGACGCCAATGGTGCCGAGAATCACCTGCGCGAGACCATCGCCATCGATGCCCGCGTCAGCGGCGCGGACAGCGTCAACGCGGTCGCCGGTCTGCGAGCCCTCGCACGCCTGTATGCCGGCGAAGGTCGCCTGCCTGAAGCGCTAGCGCTTTATGCCGATTGCCACCAACGCCTATCCCGAAGTCCCCTCGACGCGGACATACCGGCGGTCCGGCGGGCGCTTCTGGTGGACGAGGCCAGGGCGTGGCACGACCATGGCGATCCTGCTCATGCGCTGAA
>JAYRND010000229.1:0-3296 GCA_041904885.1 Burkholderiales bacterium
GCGAGCACCGATCTGGCCTTCGGCGGCAACGACGTGATCTACGTGGGCGGCGGGGACAACGTGGTGGTGGGCGGAGTGGGCGCCGACAGCGTGGCCGCCGGCGTGGGCAACGACACGATCGCGGGGGACAACGCGCAGATCACCTACTACACCAGCCCGTCGCAGGTGCAGACCGCGCAGACCATCGATACGCTGGTCGACCAGCCGACCTGGGGCGACACGATCATCGCGGGCGGAGGCACCAACGTCGTGCTGGCGGGCCTGGGGAACGACTACGTGAACGATCCTGCAGTCCCCTTCTCGGCCGGGGCCGTGCCCAGCGCCGGCAACGATTACGTCTCCGGGGATAACGGCATCTTCAACTTCGACAGCGCCGGCAACCCGGTCTCCTTCGAAAGCACGGAACTGAACTTCGGCGGCAACGACGTCATCTACGTGGGCGACGGCAACAACGTGGTCATCGGCGGATTTGGCGCCGACCTGCTCCTCGCCGGCGCCGGCAACGACACGATCGCCGGCGACAACGCGCAGATCGACTTCTTCACCGGCTCGTCGATCATCAACGTCGCGCAGACGACCGATGTCGTCGCCTCGACCGGCGGCAACGACACCATCGTCGCCGGCAACGGCAACAATCTCGTGTTCGGCGGCGTGGCAAGCGACGCGATCACCACCGGCAGCGGCGCGGACATCGTGACCGGCGACAACGGCACAGCGATCTTCAATCCCGACGGCTCGCCGCTGCAGATCGTCACGGGCGATCCGCGGCTGGGCGGCAACGACTCCATCTCCACGGGAGACGGCTTCGACGTGGCGATGGGCGGCGCGGCCAACGACGTGGTGATCAGCGCCGGCGGCAACGACATCCTGTTCGGCGACGGCGGCCTGGTCTACTTCTCGGCCGGCGGCACGCAGCTGTACATCATCTCCGTCGATCCGCTGATCGGCGGCAACGACATCCTCGACGGCGGCGCGGGCAACGACATCCTGATCGGCGGGGCCGGCAACGATTTCCTCTACGGCAACCTGTCCGAGGACCTGCTGTTCGGGGACAACGCGGCGGTGACGCTGCGCAACGGCTTCGTCACCAACATCCAGGCGGACTTCAACGACCTCATCACGCGGTCGCTGTTCGACGAATTCAATGCGGGCGGGGATGAGGAAGGCGGCGCAGGGCTGTTGGCGGAGCTGGAAGACAGCGAGGTCCTGTTGGCCGGCGCCCTGGGTGGCGAGCTTTCCGGCGGCGTGCTGGATGCCGACGCGTTCCGCAGGCTGTTCGCTTCCAGCGTGACGAGCTCGATCGGCCTTGCGGGCCACGACTACATCCTCGAGCAGGGCCAGAGCCCCGACTCGAGCGACGAGGGTGCGCGGCCGCAAGGCGAAGAGGACGACTCGACCATCCTGGAGCGCAGCGGCGCGCTGCAGGACCTGGCGCCCGCGCCGACGGCTGCCGATGTGCAGGCAGCCGACGAGGCCCCGGTGGCGGCGCCCGCGCCACAGGCCCGCGCCGCCGCGCAGGAGCGCGACGGCGACCTGCTGGCGGCCGCGCTCGGCTTCGCCGCTCTGCTCGGGCTGCAGCCGGTGAAGCCGCGCCCGCGCCGGCTACCCGGGCGGCGGCATCTAGCAAGATAGGAGTGGTAGCATCGCTGCCGCCTGCGGGAGCCCCCGCGGGCGTTCTCCGGGAGTGATCGGTAAATGAAGACGTTGTATGCAGGTCTTGCTGCGGCGGGCGTAGCGCTGGGCGTCGCCGCGCAGACGCAGTCCCCTGCTCCGCCGGGCGCCGAGCTTCGCCGGCTTTCCCCAGCGGGCGCGGCGGCGGCCAAATCGGGCGGCGCGCTAGAGTGCCTGCTCGAGCCCTCCCTGGTGGCGAGCGTCGGCAGCCCGGTCGACGGGATCCTCGAGCAGGTCCTGGTCGACCGCGGCGACCACGTGCGCAAGGGACAGGTGGTCGCGCGGCTGCAGTCCGGCGTTGAGGCGGCGCAGGTCAAGGTGTCGGAGGCGCGCGTCGAATATTCACGCCGCAAGGTCGAGCGCAACGAGGCCCTGTTCGCCCAGCAGCTGATCTCCGCGCAGGAGCGCGACGAGATGGTGACCGAGATGCACCTGAACGAGGAGGAGCTGAAGAGGAACCAGGAGTCGCTCCGCCTGCGCACGATCGTCAGCCCGCTCGACGGCGTGGTGGTCGAGCGCCGCATGGCGCCGGGGGAATCGATCCGCACGGACAAGTCGGTGGTCTTCAAGCTAGCGCAGATCAATCCGCTTCACGTCGAGGTCATCGCGCCAGCCGAGCTGTTCGGCTCGCTGCGCAGCGGCGTCACGGGCAGCGTGAACCTGGAGCCGTTCTTTCCCGGCACCCACAAGGCCCGGGTCACCGTGGTCGACAAGCTGATCGATGCGGCCAGCGGCACGCTGGGGGTGCGCCTGCAGCTGCCCAATCCCAGCAACAAGATTCCGGCGGGGATCAAGTGCAGCGTGGTGTTCGGCAAATAGGGGAACGCGGCGCGGCTTGACCGCAGTCAAGGCCGCGCCGGGCGGCGATCTTCCAGAATGCGCCCTTCGACTGGCACAGCGAAGGAACCGGCATGGCATCGGACATTGAAATCGCGCAGGCGGCGAAGCTGCAGCGCATTTCCAGGGTGGCGCTCGACAAGCTCGGCATCGCCGAGGAGCACCTCGAGCCTTACGGGCACTACAAGGCCAAGGTCTCCCTGCCGTACCTCGATACGCTGAAGGGAAAGAAGGACGGCAAGCTGATCCTGGTGACGGCGATCAGCCCGACGCCGGCCGGCGAGGGCAAGACCACCACCACGGTGGGCCTGGGCGACGCGCTCAACCACATCGGCAAGAAGGCGATCATCTGCCTGCGCGAGCCATCGCTGGGGCCCGTCTTCGGCGTCAAAGGCGGCGCGGCGGGCGGCGGCTACGCGCAGATCGTGCCGATGGAGGACATCAACCTGCACTTCACCGGAGATTTCTCGGCGATCGCGCTCGCCAACAACCTGCTCGCGGCGATGCTCGACAACCACATCTCGCACGGCAACGAGCTGGGCATCGACGTGCGCAGGATACAGTGGAAGCGGGTGGTGGACATGAACGACCGCGCGCTGCGCGACATCGTCGTGGCGCTGGGCGGCACGCCGAACGGCTACCCGCGCGAGGACGGCTTCGACATCGTGGTCGCGTCCGAAGTGATGGCGATCTTCTGCCTGTCGACCTCGCTCGAGGACCTGAAGAACCGCCTCGGCAACATCGTGGTCGGCTACACCCGCGACCAGAAGCCGGTGCGGGCGAGGGAC
>JAYRND010000230.1:0-12754 GCA_041904885.1 Burkholderiales bacterium
ATCATGGCAAAAGGCAAATTTGAGAGAACGAAGCCGCACCTGAACGTGGGGACGATCGGTCACGTGGACCATGGCAAGACCACGCTGACGGCGGCGATGACGCACATCCTGGCGAAGAAGTACGGGGGTGAGGCGAAGAACTACGACCAGATTGATGCTGCGCCCGAGGAGAAAGCGCGCGGGATCACGATCAACACGGCGCACGTGGAGTACCAGACCGAGAAGCGCCACTACGCGCACGTGGACTGCCCGGGGCACGCGGACTACATCAAGAACATGATCACGGGGGCGGCGCAGATGGACGGGGCGATCCTGGTCGTGTCGGCGGCCGATGGTCCGATGCCGCAGACGCGCGAGCACATCCTGCTTGCCCGGCAGGTGGGGGTTCCCTACATCGTGGTGTTCCTGAACAAGGCCGACATGGTGGATGACAAGGAGCTGCTGGAGCTCGTGGAAGTCGAGGTCCGGGAGCTGCTCTCCAAGTACGAGTTCCCGGGCGACAAGACCCCGATCGTGATCGGCTCGGCGCTCAAAGCGCTGGAGGGGGACGAAGGCGACTTGGGGATCAAAGCCATCCTTAAGCTTGCAGAGGCGCTCGATGCCTACATCCCGCAACCGAAGAGGGCGGTCGATGGGCCGTTCCTGATGCCGGTGGAAGACGTCTTCAGCATCTCGGGCCGGGGCACGGTGGTGACCGGGCGCGTAGAGCGCGGCGTGATCAAGGTGGGCGAGGAGATCGAGATCGTGGGCCTGCGGCCCACGCAAAAGACGGTGTGCACGGGCGTGGAGATGTTCCGAAAGTTGCTGGATGAGGGCCAGGCCGGGGACAACGTGGGGATTCTCCTTCGGGGCACCAAGAGGGAAGAGGTCGAGCGCGGACAAGTCCTAGCCAAGCCCGGCTCCATCACGCCCCATGCCAAGTTCGAGTGCGAGGTGTACATCCTGTCCAAGGACGAGGGCGGCCGGCATACGCCGTTCTTCAACAACTACCGGCCGCAGTTCTACTTCCGCACCACCGATGTGACGGGGGCGGTGGAGCTCCCGAAGGGCACCGAGATGGTGATGCCGGGGGACAACGTGAAGATGGTGGTGACGCTGATCACCCCGATCGCGATGGAGCAGGGCTTGCGCTTTGCCATCCGCGAGGGCGGCAAGACCGTCGGCGCAGGCGTCGTCGCCAAAGTGATCGAGTGAAGATGGAAAGCCAGCGCATCCGCATCCGCCTGAAGGCTTTCGACTACCGGCTGATCGACCAGTCGGCGCTCGAGATCGTCGATACGGCCAAGCGTACCGGCGCGGTCGTGCGCGGACCGGTGCCGCTGCCTACGCGCAAGGCGCGTTTCGACCTGCTGCGCTCGCCGCACGCCGACAAGACGTCGCGCGAGCAGCTGGAGATTCGCACGCACCTGCGCCTGATGGACATCATCGACCCCACTGACAAGACCGTGGATGCGCTGATGAAACTGGATTTGCCCGCGGGAGTGGACGTAGAAATCAAGGTTCAGTAGCAGGAGCGGCAAGAAGCGCCGCTGAGAAGCACCGCAACACTAAGTGCAGGGCCAGCCAACAGGAGCTGGCGCCCCCGGACGAAGGGGGTCAAACATAAAGAGATGGAGAAGTAGTCATGACGATAGGGCTGGTCGGCCGCAAGGTCGGCATGATGCGCATCTTCACCGACGAGGGCGACGCCCAGCCGGTCACGGTGCTCGACGTGTCCGACAACCGGATCACGCAGATTAAGACCGCGGACAAGGACGGCTATTCGGCCGTGCAGGTCGCGTTTGGCAAGCGCCGGGCAAGCCGCGTGCAAAAGCCCCTGGCGGGCCACCTCGCCAAGGCGGCGGTGGAAGCCGGGCACACCCTCAAGGAATTCCGCGCCGACGCGAAGGCGTTGGAAGGACTCAAGGTGGGCGGCAAGATCGGCGTCGAGATCTTCAAGGTCGGGCAGAAGGTCGACGTGCAGGGCACGACCATCGGCAAGGGCTTTGCGGGCGTCATCAAGCGCCACCACTTTGGCGGCAACCGCGCTACCCACGGCAACTCGATCACGACCCGCGCGCAAGGTTCGACGGGCCAGCGCCAGGATCCGGGCCGCGTATTCCCGGGCAAGCGCATGGCCGGCCACCTTGGCGACAAGACGCGCACGGTGCAGAACCTGATCGTGGTGCGCGTCGACCCGGAGCGCCAGCTGCTGCTCGTCAAGGGCTCGGTGCCGGGCTATGCCGGCCGCGACATTGTGGTCCGGCCGGCTGCCAAGGCTGCCCG
Organism: Burkholderiales bacterium; assembly: GCA_041904885.1. Classification (GTDB taxonomy): domain Bacteria; phylum Pseudomonadota; class Gammaproteobacteria; order Burkholderiales; family SG8-39; genus RBG-16-66-20. Next base: position 2,266 of record JAYRND010000230.1, read on the forward strand.
GGGCGGACAACCGGCGGCGAAGGCCTGATCATGGAACTCAAGCTGATCAACGACAAGGGCGCGGCGGGCACCATGCCCGCGAAGGACGAGATCTTCGGCCGCGACTTCAACGAGGCGCTGGTGCACCAGCTGGTCGTCGCCTACGCATCCAATGCGCGCCTTGCCACGAGCAAGCAGAAGGATCGCGGCGAAGTCCGGCACTCGACCAAGAAGCCCTGGCGGCAGAAGGGCACCGGGCGCGCGCGCGCCGGCATGACCTCCAGCCCGCTCTGGCGCGGCGGCGGCAAGATCTTCCCCAACACGGCGCAGGAAAACTATTCGCAGAAGGTCAACCGCAAGATGTACCGCGCGGGGATGACATCCATCCTCTCGCAGCTCGCTCGCGAAGACCGGATCCGCGTCGTGGAGGAATTCAAGGTCGCGCAGCCGAAGACCAAGCTGCTCGCGCAGAAGGTCAAGTCGATGGGCCTGAGCGAGGTGCTGGTGATTACCGACGAGATCGACAGCAACCTGAAGCTGTCATCCCGCAACCTGCCCAACGTCGAGGTCATCGCGGCCAGGCAAGCCAACCCCGTCGCACTCGTGCGCTACCCGACGGTGCTGCTGACCCGGGGCGCGCTCGCCAGGCTTGAGGAGATGTTCAAATGACCGCGGTTAAGAAATACAACCCGGAGCAGCTGATGAACGTGCTGCTCGCGCCGGTCGTCTCGGAAAAGAGCACGCGCGTAGCGGACAAGGACAGGCAATACGTGTTCCGCGTCGCCGACCAGGCCACCAAGCCGGAGATCAAGGCGGCGGTCGAGCTGCTGTTCAAGACCAAGGTCGACTCGGTCACCGTCAGCCGCGTGAAGGGCAAGCAGAAGCGCTTCGGCCGCTACATGGGCCGGCGCAGCAACTGGAAGAAAGCCTATGTCCGGCTTGCGGCGGGGCAGGAAATCAACTTTGCGGCGACGGAGTAAGCCATGCCCTTGATGAAGGTAAAGCCCACTTCCCCCGGCCGCCGCGCACTGGTCAAGGTGGTGACGCCCGAGCTGCACAAGGGCGAGCCGCATTGGCCGCTGGTCGAGCGCCAGGCGAAGAACAGCGGGCGGAACAATTTTGGCCGCGTCACCATGCGCCACCAGGGCGGCGGCCACAAGCATCACTATCGGGTGATCGATTTCCGCCGCGACAAGGACGGCATCCAGGCCAAGGTCGAGCGGCTGGACTACGATCCGAACCGCAGCGCCCACCTCGCGCTCCTGCTGTACGCGGACGGCGAGCGTCGCTACATCATCGCGCCGAAGGGGCTCGCGCTGGGCGCGCAGCTGCTGTCGGGCGCCGAGGCGCCGATCAAGCCGGGCAACACGCTGCCCCTGCGCAGCATCCCGGTCGGCACCACGGTGCACTGCATCGAGATGTTGCCTGGCAAGGGCGCGCAGCTGGCGCGCTCGGCTGGCACCTCAGCGCAGCTGCTTGCGCGCGAAGGTTCGTACGCCCAGCTGCGCCTGCGCTCGGGCGAGATCCGCAAGGTCCATGTCGACTGCCGCGCCACCATCGGCGAGGTCGGCAACGAAGAGCACAACCTGGAATCGATCGGCAAGGCCGGCCGCAAGCGCTGGCGCGGCATCCGCCCGACGGTGCGCGGCGTGGCGATGAACCCGATCGACCATCCGCACGGCGGCGGCGAGGGTCGCACCGCGGCGGCACAGCCTCCTGTTTCGCCCTGGGGGGTGCAGACCAAGGGCTTCAAGACCCGCCGCAACAAGCGCACGCAGGTCATGATCGTTCGCGACCGGCGAGTGAAATAAGGAAACACAGCCATGTCCCGTTCCATCAAGAAGGGCCCTTTCGTGGACCACCATCTCGTGTCCAAGGTGGAGAAGGCGCGCGCCACCAGCGACAAGCGCCCGATCAAGACCTGGTCGCGCCGGTCCACGGTAATGCCGGACTTTGTCGGCTTGACGATGGCCGTGCACAACGGCAAGCAGCATGTGCCGGTCTACGTGACCGAGAACATGGTCGGCCACAAGCTGGGCGAGTTCGCGCTCACCCGCATATTCAAGAGCCACTCGGCGGCCGGAAAGCGCACCGAGGAGGCGGAAAAAGCTTCGCGCGCCCCGGCCGGAGCATCCGGCGCGGCGGCGCCCTCCGCGGCTGCGCCGGCGGCCGCGCCCGCTGCGGCTCCGGCGGCGAAGAAGTAGAGGAACGGCGATGGAAACCCAAGCCTCCCTGCGCGGCGTCCACCTCTCGGCCCAGAAAGGCCGCCTGGTGGCCGACATGATCCGCGGCAAGCCGGTCGACGAAGCGATTAACATCCTCGCCTTCTCTCCGAAGCGCGGCGCCGCGCGGGTGAAGAAGCTGCTCGAGTCCGCGATCGCGAACGCCGAGCACAATGACGGCGCGGACATCGACACGCTCAAGGTGAAGACGATTCACGTCGAGCGCGGCCCGTTCCAGAAGCGCTTTCACGCGCGCGCCAAGGGAAGGGGCACCAGGGTGCTCAGGCACTCCTGCCACATCTACATCACGGTCGGAGACTGAAAGGACAGGGACAAGTCGTCATGGGACAGAAGATCAATCCGACCGGCTTCCGGCTCGCGGTCAACCGCAACTGGAGCTCGAAGTGGTACGCGAACAACCGGGCCTTCGCGCCGATGCTGGCCGAGGACCTCAAGGTACGCGCCTTCCTGAAGAAGAAGCTCGCGCACGCTTCCGTGGGCCGGGTGCTGATCGAGCGCCCCGCCAAGGATGCGCGCATCACCATCTTCTCGGCGCGCCCGGGAGTGGTGATCGGCAAGAAGGGCGAGGAGATCGAATCCCTTAAGGCCGAGCTGCGCCGGATCCTGGGCGTGCAACAGGTGCACGTGAACATCGAGGAAATCCGCAAGCCCGAGACCGACGCGCAGTTGATCGCCGACTCGATCGCGCAGCAGCTGGAGAAGCGCATCATGTTCCGCCGCGCGATGAAGCGGGCGATGCAGAACGCGATGCGGTTGGGCGCCCAGGGCGTCAAGATCATGAGCGCGGGCCGCCTGAACGGGCACGAGATCGCGCGCACCGAGTGGTACCGCGAAGGGCGCGTGCCGCTGCACACGCTGCGGGCCGACATCGACTACGGGACGGGCGAGGCGAAGACGAGCTACGGGGTGATTGGCATCAAGGTGTGGGTCTACAAGGGCGAGGTGATGCCCAAGGCGGAGGCGCTCGCCGCAGGCGCGCCTGCGGCCGCCAGCGCGGTGCCCGCGGCCCAGCCGGAAGCGCCCGCCGAGCCCAAGCGCGCGAAGAAGCCGGCGCCCAAGGTCGGCGCGCGGCGCGCACCCGCCAAGCCCAGGGCCGAGGGAGAAAAGAAGGCGGCCAGGAAATCGGACGCTCCGGCGCCCAAGACCACCGTCAAGCGCGCCAAGAAGATCGTCAAGGACGACGAAGGCGAGAAGAAGGAATAATCAATGCTGCAACCCGCACGCACCAAATACCGCAAGCAGCAGAAGGGGCGCAATACCGGCGTCGCGACGCGCGGCAACAGGGTCTCCTTCGGCGAGTACGGGCTGAAGGCGACCACGCGCGGCCGGCTGACCGCACGCCAGCTCGAGGCGGCGCGGCGCACGTTGTCTCGCCACATCAAGCGCGGCGGCCGCGTCTGGATCCGTGTGTTTCCGGACAAGCCGGTATCGCGCAAGCCCGCCGAAGTCCGCATGGGCAATGGCAAGGGAAACCCCGAGTACTTCGTCTGCGAAATCCAGCCGGGCAAGGTCATCTTCGAGATGGACGGGGTAGATGCGGCGCTCGCGAAGGAGGCGTTCGCGCTGGCCGCGGCCAAGCTGCCATTCCGCACGATTTCCGTGCACAGGATGCTGGGATAGAAGGGAGCCGCCGATGAAAGCCAACGAGCTGCGCGCCAAAAGCAGTGAAGAGCTGCAGAAGGAGCTGACCGACCTGCTGAAGGCGCAGTTCGGCCTGCGCATGCAGAACGCCACGCAGCAGCTGACCAACAACAGCCAGATCAAGAAGGTGCGGCGCGACATCGCGCGCGTGCGCACGGTCCTCAATCAACAGAAGGCGGCGAAATGAGCGCAGCAGCTACCGGGCAGGCGAGCGCACCCGCCGCGAACCAGCGCAGGCTGGTGGGCAGGGTGATCAGCGACAAGATGCAGAAGACCGTGGTGGTGCTGGTGGAGCGCCGGGTGCGGCATCCCGAGATCGGCAAGACGGTGACCCGCTCGAGCAAGTACCACGCGCATGTCGCCTCGGGCGAGTTCAAGGAGGGCGACCTGGTCGAGATCGCGGAAGGGCGGCCGATTTCCAAGACCAAGTCCTGGACGGTCACGCGCCTTGTAGAGAAGTCGAAAGCCGTTTAAAATTAACAGCTTCCCCCTTTAAGCGGGGCCCAAAACTGCCGATCCTGGATCGGCAAGTTGGAGAGAAGGAAAAGCCAATGATTCAGATGCAGTCTGTGCTGGACGTCGCCGATAACACCGGCGCGCGTGCCGTCATGTGCATCAAGGTGCTCGGCGGCTCCAAGCGTCGCTATGCCTCGATCGGGGACGTGATCAAGGTCAGCATCAAGGATGCCGCGCCGCGCGGCCGCGTGAAGAAGGGCGAGGTCTACGATGCCGTCGTGGTCCGCACCGCGAAGGGCGTGCGCCGCGGCGACGGCTCGCTGGTGCGCTTCGACTCGAACGCGGTGGTTCTTCTCACGCCGAAGCTCGAGCCCATCGGCACGCGGATTTTCGGGCCGGTGACCCGCGAGCTGCGCACAGAGCGCTTCATGAAGATCGTTTCGCTCGCGCCGGAGGTGCTGTGATGCAGAGGATCAGGAAAGGCGACGAGGTCGTGGTGATTTCCGGCCGCGACAAGGGCAAGCGGGGCACCGTGCTGCGCCGAGTCGACGACGAGCACGTCGTGGTCGAGGGGGTGAACCGCGTCAAGAAGCACCAGCGCCCGAATCCGATGAAGAACCAGACCGGCGGCATCGTCGACAAGGACATGCCGATTCACGTCTCGAACATCGCGCTCTACAACCCGGCGACCCAGAAGGCCGATCGCGTCGGCTTCAAGGCGCTGGACGACGGCCGCAAGGTGCGCGTGTTCAAGTCGAACGGCGAGCAGGTGGACGCGTAAGGACGGGCCATGGCCAAAGACAAGGACAAGGAAAAGAGCGAGAAGCCCAAGCAGGCGGAGGCGCAGCAGCCGAAGACGCCCAAGAAGGAGGCGCCGCGCAAGGAGGCAGCCTCCGCGCCGCCCAAGGCCTCGGGCCCGCAGCTGCCGGCGCCGCCGGCGCGGCTGGCAATCCACTATCGCGACAAGGTCGTGCCCGACCTCATGAAGAGGTTCGGCTACAAGACCGTGATGCAGGTGCCGCGCATCAGGAAGATCACCCTCAACATGGGCGTCGGCGAAACCGTGAACGACAAGAAGGTCCTCGACAATGCGGTCGCCGACATGACCCGGATCGCCGGGCAGAAGCCGGTGATCACGAAGACGCGCAAGTCGATCGCGAACTTCAAGGTGCGCGCCGGCTATCCGGTGGGCTGCATGGTGACGCTGCGCGGCGCTCGCATGTACGAGTTCCTCGACCGCCTGGTCAACGTCGCGATCCCGCGGATCCGCGACTTCCGCGGCGTTTCCAACCGGGCCTTCGACGGGCGCGGCAGCTACAGCCTCGGCGTCAAGGAGCAGATCATCTTCCCCGAGATCGAGTACGACAAGATCGACGCCATACGGGGAATGGACATCGCCATCAACACCTCGGCGAAGACGGACGACGAGGCGCGGGCGCTGCTCGCCGCGTTCCGGTTTCCGTTCCGCCAGGAACAGCAGGTCAGGCAAGAACAGCAGAAGGGCTAACGCACATGGCCAGGCTTTCGATAAAACTCCGGGAAAAGAAGCGCCGCGACACGGTAGAGAAGTTCAAGGCGAAGCGCGCCGCGCTCCTCGAGGTGCTCCGCAATCCGAAGACTCAGGACGAGGAGCGCGACGCCGCGCGCGTAAAGCTGCAGAAGCTGCCGCGCGTCGCTTAGCCCTCGCGGCAGCGCAACCGCTGCGCGCTCACCGGCCGCTCGCGGGGCGTGTACCGCAAGTTCGGCCTTGGCCGCAGCAAGCTGCGCGAACTGGCGATGCGCGGCGAGGTCCCCGGCGTGATCAAGGCGAGCTGGTAAGGAGCGCGCGATGAGCATGACCGATCCGATTGCAGACATGTTGACCCGCATCCGCAATGCCCAGATGGTGGGGCATGTGGAAGTGAGCGTGCCCTGCTCGAAGCTGAAGATTTCCATCGCCCAGGTCCTGAAGGACGAGGGCTACGTCGAGGACTTCGCGGTGAGCGAGGAAGGCCCGAAGAAGTCCCTGCGCATCGGCCTGAAGTACTACGCCGGCAAGCCGGTCATCGAGCGCATCGAGCGCATCTCGAAGCCGGGGCTGCGCGTGTACCGGGACCGCGACAGCCTGCCCAAGGTGATGAACGGCTTGGGCGTGGCGATCGTCTCGACCTCGCGCGGGGTGATGACGGACCGCAAGGCGCGCGCCACCGGCGTCGGCGGCGAAGTGCTCTGCATCGTCGCGTAAGGAGCCGCCATGTCACGAATCGCGAAGAGCCCGATTCCCCTGCCCAAGGGCGTGGAGGTGAACATTTCCGCCACGCAGATCTCGGTCAAGGGGCCGCTCGGCACCGTCGCGCGGCCGATGGACCCGAACGTCGGCATCGAGAAGGACGGCGAGACGCTCAGGCTGAAGGCGCTGGGCAACTCCAATCACGCCAACGCCATGTCGGGAACGATGCGGGCGCTGGTCGCCAACATGGTCATCGGCGTCACCAAGGGCTTCGAGAAGAAGCTTTCGCTGGTCGGCGTCGGCTACCGCGCGCAGGCGCAGGGCGACAAGCTCAACCTCTCGCTCGGATTCTCGCACCCGGTGGTGCAGACCATGCCGAAGGGAATCAAGGTGGCCACCCCGACGCAGACGGAGATCGTCGTCACCGGGATCGACAAGCAGATGGTCGGCCGTGTCGCCGCGGAAATCCGCGACGTGAAGTCGCCCGAGCCCTACAAGGGCAAGGGAGTCCGTTACGCGACCGAAGTGATCGTGCTCAAGGAAACGAAGAAGAAGTAACCAGGCCACCGGACCACGCAGGGACGACATCCATGATCGACAAGAATCCCGCCAGGCTGCGCCGCGCGCGGCAGACCCGGCTCAAGATCCGCGAAATCGGCGCGGTCAGGCTGACGGTGCATCGCACCAACAGCCACATCTACGCCCAGATCACCTCGCCCTCGGGCGACAAGGTGCTCGCGAGCGCGTCCAGCCTGGAAAAAGAGATGCGCGCGAAGCTGAAGAACGGCGGCAACCGGAGCGCCGCCGAGGCGGTCGGGCAGCGCATTGCGGAGAAGGCGAAGGCGGCGGGGATCCAGGCCGTGGCGTTCGACCGGGCTGGCTACCGCTACCACGGCCGCGTGAAGGCGCTGGCCGAGGCCGCGCGTTCCGGCGGTCTCAAATTCTGAGGATTGCGCAATGGCGAAAATGCAGGCACGACGGGTGCAGCAGCAGGAAGAGCGCGGCGATGGCCTGCGCGAGAAGATGGTCGCGGTCAACCGCGTCACCAAGGTGGTGAAGGGCGGCCGCGTGCTCGGTTTCGCAGCGCTGACCGTCGTCGGGGACGGCGACGGCAGCATCGGCATGGGCAAGGGCAAGGCGCGGGAGGTCCCCGTGGCCGTGCAGAAGGCCATGGAGGAGGCGCGCCGCCGCATGTTCAAGGTGAGCCTGAAGAGCGGCACGCTGCACCATGCGGTGATCGGCCGGCACGGCTCGGCCAAGGTGCTGATGCAGCCGGCGTCCGAGGGCACCGGCATCATCGCCGGCGGGCCGATGCGCGCGGTGTTCGAGGTGATGGGCGTCACCAACGTGCTTGCCAAGTGCTTCGGCTCGACCAATCCCTACAACGTGGTTCGCGCCACGCTGCAGGGGCTCCAGTCCATGAACACGCCGGCCGAGATTGCCGCCAAGCGCGGCAAGAAGGTCGAGGAAATCCTTTCCAAGGAATAGACCATGGCCGGGAAGAAGATCAAGGTGAAGCTGGTTCGCAGCACCGCCGGCTGCAAGAAGGGCCACGTCGCGACGGTGCGCGGCCTGGGCCTGCGGCGCATGCATCACACGGTCGAGCTGCTCGATACGCCGGAAGTGCGGGGCATGATCGAGCGGGTCGCCTACCTCGTCCGACTGGAGAGTTAGGATGAAGCTCAACGACATCAAGCCCGCGCCCGGGGCGCGGCAGCCGCGCCACCGCGTCGGCCGCGGCATCGGCTCGGGCTGGGGCAAGACCGCGGGCCTGGGCCACAAGGGCCAGCACGCGCGCGCCGGCGGCTATCACAAGGTCGGCTTCGAGGGCGGCCAGATGCCGCTGCATCGCCGCCTGCCCAAGCGCGGGTTCACCTCGCTGACGCGGACCGACACCGCCGAGGTGCGCCTTTCGGACCTGCAGGACATGAAGGCCACCGACATCGATTTCGCGGCGCTGCAGGCCGAGCGGGTGGTGCCGCGCGGCGCCCTGCGCGCGAAAGTCATCGTCTCCGGCAAGCTCTCGCGCAGCGTTACGCTGAAGGGCGTGCTGGCCAGCAAGGGAGCACGCGCGGCGATCGAGGCGGCCGGAGGCAAGGTGGAGGCCGCGGCCGAGAAAAAGGTGGAGAAGAAGCTGCCCAAGAAGGCGAAGGGGTAATCCGGCTTGGCGACCGCCCTTCCCGGAAAAGGGAGCGCCGCCCGCTACGGCGACCTGAAGAAACGCCTGCTGTTTCTTCTGGGTGCGCTGTTCGTGTTCCGCATCGGCGCGCATATTCCGGTACCGGGCATCGACCCGAACGTGCTCGCCGAGCTGTTCAAGGGCCAGCAAGGCGGGATCCTGGGCATGTTCAACATGTTCTCCGGCGGCGCGCTGTCGCGCTTCACGATCTTCGCGCTGGGGATCATGCCGTACATCTCGGCCTCGATCATCATGCAGCTGATGACCGCCATCAGCCCGCAGCTGGAGCAGCTGCGCAAGGAGGGCGAGGCCGGGCGGCGCAAGATCACCCAGTACACGCGCTATGGCACCCTGGTGCTCGCGCTGTTCCAGGGGACCGCGATCTCGATCGCGCTGGAGTCGCAGGCCAACCTGGTGCTTGAGCCCGGGCTGCTATTCCGGATCACCACCGTGACCACGCTCGTGACCGGCACGATGTTCCTGATGTGGCTGGGAGAGCAGATCACCGAGCGCGGCCTGGGTAACGGCATCTCGCTGATCATCTTCGCCGGCATCGCCGCGGGCCTGCCCAACGCCATTGCCGGCACGCTGGAGCTCGTGCGCACGGGCGCGATGCATCCGCTGACCGCGCTGCTCATCGCCGTGGCCGTGGTGGTGGTCACCGCGTTCGTGTGCTTCGTGGAGCGCGGCCAGCGCAAGATCCTGGTCAACTATGCGAAGCGCCAGGTCGGCAACAAGGTCTACGGCGGCCAGAGCTCGCACCTGCCGTTCAAGCTGAACATGTCCGGCGTGATCCCGCCGATCTTCGCCTCCTCGCTGATCCTCTTCCCGGCGACGCTGCTGAGCTGGTTCGGCTCGGCAGAGGGCTTCAACTGGCTGCGCGACCTCGCGGGCACGCTGTCTCCCGGGCAGCCGATCTACGTCATGCTGTACGCCGCCCTGATCGTGTTCTTCTGCTTCTTCTACACGGCGCTGCAGTACAACCCGAAGGAAACCGCCGACAACCTGAAGAAGTCGGGCGCATTCGTGCCGGGCATCCGCCCGGGCGACCAGACCTCGCGCTACCTGGAGAAAATCCTGACGCGGCTCACACTGGCGGGCGCCATCTACGTGACGCTGGTCTGCCTGCTGCCGGAATTCCTGATCCTGCGCTGGAACGTGCCGTTCTACTTTGGCGGCACCTCGCTGCTGATCATCGTCGTGGTGACGATGGACTTCATGGCGCAGGTGCAGGCCTACGTGATGACCCACCAGTACGAGAGCCTGCTGCGTAAGGCGAGCTTCAAGGGCGGCGGCGGCCTGCCGGCGCGCTGAGCGGGACAAGGAGAAACGACGATGAAAGTGATGGCTTCTGTGAAGAAGATCTGCCGCAAGTGCAAGATCGTGCGCCGCAAGCGGGTGGTGCGCGTGATTTGCAGCGACCCGCGGCATAAGCAACGCCAAGGTTGATAAGACCTTGACGCTATTGATATAATTTCAGGTTCCCTGGAAGAAAACCGACATGGCCCGTATCGCAGGCATCAACATCCCGAACCACCAGCACGCCGGCATCGCGCTGACCGCGATCTACGGCATCGGCCGCTCGCGCGCCTCCGCGATCTGCACCGCCGCCGGCGTCGATCCGGGCCGCAAGATCAAGGACCTCACCGACGCGGAGATGGAACGGTTGCGCGAAGGCATCACGCGCCTCACCGTCGAGGGCGACCTGCGCCGGGAGGTGCAGATGTCGGTCAAGCGCCTGATCGACCTGGGCTGCTATCGCGGATCGCGGCACCGCAAGGG
>JAYRND010000231.1:0-9849 GCA_041904885.1 Burkholderiales bacterium
CTTCACCGCGCGGTCGAAGCGCCGGCCGCGCCACCAATCCGGATATTCGCCGACGAGATGCATCGCGAGTTCCGCGCCGCCCGCGATCGTCTTGCCCAGCTGGTTGCCCGCCATCAGGAGCCGTTCGCGATGCGTCGCGCCTGCAGCGTGGAATTCGCGTTGCTTCGGGTAAGGCGCGTAGTGCCGCAGCCGATGCTCAGTGCGGCGTTTCGTCCGCTCCGCTTCCATCCGCGCCAGCAAGGCGCTGTCGAAGTTCATCGATGCCGCGATCGAGCTCCGCATCGGTCAGGCTATCCATCGGCCCGGCGTCGGACGTGACCGTGACGGTCGGCACCTTGCCGAGCACTTCCTCTTTGATTTTTTCCGCCGCGATGATGCGCGCCATCGCAGGCTGCTTTTCGTCGTTCATGATCGCGCGCCACGTCTCGGCGACCGCAGGAATGTCGCCCGCGAGCAGCAGCCGCAGCGCTTCGCGGCGGATGCGCCCGGCATATGCGCCTTTCGTGATTCCGTCCGGATCGCCAGGCTTGATGCGCGACGTGCTGGCGCCCTTCGCGGGGCCTCCCCAGCCGTGGCCGCCGGCAGGAATGCCGCTCGCTGGCATTCCGCTTGCCGGGCCGCGGCTCACGGCCGCGCCTCGATCCTGGTCGAGACCGACAGCGTTCGGCCGTCGCTGAGCGTCGCCGCGCATCGAACCGCGCCGCAGCCCGCCGTGAGCATCGCGCTTGCGCGCTGTCCATCGATCGATGTGGCGCCAATGCCGACGCCCTGGCCGGACCAATCGGCCGCCGTGACCGTGGCGCGTCCGGCCGCCGCGGTCCAATCCACGACCAGCGGCGCCACGTCGCCAGCGCTCGCGACGAACAGCGGCAGCCCGTCGCGCGAGAATTGGCCGGGCGTGCCGAACGCCAAGCCGCCCGGGAAAACGCGCAATGTCGGCATGGATTTCCTCGATTTGCCGGCGCACCAGCGCCAGCGTGCGGAATTTCATTCACATTCTCGGCCCGGTTGTCAAGGAATTCGATCAAGGCCGGCCAACAGCCAAGCCCGCGCGGTATCGTCGCGGAGCCGCCGGCACCGCGCGAAGCCGTCGAGCGATCCCCATCCGATCACGACCCATTGCACCACGCCCGCGAACACCGGCCCGATCGCGGCCCACGCCGCCGCATAGGCCAGCCTGGCCGCTAGGTGCCGCTCGGCCGCGAACAACGCCAGCGGATCGCGCGTGCCGCCGACCGGCTCGACGCGCTCGCCACGCTGGCCCGCAGCCGCGTCCGCCAGGTCGCGGAGGCGTTCCGCCGCAAGCCGCCGCGTCGCCGCCTCGATCGGCCCGCCAAGCCCGATCCGATTCAGCGGATCAGCCCGGCGCGCGCGTTCGGCTTCGCCGGTCGCGCCGATCGCGATCCGCTCGGATTGGCGTTCGCCGCGCCGCAGCAGCAGGGACGGACCGAGGTCGCCGCGCAACGGCGCGCGCGCGCGTTTGTTTTGCTGCATCAATCGGTTGCGCCCGATTTTTGCTCGATTGTGACGGGAAAGCCGCGGGCGTCTCTGAGGCGATCGCCCCATTGGCTTCGGATATGGTCGCGGACGAATTTCGTTGGGGCGACAAGGGTCGGATGGCCGGTTGAGGCGGCTTCGACGAACTCGCATTTGGCGATAAACCCGCGGAAATCTGCCTCTGTGAGCCACGGCCTTGTGGTTGCCCAGAGGGGATGCGCCTCGGTGTTTTGGCGGATTTCCGTGCGTTTCAGCGCGTTTGCAGTTTCGGTGACGGCGTTGGCGACGGCGCGCGGGTTGGTTCCGTTGGCTCGCAGCCCGTTCCATTGGCCCTGCCACCCTGGCGGCCTTGCCTCATCTGGACTTTCGAAATTCTTCAAGTCCCTTGCGTCGTCAGACGCAGGGGATTTAGGGGTTTCTTTATCCCTATCCTCTCCCTGTCCCTGTCCCTGTCCCTTGCGATCCTTATGGGATGCGTCGTGCGCATCCTTGTGCGATCCTTGTGCGATCGCGGTGCGATCCTTGTGCGATCCCCACCGCGATGCATTTCCCTTCCTTCCGCGATCGCGCTGGCGTTCCTTGCGCGACCATGCTTCGATAGCCTTTTCAGCGACTACAGGGTGGTATAGCCTGCCGTCACTGCATTTGACGTACCCGCGCAACGCACCGGCTTCGCGCACGCGGCGCCATGTTTTCAGGTCGCGGCCGTAGCCGAGGAGACGGCACAAAGCCGCGTCATCGTCCGGCAGGCTGCCGGCGGGGACCTGATGCCAGGCGGCGCACCAGCTAAGTACTGCGGCGCGGAAGGCTTCGGCATCCTCGATTGCGGAGATGTCGCTGTCCCGGAGCCTGAGCACGTCGAGAGGCAAAAACGGGAAATCCCGCAGGTCGCATTCCGGCGGTGTCAATGGCGCGGGCAGATCGTTCATCGCGGCATCCTCACCGAATAGTCGCCGATTTCGTCCGGGCGCCGGCGGCATGGGTCGCAGAGCCGATTCCCTGGCCCGCTGCTGGTGAACGTCTCGCGGCAGCACATGCAGGCGCGTGGCCGTGGCGGCGGTCGGGTGGCGGCGTCAGCCCGCCGTTCGGCGCGCAGGAGCGCCAGGTCGTCCGGCTTGCGGAGGCTTCGCGCTACGATCGGCGGTGCTGCGCTGATCGGGCCGAACGGGTGGCGATCGCGCCGCTCGGGCGTCCGGAGGACGTAGCCTTTGCCACGGATGGCCGTGATCGTGCAGCCGTCTGGCAGGTATCGGCGGAGCGCTGTCGCCAGCTCGCCGAGTTCGTCGCGCCAGCATTTTGGCACGCGGTCAGGCCACAGTGCGCGGCGCAGGATGTCGTAGGTGACGACCTCGCCGCTGCGAATTCGCAGGTGTGCGTGCATGGTTTCGACCCTGCTGGCGCTCGGCGGATTCGTCACTGGCTGATCCGATCCGTTCCGATTTTGTCGCGTTCTCGGCGCGTGGTGGCTGCCAGAACCTGGCAGGCGTGCTGATGAAGGCCGGGCGGCAGCGTCGGGCCATGGTCGAGCACCATCCGCAGCGCGTCGCGGAGCATATCGCAATGGCGATCCGCTGCCTCGCGGCGCCATCTTCCGACGCGCCAGCATGCGATTCGGTCGGTCATGCGGCCCCCAAAAAATCCGCGCCATCGCGAAAAAATCCTATTGCCATCCGCCGCGATCTGCTATAGGATGTTCTTGTCAGCCGGCGATAGGGCCGGCGGAAAACGGAGAGAGTGAGATGCTCACCAACGTCACGACCAATATCCTCCCCGGCCTGCTTCAGTCCTTCGGCAGCCGCGCCGATGGCGTGCGCGTCGGTGCTCGGTTCGATGAGATGACGGAGGCGTTGCTTGACGCCTCGCCGGATGCGACGGCCGAGGAAATCGCGCAGCTCGCGGCGGCCGCGCACGATGCGTCCATGGCCTCGGCGCTCGATGATGACGCCTGAGCAGTTCCGCGCCGCGGGGCTGGCGCTGTTCGGGCCGGCGTGGGGAACCGCGCTGGCCCGGCGGCTTTCGGTCTCGCCGGGTTTCGTCAGCAACATGGCGGCTGGCCGGGACGCGATCCCGGCCGGCATGGCGAGCCGCCTGCTGCTGCTGCTGGACGCGCGCGCGGCCGAGATTGCCGCCGCCCGCCCGGCGCTGCTGGCGGAAGCCGCCGTCCACCCGGCGGTTGTCACGGACTGACTCCGCCGGCGTCGTTCTCTGGCCAGCCGCGCGTCGGCCATGCTCACGGCGCGGCGTGCACCAGCAGCGCGTCGGCGGCGCGCCGCTCGCTCGGCGTGCCGCTGCGCCACACCCCGGCATGGTGGGCGGCGCACCACGAACAGCCCGGCGTGCTGGGCGCGCCGCAGAAAAGCGCCGGGCGCGGCGGGCGGGGCAGGTCATCCGGCCACATCGGATACTGGCACGTGCGCCACACCCCGCGCGCCCGGCCGCCGTGCCGGATCGGCGACGGCCTGGGCGCGCAGCCGGCCCGGTGCGCCATGCCGATCACCGCGTTGCGCGACCGGCCGAGCACCGCGGCGATCGCGCGGGCGGTCGCGCCGGCCTGCCACATCTGCGCCAGCGTCTCGATCTCCGCCCGCGTCCAGACGGCCTTGACGACGCCGCGATAGCCGCTCATGCTGCCTTCCGCCTCTGTCGGTCCCTGCGCTCGCCATAAGCATGCGCGAGCAGCAGCAGCGCGTCGGCCTGGTGATCGTCGCGAGGGGACCAGCCTCGCGCTTCGGCCCATTCGATCACGTCCGCCTTGACCGCGCGGCCGTTACCGATGGTCTCGGCGCGCGCGGTTGCGGCGCTGATCAGGCGGATCGGCACGTCGCGCTTCCAGGCGACCAGCTGCGCGACGGCGACCAGGCCAATCAGCCAATAGCCGATATCGGCGTTGGTCTGCCGGTGCGGCGGCACCGCGCGCTCGGCGACGATCAGCGCGGGCCGGTGCGTGGTGATCAGGTCGGCGATCACGTCGCACGCTGCAGCGAGGCCAGCGCCGGGGTCGGTGACCTCGCCAGCGAGGCGGAACGTGCCGCAGGCCGGGCGTCCGGCGTTCGTGCCGGCTGCCCAGCCGAGATTGCGTGCGAGGTCGAGCGCGAGGATCACGCTGTCGCGCCCGCGACAATCGCGTTGGTGCCACGCACCTTGCGACCGCGGCGCGTCACCGGCTCGGCGGGGTTGCCCGCCTGGAAATCGGCCAGGACCTTGCTGCCTTTGGCGTGCCCGACGCTCCACACCTGCGCGATCTCGCTGCCCACGGGATACGGGCACTGGTCGATGGGCACGCCACCCTGGGCGGCGCGATAGCCGGTGTCTTCGGCGTCCCAGGTCGCTTGCTGCTGCTGCGCGGCGTCGGATGGCGGCGGCACAGTGTCATCGACGAACAACCCCAGCTGCGTACCGGGCGCCGCGTTGATCCAAGCGGCGTAGCGGTTGAGGTCGCGGTAGTAGAGCACGGCCGCGTCGGGGTCGTCCTCGCGCTTGATGCGCATTGCCTCGATCAGCGCGGCGGTGTTGACGCCCTGCTTCTTCCAGTGCTTCACGCGCGCGCGGTATGCGCCTTGCGCGCTTTCGAGCTCGCGGCGGTGCTGGCCGAGGTCGCGGCCGGCTTCCATCACCAGCTCGGGCGTCACGTTGGGGCGGTCGTTATCGCGCTTTGCCATCAGTCCAGATCCTCACCGTTGATGCCGCGCTGCCGGCGCGGCTCGGGCCTGCCATAGATGCTGCCGCGCCGTTGCGCGTACTTGCTCTTGATCGTCGCACGCATTTTCACCAACGGGAGCACGGTGACGACGCAATCGGCGGCCGGATTGATGATCGCGCGGACCGGCTTGCCCGCGAGGTTCGCGAGCCAATGCGTTTCGCCGTCGGGCATCCTCGCCATCAGCACCGCGCGGCCTTGCTGTACGTCCAGCAGTAGCTGGCTGATATCCGCTTCGTTGGCAGCGACGCCGAAGCGCTCGGCCGCGCGCTGGCGGGCGTGGCGGGTCATTCGATGCCTCTGCGCATTTGGGAAGATCGGGGCGCGGGGATTCGGCCCGCGCCCCTTCGAGTTGGCCGGCGCGACGGTCGCGGCGCCAGCGGACCAGGGAGAGACACGCACGGCTGCGACCGTTGGCGCGGGTCGCCCGCGATGCCGGCGCTCAGGCGAGCGACGGAATAGGATGGCGGGCGGCCGGCTGGGGACACCGTGCCGCCCGCCTGCGCGCGTTGTGGCGCCACCGGGGGAGAGATGGCCGCGCGCATCTGTTATCGCCGCTCCTGCAGCGGGAGATCGGCGACCGCGCTAAGTGCTTCGGCGCGCGTGAAGCCCTTCCGCCGGTAAAGATCGACGATTTCGCGCTGCTCGTCTGTCAGTCCGTCCCGGGCCGCCCAGGCCGCCTTCATCGCTTCGCTCCTGCGTTTGCGGGCGGCGGGATCGGCGCAGTGGCGCGCCAGGATCGCATTGGCTGCCAGACGAAGGGCGCGCTTCACGTCGCGCGTTCCGGTGGCGCTGGCTCTTGGTAGAGGTCGGGGCGGAGCGTCTCCGGCTCGACGCCTAGCAGCCGCGCGACGCGCGGCAGGTGCTTGGCGGGCACGCTGTCGAGCCGCACCCAGTGCGACACGGCGGCCGATGAAATCCCGCACGCGGCGGCAAGGGCGTTCTGGCGCAGTCCCGCGCCTCGAATGGCTTCCTTGAGCATTTCGATAGTCTGCACCAGCGGGAAATTAAAGGCAACCGAAAATTTCTGTTGACACGGCAGTTTAGTTGGGCGAAACTCTCTCCCACACCAGCGGCAGCAGGGCCGCCAGCAGAAGGAAGCCGGTAAATGCCTCTTAACAGCCCAAAGCACAGTTATGCTGCGGCGGTACGGATCGCGAACGCGGCTGGCCGTGATGAGGCCAATCGCAGCGCCGCCCGTGCCGGCCGGAAGTCCTGGAACGATGACGACCAGCAGGCCGCGCGCGAGACGTGCGACGCCGTGCTAATCCGCCTCGGCTTCGGCCATTTGATCGAGGATGTCTGACCGATGCCGGACATTCGCGGGACCGCCGCCGCCGACTTCAGCGCCGCGTGTTATCGCATCCGCGACGCCGCCCAGCAGGCGTTTGATGCGCTCGACGCGCTCGCCTCCGCCGCCACGCGCGAGGCAGACGACATGGGCGCCGGCCTGCCCCGCCCGGGCGACGGCTGGCGGTACTACTACCCATCCGCCGCGCAGATTGCGCAGGAAGCAGAAGCCGAGGATGCCGAGGCCCGCGCCGACCTGCTGCGCCGGATCGCCGACCAAGTGGAGGCGATCATCGGCTACGCGGACGAGGCGGGTTGGCACTACGACCCCCGGCGGCCTGCGCTCGAGGCGGCGGCAGCCGCCGCCCGGCGAATCGCGTGATGACCGCGTTCCCCCTGGCCGACGCTGCGGCGGCGGCGGAAGCGAGCCGCGCGGCGCACGGGCTGGAAACTGCGCTGCGCGGCTTGGCCACGGCGGCGCTTGGGCTTTCGATCGACGCGCCGGAGCCGGTGCGTCAGGCGCTCACCCGCGCGGTGGATGGCCTGCTTGCTGCCGCCAGTGCCTCCGCAGCTGTCAACCACAATGAGGAAACCGCGTGATGACTCGCCCCGACCGCCCCGGCACGATCCGGGCTGCGCTGATCGATCCGCAGACCCGCCAGCTTGTGCCGCTCGACGACGACCGCCGCCCGGATGGCGGCATGGTCGTGGTCACGGTCATGCTGGCCCTGGTGTTCGGCCTGGTGGCCGGCTTCGCGCTGGCGGCATGGGTGCTGGCATGAGCGAGGAACAGGCGCCCGCGCCGGCAGCTCCGCGGCTGCCGCCGCTGCCGCGCCCGCTGGACGCGCTGGCCGCCGTCGCCAACCTGCGGGCCGCGCATCCCGGCTGCGAGCACGCCCAGGCTGCGGCCGACGCGCTCTACGCCTACGCGCTGCGCCACAATCAGGCGCTGGTTGACCGCGCCGCCGCGATGGCGAAGCACGAGGCAGCGGCGCGAGGGGTCGAGAGATGATCCATGATGCAGCCTGGCACGCAGCGCGCGCGAAGGTGGTCGGCGCCAGCGAAGTCGGAGCGCTGTTCGGCGTGTCGCCGCACACCAGCCATTGGGCGCTTTGGCAGATCAAGGCCGGCCGCGTGCCGCCGCCGGACCTGAGCGGCGATGAGCGCGTGACATGGGGCTTGCGGCTTGAAGCGGCGATCGCCGATGCGGTCGCGGAAACCAAGGGCTGGGAAGTCCGGCCCGGCGGGCACCGCACGTCCGAAGGCTCGCCCGGCCTTGGCTGCACGCTCGACCGCGAAGCGCTCGACCGCGCGCGCGGGCTGGGCTGCCTCGAATTGAAAACCGTCGATTGGCTTGTTCGCAAGCGCACGTGGGGAGCCGAACCGCCGCCGCACATTCTGTTGCAGTTGCAGGCGCAGCTGGCGGTTACGCGCTATCGCTGGGGTGCGGTCGCCGCGCTGGTCGGAGGCAACGAGCTGCGCATCTGGGAATACGAGGCGCGGCCGCGGATCATCGCGGAGATTGAAAAGCGCGTGCGGGCGTTCTGGGCTTCGATCCGCGCCGGCAGGCCGCCGCCGGTGGACGGCAGCGTGAGCACGGCCGACACGCTGGCCGCGCTGTATCCGCACGCCGAAGCGCCTCCGCTCGACCTGCGGGCCGACAACGAGGCGCCTGAACTCTGCGCTGGCTTCATCCGCGCGCGGGAAGCACGGCAGGCGGCGGAGCGCGAGGAACGGCACTACGCCAACGCGCTGCGGGCGAAGATCGGCGCGGCCGAAGCCGCGATGGTGGCCGGCTACACCGTCCGCGCGACCGCGGTTGCCGCGATCCCGGACCGCGCAGCCGAGCCGGGCGAGACGATCAAGGGCCGCGCCGGCTACCGCCGACTGACTGTCGGGCTGTACGAGAAAGGGGAGATTGCAGCGTGAACGAAACCACCGCCGTCGCCGTGCGCGAGGTCAAGGCGTTGCTGGACAAGGCAGCGCCGGAGTTTAGCCGCGCGCTTCCCGCGCACGTGCCGCCCGAGAGGTTCCGCCGCGTCGCGGAAACCGCGATCCTGAACAACCCGGACCTGTTCGGCGCGAACCGGCGCAGCCTGATGACCGCGTGCATCAAGGCGGCGCAGGATGGGCTTTACCCCGATGGCCGTGATGCCGCGCTGGTCGTGTTCAAGGGTCAGGTCCAATACATGCCGATGATCGCTGGCATCTTGAAAAAGGCCCGCAACAGCGGCGACCTCGCCAGCATCAGCGCGCACGTGGTCTATGAGCGCGACGAATTCGACTATGCCCTCGGCGACGATGAGCGGATCACGCATCGGCCGCATCTTGGCGGCGCGCGCGGCAAGCCGATCGCGGCCTACGCAATCGCACGCACCAAGGATGGCGCGGTCTATCGCGAAGTGATGAGCGTCGAAGAGGTCGAGCAGGTGCGGCGGGTAAGCCGCGCCGGCAACAGCGGGCCATGGGCGACGTGGTGGGGGGAAATGGCGCGCAAGACGGTGCTGCGCCGCCTGTCCAAGCGCCTGCCGATGAGCACCGACCGCGACGAGGATTTGCACCGCACGATCCGCCGCGATGACGACTGGCAGGGGCCGAAGGTTGATCTTCCCGCCGCCGAAGTCGAGCCGCCGCCCGAGACGCGCCTGGACGCAATCGAGGATGCGATCGAGGTCGAGGCAGTGCCGGCGGAGGATGACTTTCTCGACGCTCCGCCCGCCGACCCCGAGCCGATCGAGAACGCGACTCTGGCCGACCTGATGGCGATGACCGACACCCGCAAGAACCGCTGAAAGGAACCCTCGATGATCCGCTCCGCGTTGCTCGCTTCCGCGCTGCTGCTGCCGATGGCGGCGCTGGCGCAGTCCACCAACACCGTGGGCGGCTGGCACAACAACCAGCCGCTGACACAAACGAACAGCCCGAACAGCCCAAGCGCGCGCGCGAACGCCTTCACCGCCAGCGCCGCGACCACCGGCGCCAGCACGGCCAGCGCCGGCGGCGCCTCGGTCTCCTACAGCGACCGGCTGCAAGCGCCTGGTCTGGCTTCGTATGCCGCGCCGTCCGGCCCCTGCGTCGGTGTCTCGACCTTCGCGACTGGCAGCGTGGCCGGCTTCGGCATCGGCGGCGGCCGGTCGGAAATCGAGGATGAGTGCCAGGTGCGTGAGGCAGCGCGGCTGCTGCACGCGATGGGCGCGACCGGCGAGGCGTTGGCGCTGATCCGAAACCTGCCGAGCGTGCGACGCTCGATGCCGCAGGCGCCAACCGTGTCGGTCGTGGCTGCGCCTCCGCCCGCCGCCGCAGTGACGCTGCCGATGCCGGCCGTGCTGCCGCCGACCGCGCGCCCCGACTGGTGCGATACCGCC
>JAYRND010000032.1:0-2475 GCA_041904885.1 Burkholderiales bacterium
ACGAGCTCAGTCGCAATGGTGCGGCGGTGGCCGAGATCGTCCATCGCATCGAGCACGACAGGAAGACCTACGTCCTCCTCGAGACCTGGCAAGGCAAGGGCCTCTTCGCGCTCGCCGGCAAGGCGAACCGCAGCAGCCGCGGCGCGGTCGTCGCCGACGGCCTGCGTCCCGTGGAATTCGAGGACAAGCGCACCGGGCGCGAGACGCGGCGCGCAGGTTTCGAATCGGCCGGCCCGGCGCCGACCCTGGAGCGCCAGGACCAGCTGAGCATGGCCTGGACCTTCGCGTTCGCGCCGCCGCGTGGCACGGTCAGCGTGCGCGTGGCGGACGGCAGGCGCGTGACTTCGTACACCTACTCGGTCGCCGGGCGCGAGCGGGTGAAGACCCCGGCCGGCGAGTTCGACGGCCTGCGGCTGGTCAAGCAGAAGGACAACCCGCAGGCCAAGTCGACGGAGATCTGGCTCGCGGCGGACCGGGATTACCTGCCGGTGCGCGTTCTCATCGTCGACAAGGACGGCACGCGCCTGGACCAGCTCGCCACGCGAATCACGCTGCAGTGACGCCAACGCCCGCGCGGCTCGCGCACGCAGAGCGCGCACTTGCCGAGCTGCTCGAATTTGCGCGGCCCGCCGACCAGGCGATGTCCGCGTACTTCCGCAGGCACCGCAATCTGGGCCAGCAGGACCGCGCGTTCATCGCCGAGACGGCGTTCGCGGTCCTGCGCCGCAGGCGCTCGCTGGAGGCGGCCGCCGGGAGCGCCGCGCCGCGCGACCTCGCGATCGCCGCTCTGGTTCGGGTATTCGGCCTGTCCGCGCGCGTGCTCGGAGCGGATGCGGAGCTGGCCGCGCGCGTAAAGGCCTTTTCCAGCCGCGACCTGCCGCCCGCCGTGCAGGCTGACCTTCCGGACTGGCTCTGGGACCGCCTGGCGGGCGCGCAAGGCGCAGAGGAGGCGATGGCCATCGCGCGATCGCTCCTTGGCGCCGCCCCGCTCGACCTGCGCGTGAATCTGGACAAGCTCACGCGCGAGCAGGCGATCGCGCAGCTCTCGCTCGATTGCGCGCCGACCCCGTTCTCGCCCGCCGGCATTCGCCTGAAGGGCAAGCCGGCGATTAACCGCCACCCGCTGTTCCTCGCCGGCGCGGTGGAAGTGCAGGACGAAGGAAGCCAGTTGCTCGCTTACCTGCTCGCGCCGAGGCGCGGGGAGATGGTCGCGGACTTCTGCGCTGGAGCCGGCGGCAAGACGCTTGCGCTCGCTATGCTGATGCACGGCACCGGGCGCATCTATGCCATGGACGTCTCGGAGCGGCGTTTGCGCGAGCTTGCGCCGCGCGCGGCGCGCGCCGGCATCTCCAACGTGCACCCGCTCGTGCTCGCGGGCGAGGGGGACCTGCGCGCCCGTCGCCTCGCCGGCAAGCTCGACCGCGTGCTGGTGGACGCGCCCTGCAGCGGCTTCGGCACGCTGCGGCGCAACCCGGACCTCAAGTGGCGCCACGGCGCCGCCGCGGTCGCCGAGCTGGCAGCCAAGCAGGCCCGCATCCTGGGCGCGGCGGCGAGGCTGCTCAAGCCGGGAGGACGCCTGGTCTACGCGACCTGCAGCCTGCTCGCGGAGGAGAACGAGGCGGTCGCCGACGCCTTCGCCGCAAGCCATCCCCAGTTCAGCGCACTCTCCTGCGCGGAGCTGCTGAAAGCGCAGCGCATCCCGCTGGACACCGGCGAGCGACTGCGCCTGTGGCCGCACCGGCACGGCACCGACGGCTTCTTCGCCGCGGCCTTCGAGAGGCGCTAGCGCCGCTCCGCGGGACGGTCCTCCTCCCGGATGTACGCCTCGTGCAGGTGCACCGGCTGAGCCACGCGCCTGCGCAGCCGGATATTGAGCAGCTCGACGCCGACCGCGAACGCCATCGCGAAGTACACATAGCCTTTCGGCACCTCGTGGTCGAAGCCGGCGGCGATCAGCACCACGCCGATCACCACCAGGAACGCGAGCGCCAGCATCTTGATGGTCGGGTGCGCGGACACGAAGCGGCCGATCGCGCCCGCGAAGAGCATCATCAGTGCCACCGACACGATCACTGCGGCAACCATGATTTCGATCCGCTGCACCATACCGACCGCGGTAATGATCGAATCGAGCGAGAAGATCATGTCCACCAGCATGATCTGCAGCACGATCGCGCCGAAAGTCGCCCGCACGGCCGTGGAGGCCGCGCCTTCCTCGCCCTCCAGCAGCTGGTGGATCTCCCTGACGCTCTTCCAGAGCAGGAACAGGCCGCCGCCGATCAGGATCAGGTCGCGCCCGGAGATCGCGCGGCCGAACAGCGTGAAGAGCGGCGCGACCAGACCCACGATCCAGGCGAGCACGAGCTGCTGGCCTACGCGCATCACCATCGCGCCGGCGTGGCCGAGGCGCCGCGCCGCCTCGCGCCGCTCCGGGGGGAGCCGGTCGACGAGGATCGAGATGAAGATGATGTTGTC
>JAYRND010000232.1:0-14434 GCA_041904885.1 Burkholderiales bacterium
CATCGGCGGCCAGGACACCAAGGCGATCCAGGTGGACCCGCAGGGCATCGTCGAGAGCTTCCAGATGAACGACCGCTGCGCGGCGGGCTGCGGCCGCTACCTGGGCTACATCGCCGACGAGATGAACATGGGCCTGCACGAGCTGGGGCCGCTGGCGATGAAGTCCACCAAGACCGTGCGCATCAACTCGACCTGCACCGTGTTCGCCGGCGCCGAGCTGCGCGACCGACTGTCGCTGGGCGAGAAGCGCGAGGACATCATGGCCGGCCTGCACCGCGCCATCATCCTGCGCGCGATGTCGATCCTCGCCCGCTCGGGCGGGATCCGCGACCAGTTCACCTTCACCGGCGGCGTCGCCAAGAACGAGGCGGCGGTCAAGGCGCTGATGGCGCTGGTGCGCGAAAACTACGGCGAGGTGACCCTGAACATCAATCCGGACTCGATCTACACCGGGGCGCTTGGCGGCGCGACTTTCGCCTGGCGCGCGGTGCTCGAGGAGGGCAAAACGGCGGAGGCACGCGCATGACCTGCACTGTCGGCATCGACATCGGCTCCGGCGTCGTCAAGACGGTCCTGTTCGACGGCGACAAGTGGCTCGCGCGGCGCTGCGAGCGCATCCGCAAGCGCGACAACATGCAGCTGGCGCGCGACACCTACACCGAGGTGATCGAGGAAGCCGGGCTCAAGCCGGCCGACGTGCAATACGTCGCCACCACGGGCGAGGGCGAGAACGTCGCCTTCGCCACCGGCCACTTCTACTCGATGACCACGCACGCGCGCGGCGGCGTCTTCCTGCACCCGGATGCGCGCGCGGTGGTGGACATCGGCGCACTCAACGGCCGCGCGATCTACATCGACGAGCGCGGCAAGGTGCTGTCCTACAAGATGACCAGCCAGTGCGCCTCGGGCTCGGGGCAGTTCCTCGAGAACATCGCCCGCTACCTGGGCGTCGCGGTGGAAGAGATCGGGCCGCTGTCGAAGTCCGCCAAGGCGCCGGAGAAGATCAGCTCCATCTGCGCGGTGCTCGCGGAGACCGACGTCATCAACATGGTCTCGCGCGCCATCCCCACCCCGGACATCCTCAAGGGCATCCACGTGTCGATGGCCTCGCGCCTGGTGAAGCTGCTCAAGGTCACCGGCATCACCAAGGGCACCGTACTGCTCACCGGCGGACTTGCGCTCGACGAGGGCCTGCTCGCAGCGCTGCAGGAGGAGCTGGTCAACGAGAAGGTGACCGGCCTGACGGCCGTGAACCATCCCGATTCCATTTACGCCGGGGCGATCGGCGCCGCCCTCTGGGGCTCGTTCCGGCACGACAAGCTGAAGGAACTGCAGGCCCGCGCCGCGGCCTGAACCGGGAGAACGCCCCATGGCACTGACCATCAACGACGCCTGCACCGCCTGCGACGCCTGCCCCTCCGTCTGCCCGAACGAGGCGATCACCGTGGGCAATCCGATCTACGTCATCGACCCGGCGAAGTGCACGGAATGCGTGGGCGCCCACGACGAACCGCAGTGCAAGCTCGTCTGCCCCGCCGACTGCATCGTGCCGCACCCCGACTACGCGGAAACGCCGGAGCAGCTGCAGGAAAAATACCAGTCGCTGCACGGCTGAGCCGCCGCGCCGGCGGGCGCCCTAGACGGGGCGGCAGAGCGTGTAGACGTTCGACCCTGTCTCGGCGTAGGCGGAGGCGGCGGTCGCGGCCAGGTCCGGGGCTCCCCCGGTATGCAGCTGCGCGCGCATAGCGCCGGTGTTCGGCGTGCCGTCGTCCATCTGGATGTCGACCGCGATCGCCATCTTGTCCGGCAAGCCCACGAAACAGACGATCAGGCTGGAAAACCCGCTCAGCGTGGGCCCGATCGGCGAGCCGCCGTCGCCGGTCTGCACGCCGATGATCCCGGCCACCGCGCTGAAGGGCTGGTCGCCACCCGCTCCGGCGATGAACCCGGCGCGCCGCAGGTGCGCCCACCAGTGGCGGGATTCGTCGGTCGCGGTCTGGCTGTTGTACTTGCCCGCGACCTGGCCGTCGCCGTTGCCCGAGGTCGCGCCCGTCCAGCGCAGCCCGGCGTTCGGGTCGTCGCCCGGTACGGCACGATAGCGGTCCTGGTAGCCGGCGTAGGCGGCGGAAATGCCGGAGAAGTCGGCGACCAGGCTCTTGATCTTCGCCTGGGCGACCATCTCCTGGCCCTTGAGGATGCCGCCGAGCAGGAGCCCGATGAACACCATCACGATGGCGATCTCCACGAGGGTGAAGCCGCGTTCGGACGGTCTCAGAATGCCGGCACCTTTGCTTTCACGGGGCGGATTATGCCTTGCCGCGCCGGATCCTGCTTTGGACGCCTTGCCGGGCGACGCTGCGTTGACTACCCTTACGGGATCGCAAGGGAGGCGGAATGAAGATTCATCGACGTGAGTTCCTGCGGATCGCCGGCGCTGTCGTTACAGCCTTCACACTTTCTGACGCGATCGGCGCAGAGCCGGTGCTGAAAATCGGCGTGGTCGGCTCGGGCAGGATCGGCAGCACTCTCGGCGGGATCTGGGTGAAGGCAGGACACGAGGTCATGTTCTCCTCGCTCGACCTCGAGCACGACAAGGCGCTCGCCGCGCGCCTGGGCGGAAAGGCGCGCGCCGGCACCTCGAAGGAGGCGGCCGCCTTCGGGGAAGTGATCCTGATGGCGGTGCCCTACGGCGCGCTGCCCCAGCTCGGCCGCGACCTCGCCGGGCCGATCAAGGGCAAGGTAGTGATCGACGCCAGCAACCCCTTCCCGCAGCGCGACGGGGAAGTCGCCACCTGGGCGCGCGAAAAAGGCGCGGGCCTTGCCTCCGCGGAGCTCCTGCCGGGCGCGCGCATCGTTCGAGCCTTCAACGCGATCGGCTTCTCGCGGATGGCCGAGGCCAACCAGAACAAGGGCGAGCGCATCGGCATGCCGATGGCGAGCGACGATGCGGCCGCCGTGGCGGTCGCCTCGCGCCTGGTGCGCGAAGTGGGCTACGAGCCGGTCCTGGTCGGGCCGCTCGCGATGGGCAGATATTTGCTGCCGGGAACCCCGCTCGCCGGCGAAAACACGCCCGCGAAAATCCGCGAAATCGTTGCCGGACTGAAGTAGCGCCTAGTTGAAGGCGCAGGAACCCGGCCCGCCCGGGTTGCCGCAGCTGCCGCAGGGCCCCGCTGCCGGCGCGGGATCGGGCGCGGACGCGGTGGCGAATACCGAAAGCTTTTTCTCCAGCTCTGTCGAATGGCAGCTGGGGCAATCGGGCACGCTCGAGGCACGCACCAACGTCTCGAACTCGTTGCCGCAGTCCCTGCAGGAATATTCGTAGATCGGCATGCGCTGTGCTCCGCTTCTCAGCCGTGCATTGTAAGGCCGCCCGACACGCTGATCGTCTGGCCGGTGATGAAGTCGGCGTCGTCGCTGGAGAGGAACAGCACCGCGCCCGGGATGTCCTCGGGCTTGCCGAGTCGCCCGATGGGAACGGCGCGGCGATAGGCCTCGCGCAGCTTGTCGGGGTTGCCGGCGCCCTGCATGAAGGCTTCCAGCATGCCGGTTTCGGTGAGGCCCGGGCAGACCGTGTTCAGGCGCACGCCCTTCGACGCTACCTCGCGCGCCAGGGTCTTGGTCATGGCAATGATGCCGCCCTTGCAGGCCGAGTAAGGCGCCTCGCCCGAGGAGCCGACGCGGCCGGCGTCCGAGGCGATGTTGACCACCTTGCCGCCGCCGCGCTCGACCATCCCCGGCAGCACGCAGTGCAGCAGGTTCATCGGCCCGACCAGGTTGATGGCGATGATCTTCTGCCAGAAGGCCGGGTCGGTCTTCAGGAACGGCTTGAACATGTCCCAGCCGGCGTTGTTGACCAGGATGTCCACCGGCCCTGCCGCCGCGACGGCCTTTTTCACCGCCTCGTAGTCGGTGATGTCCACCTTCGGCTCGCCGTTCAGGTCGAGCACGACCACTCTCGTTCCCTCCTCGCGGAAGCGCGCGACGATGGCCGCGCCGATGCCCGCGGCGCCGCCGGTGACGATGGCCGTTTTCCCCTTGAGACCTCTCATGATTTCGCTCCGGTAAGGTTAGCTGGCGAGACGCTTGACGAACGCGAGGCGCTGCCCGCGCGCGAAGCCCGCGCCCTGGAAGAAGCCGAGCAGCTCGAGGTTGCTCGCCGCCACCACGGTCTCCACTCGCTCGATGTGCAGCGCGCCCAGGTTGAGGAACAGCTGCGAGAGCAGCGCATGGCCGATGCCGTGGTGCGCGTGGGCCGGGGATACGCCCAGCGTGTCGATGACCGCCACCGGCTCGGTGCGCCCGAAGTCGCCCAGGTCGGCGCGCGCCATCACGAAGCCCACCGCGTGGCCGTCGATCACCGCGGCGAGCGAGATGCGCACGCCCGACTCGCGCAGCGCTTCATCGAGGGCGTGCTGCATGTAGGCGCGGCGCTCCCGCCCCGTGAAGTCGCGGTCGATGCGCACCACGTCCTCGATGTCGCGCGCGGTGAGCAGGCGGATCTCGGCGGTGTCGCGCGCCAGCTGCTCGTAGTCGTTGGCGCTGGGCGCGCTCCAGTCGTTGGGATCGCCCGGCTTGTCGCGCGCGGGCGAGGCGACCGGCTCCTCGCGGGCGCCCA
This sequence comes from Burkholderiales bacterium, assembly GCA_041904885.1. Lineage (GTDB taxonomy): Bacteria > Pseudomonadota > Gammaproteobacteria > Burkholderiales > SG8-39 > RBG-16-66-20. Next base: position 4,616 of record JAYRND010000232.1, read on the forward strand.
GCGCGCCGCCCTGCACCGCGCACTCGAGGACCTCGGTGGGCGCCAGCACGTAGCCGGCGCCGTCGAGGAACTTCAGCATCGCGTGGTCGCGCCAGGTGGTGCCGGTGCGCAGCTCCGCGATCGAGCGCTTTTTCGCCTCGTCTTCCAGCGCCGAGTGCAGCGCGCGGCCGATCCCCCTGCCCTGCGCGTCGCGCGCGACGCTGATCACCTCCAGGCGCAGGCCCGGCTGGGTGCGGCCGAACTCGCCCTCCAGCACGCGGGCGAGCGCGTGCCCGCGCAGGACCCCGCCCTCCTCGGCGGCGAACTGCACGTGCAGCTCGGGCTGGCGCAGCGCCACGGCCAGCCGCCGCTCGAAATAGGCCTTCCGCGTGCGGCCGGAAACCTCCGCGTCCAGCGCCACCACCGCGTCCAGATCCGTGCGCGCGAGGCGCCTTACCTTCAATTCACGTGAGCGGTCCATATCTCCATGTCCGTATCTTCGTCGAGGATTTCGTCCACCACCGGCACCAGCGCATCCTCCTCCATGCGCGCGTGCGCGCCGAGGCGGTCCACAAGCTCGAGCATGAGCAGGCGCAGCGACTTCCAGCCTGCGGCATCGAGCGCCCCTGCGCGCGCGCGCGCCACGTGCTCGAGCAGCGGCCGCGCCACCTCGCGGATCACTTCGTGCTCCTCGTGCAGCAGTTCGGCAAGGTCGCCGTGGCCGTGCCGCTGCAGCAGCGGAAACAGGCGCTTTTCTTCCAGGTCGAAGTGCCGCGTCACCTCGTGCTGCAGCGCGTTGGCGAGCTGCGGCAGCAGCGTGCCCCAGGTCTCGTCGCCGGGCACGGGCGGCGTGGCGCCCAGCCGCGCCGCAGCCGCCCCCAGCCGGTCCAGCAGGCCGAGCACGTGCACGTGCTCCTCGTGCAGCTGCCGGCTGGTCTGCCGTCGCAGGACCATCATGACAGCTTCGGGCGCAGGTCACGCACGCGCACCGCCTTGCCCTGCGAGCGGGGAATCTCGCCCGGCTTCTTCACCAGCACGTCGGTGCTGATGCCGACCAGCGACTTGATCTGGTGCTGCGCCGCGCCGGCGATCCGCGCGTAGGCCTCCGCCGACTGCGCCACGTCCGGCGCCGCCTCGATCTCGACGCTGACCTGGTCGAGGTTGCCCTTGCGCTCGACCACCAGCTGGTAATGGGGCGCGATCTCGGGCATGCCGACCAGCACCGCCTCGATCTGCGAGGGATACACGTTGACGCCGCGGATGATCAGCATGTCGTCGTTGCGCCCGGTGATGCGCCGGATGCGCAGGTGCGTGCGGCCGCACTCGCAGCGCTCGGTGGTGACGCGCGTGACGTCACGCGTGCGGTAGCGCAGCATCGGCAACGCCTCCTTCGTGAGCGTGGTGATCACCAGCTCGCCCATCTGCCCCTCCGCAACCGGCTTGCCGGTGTCCGGGTCGATCACCTCGAAAATGAAGTGATCCTCCCAGCCGTGCAGTCCCGCCTGCGCTTCCTCGCATTCGCAGGCGACGCCGGGGCCCATGATCTCGGACAGGCCGTAGAGGTCCACGGCCTTCAGCCCCAGGCGGATCTGGATCTCGTTGCGCATCGCCTCGCTCCAGGGCTCGGCGCCGAACAGGCCGATCTTCAGCTTCGAGCGGCGCAGGTCCACGCCCTCCTTCTCGGCGACCTCGGCGATCGCGAGCGAATACGAGGGCGTAGCGCACAGCACGCGCGCGCCGAAGTCCTGGATCAGCACGATCTGGCGCTCGGTCGAGCCGCCGGACATCGGCACCACGGTCGCACCCAGGCGCTCGGCGCCGTAGTGCGCGCCCAGCCCGCCGGTGAACAGGCCGTAGCCGTAGGCGTTGTGCACGATGTCCCCGGGGCGCGCGCCCCCGCAGGCCATGGAGCGCGCCATCAGGCCGGCCCAGGTCTCCAGGTCTTTCAGCGTGTAGCCCACCACCGTCGGCTTGCCGGTGGTGCCGCTGGACGCGTGCAGGCGCGCGATCTTCGCCCGCGGGCGCGCGAACATGCCGAAGGGATAGTGGTCGCGCAGGTCCGTCTTGACCGTGAACGGCAGGCTGGCGAGGTCCGCGAGCGAGCGCACATCCCCCGGCTGCATGCCGAGCTTGCGCATGCGCTTGCGGTGCAGCGGCACGTTGTCGTAGGCGTTCTTTACCGTCTGGCGCAGGCGCTTGAGCTGCAGAGCGGCGAGCCTCGGGCGCGGCATCTTCTCGAGGGCGGGTTCGAAGCGGTATTTCATCGGTTCTCCTCGGCTATCGCGCGCCGCGCACCGGCAGCTTCGGCAGCGCGAAGCCCTGGTTGAACGAGGCGCGCGCGACCAGGACGAATTTTAAGCGCCAGCCCGCGGCGAGCGCGGCGATTCCTGCGAGCGCTGCCGCCTGCGGCACCACGGGCGAAGCAAGCAGCAGCGCGAGCGGCGCCGCGGTGCCCAGCCACAGCAGCAATGCGCCGGCGGGCTCGAGCGCGGCCTTGGCGCCCGGCTGCCTCAAGGCGCCCCGATAGCGGGACCAGGCGAGCGAGCGCGCGACGACCGCGAGCCCGAGCAGCGCCTGCGCAGCAGGATGCGCATCGAATGCAAGCAGCGCTCCGGTTCCCTCGGCGAGCCCGGTGCAAATAATGAGCGGCACCACCTCGGGCATGCGCCAGGCCGGGATGCCCTTGGAAGCGCGCAGGATCATCGACTGGCAGAAAAGAAACGCCAGCGCCGCCAGCGCCGCCGCGTGCTGCGCCCAGGGCTGCTTGAAGAACAAATACAGGAAGCCGAATCCGAACAGGACCGCTGCAGCGAACGATTCGCGCGTCATCCACGAGGTGAACGGGTTGAACATCACGTGCACCGCGCGCAGCTTGCGGCCGATCTCGAGCCAGACCGCACCCAGGCCCGCGGCGACGAGCACCAGCCCGGCCAGGATTGCCACGTCCGTCGCGGGGCCCGCGAACGCTGCAACGACGATCAGGCTCGAGCCCGTGCCGCCCAGCATGAAATTGGCCGCCGCGCGCCAGTCCCAGTGCTGCTGCACCCAGGCGTTCGGTCCGAAGGCGCTGCTCATTTGCGGTCCCACAGGTAGTAGAAGCCGGGCTCGGTGCCCAGCTCCTCGTGCATGCGGAAGAACTGGTTCTCGGCGAGCAGCTGCGAGATGTTGCTCTGCGGGTCGTCGGCGTCGCCGAAATTCAGCGCCTGCGCGATGCAGCTGTTGACGCAGGCCGGCGTCGCCTCCGGGTCGACGCCCGGCTTGAGCCCTTTTTCCAGCCCGGCATCCACGCGGTCCGAGCAAAACGTGCATTTCGTCGCCACGCCGAGGCGCTTTTCGGAAAAGGAGATCTTTTCCGAAGGCATCGGATCCCCGTACGCGAATTCCGCAGTATCGGTCTTGTAGCGCGCCTGGTAAGGACAGGCGACCGCGCAGTAGGCGCAGCCGATGCACAGGTCGTAGTCGATGGTGACGATGCCGTCGGCACGCTTGCGCGTCGCCGTAGACGGGCAAACGTGCATGCAGGGCGGGTCGGCGCAGTGCATGCATCCGACGGGCACGAAGACACGCTTAACCGATGGATACTCGCCCACCTCCATGTCGAGCACTCGGCGCCACTGCACGCCCGGCGGCGTGGCGTTGGCGTGCTTGCAGGCCGCCGTGCAGGTCTGGCAGCCCACGCAGCGCCTAAGGTCGGCAACCATCGCCCAACGAGTCATGGGAATCGCTCTTTTTTTCGCCTTGTTTCCTTGAAAATCATTTTCTTTTCAAAGAAACACGAACGACGTCCGCTCCAGAGCCCGTCGCATCCGTCAGCGACATCGACATCGCCGTCAGGCTGTTCATGCTGGGCACGCCGAAATCCTTCGCGTACGGCGTCGCCCAGTGGTCGAACTGCGCGATGAGCAGCAGCGTGTCGGGCCGGATGCCCTGGCGCAGCACCGCCCTGGCGCGCACCTGCCGCGAGGGCGTGGCGATCTCCACCGTGTCGCCCTCGGCGATGCCCCGCTCCGCGGCCCTGCCCGCGTTGATGATCACGCCGCCGTGGCCCGCGACGTTGCCGGCGACCTCGCGGATCAGCTGCACGCCGACGTTGCCGCCCCAAGCGTACTGCATGCTACGCGAGGTGAGCAGCCAGAACGGATAGTCGGCGGCCTTGCCGCCGATGCGCGCGAGTTCCTCCTCCCACAGAGCGGGGAAGTCCTTCCATGCCGGCAGTCCCTGGTATTCGGCGAGCTGCTTGTCCCACCATTGCATGCCGTTCTCGTGCATGCGGCGGCCGAGCTCGGTGCCCACGCGCAGCAGCTGCTCCTGGTACGGCAGCTCGAAGCGCAGACCCTTCCCCTTCAGGGTCGGGAACAGGTACCAGTCCGATTGCGGGAAGGGCCTCACGCGCAGGCCGTGCTCCTTCCACCAGTTGAGCCCGTGCGTCTCCTCGCCGTCGGTGAGCTCGGCGCTCGCCGCCTGGCATACGGCATTCCATATTTCGTCTCTTGTATGGCTTTTTTCCGTTACAAGAGAAAAGTCCCAACCCTCTCCCTTGAGCGCAACCCCGGCCGCGCCCCGGTTGATGGAAGCGTTGTATCGCTCGAGCAGGCCCGTGCGCCGCGCGAGCTCGGTGGCGATGTCGGTGAAATCCCGTGCTTCGGTGACCGGAGTCACGGCGGGCTGGCGCAGTGCGTAGCCCTCGTGCTTCCAGAACTGCTCGATGTACTTGGAGCCGCCCACGTAGATCAGCTGCAGGCTTTCCAGGTCGACCTGGTCCGGCAGCAGGATGTCGGCGAAGTGGTTGGTCTCGTCCCGCGTGTAGGCGAGCGCGACGATGAACGGGAAATTCGCCATCCGCTCCGCCACCTGCCCCGTGTCCCAGAACGAGATCGCCGGGTTGGTGCGGTAGACGAACCACAGCTCCGGGTAAGTGACGCGCGGCAGCCCGGGCGGGGTCTCGCCGAGGAACATCCAGGAGAAGTGCGTGGGCCCGAGCGCCTGGCTCCAGGGCCCGTCGGCGGCGAGCGGCACCAGCGTGCGATAGGCGTTGCGGATGTTGGGCGCCGCCTTCCAGCGCTCCTTGTCGGTCGGGTTGAGCGGATAGGCCATGAAGCCGTCCGCGCCGGGCTTGACGCTCGCGTGGCGCTCCGAGAGCGGACGGTTGAGCCGCACCGTGGTGCCGAGAGTGCCGCCCGGCACTTCCAGCGCGCCGACGAGGGCCGCCAGCATGGTGCGCGCCCAGCAGCATTCGAAGCCGCCCCAGCCGTTGTTCACCGTCTTGCCCAGCGCCACCGCCACCGGCCGCAGCGGCAGCGTCTTGCCGTCGATGACGATGGTCTCGCCTACGCGCGCGTGGTCGAGGTACTCCCCGGCGATGCGCCGGATGGTCGCCGCGGGCACGTCGCAGATCTTCTCCGCCCATTCGGGCGTGTACGGCTTCATGTGCGCGAGAAGCTTTGTGAATGCCGTTTCGCCAGTAAGGGTGCCTTCGGCGAGTACCTCGTGGTCCGGGCCGATTTCCACGGATGGAACCTGGACTTTTTCTTCGAGGGTTTTCGCCAGGATCGGCTTTCGGGAAACCGGGTCCCTGAGATAAAACCCGTTCGGACCGACCAGATACGGTGAGGCGGTGTGGTTCAGCAGAAAGTCCAGGTCCAGCCGCGCGCGCGGATGCTCGAACAGCATCACGTGGATCAGGGCGTAGAGGAACGCCGGATCTGTCTTCGGCTTGATCGGCACCCACTCGGCCGAGCAGGCTCCCGTGACGGACAGGTGCGGCTCGACCTGCACCCGCTTCATGCCGCGGATGCGCGCTTCGGAATGGCGCCAGACGCCCACCACGCCGCCGGAGGCCTCGGTGTTGGCGCCGCAGGAGATCACGTATTCGCACAGCGGGGTATCGGGCGAGACGGTGAACGCGCGGTGCCAGAACTCGCCGTACAGGTGCTCCGAGTGCGTGCACTTCACGCCCTGCCCGGAGCCAAAACCCATGTCCACAGGCCCCCAGGCGCCGAGGAACGCCGGGAAGGTTCCCATGTAGGACTGCGGCGTGCCGCCGCCGCCAAAGCTCGCGGCTACGCGCGGATAGCCGGATTCATCGAGCAGTCCTTTCTTTCTTATCGAAAGGAGTTTCTCGGAAATGAGGCCGAGCGCCTCGTCCCAGGAGATCGGCACGAAGCCCGGGTCCTCGCCCCGCCCCTTCTTCGGGTTGGTGCGCTTCATCGGCGTGCGCACGCGGTTGGGGTTGTAGAGCTTCTGCACCAGGCCGTAGGCCTTGACGCAGACCTTGCCGCCACCCGGATGGATGCCGGCGGCGTCGAAATTCGGCGTCACCGCCGTGGCGACGCCGTCCTCGACCTCCACCTCGAGGAGGTCGGGGCCCGCGACGCACTGGTAGCAGTAGGTCTTGACCTTCACGCAGGCCGGGCTTTGGCCGACTTGGCGGCGAGGCGCTGCTTGGTCTGGTTGACGTCGACCACGAACCGGGAATGCTTGCCGCGGCAGATCGCGTCGACGCCGTCGTGCGCTTCGACCGCGAAGGTCACCGCGCGCCCTTTGACTTCTTCCGCGCGGACGCTGATTTCCACGGTCATGCCCAGCAAGGTCGCGGCCAGGTGGTCGATCTCCACGCGCGTGCCGACCGAATCCTCGCCGGCGTCGAGGTGCTCGAGCAGCATCTCGCGGCAGGTCATCTCGATGTCGCGCACCAGCATGGGCGTCGCGTAGACGCGCGCCTGCTCGCCCATGAAGTCGATGGTGCGGTCCCGGTCGACGACGATTTTTCGCTTGGCGGCGATGCCCGCCGCGAGTGTGGTTTTCATGCGCTATCTCACCATTCAGGGTTGGAAGCCGGTTTGATCTGGATTAATTGTGCACTGCAGGATCGGCGGCCGTCACATGCCCAGGTAGGCCTCGCGAACCTGCCCGTCGGCGAGCAGCGCCGCGCCCGTGCCGGCGAGCACCACCCGGCCGGTTTCCAGCACGTAGCCGCGGTCGGCGACCGCCAGCGCCGCGCGCGCGTTCTGGTCGACGAGGAAGATCGTCGTGCGCGCCGCCTTCAGGATGCGCACTCGGGCGAAGATTTCCTCCACCAGGCGCGGCGCGAGGCCCATCGAGGGCTCGTCCAGCAGCAGCAGCCGGGGCCGGGCCATCAGGCCGCGGCCCATCGCGAGCATCTGCTGCTGGCCGCCCGAGAGGACCCCTGCCGCCTGGCGCCGCCGCTCCTTCAGCGCCGGGAACAGCTCGTACACGCGCTCCAGTTCCGCATCGCTCTCGGCCCGGCTGCGCGTGTAGGCGCCCAGCCGCAGGTTGTCCTCGACCGACAACGGCCCGAACACCTGCCGGCCCTCGGGGACCTGCACGATGCCGAGGCGCACGCGCCGCTCGGGCGAAACCTCGCCGATGTCCTCCCCCTGGAACAGGATTCGCCCCGTCGCCGGCTGCACGCCGGAAATCACGCGCAGGAGGGTCGACTTCCCCGCTCCGTTCGCGCCCACCAGCGCGACCAGCTCGCCCTCGGCCACCTTCAGGTCGATGCCGGAGAGCGCCGGAATGCGCCCGTAGCGGCTGCTCAGGCCGTTCAACTCGAGCATCAGGCCTCCCCCGCGCTGCCCAGGTAGGCCTCGATGACCTTGGGATCGTTGCGCACCTGCTCGGCGGTGCCCTCGCACAGCTTGCGGCCGTAGTCGAGCACCACGATGTGATCGGAGACGCCCATCACCAGGCGCATGTTGTGCTCGACCAGGACCACCGTGACGCCGGCGCCCGCCAGCTTTTCGATCAGCGCGTTGATCGCGCGTGTCTCCGACTGGTTGAGGCCCGCCGCGGGCTCGTCGAGCAGGAGAAGCCTGGGCCTCGCGCCCAGCGCGCGCGCGATCTCCAGCCGCTTGAGGGCGCCGTAGGGCATCGAATCCGCCTCGGCATCGAGGTATTCCCCCAGGCCGACATAGCGCATCAACTCGGCCGCCTCATCGCGGCTCTCGCGCTCGCCTGCGACCAGCCTGCGCGAGCGCAGCATGGCAGCCAGCCAGCCCGCGCGCTCGCGCAGGTGCCGGCCGACCATCACGTTCTCCAGCGCGCTCATGTTGAAGAACACCTGCAGGTTCTGGAACGTGCGCGCCATGCCGCGCGCCGCGAGCCGGTGCGAGGCGAGCCCGGTCACCTCTTCGCCCTCGAAGACGACCCGGCCCGCGGAGGGTTCGTAGACGCCGGTGAGGAGGTTGAGCAGCGTGGTCTTGCCCGCGCCGTTCGGGCCGATGATCGAGTTCACCTTGCCCGCCTCCAGGTCGAAGGAGACCTGGTCCACGGCGAGCACGCCGCCGAAGGCCTTCGACAGCGCGGTCACGCTCAACTGTGGCCGGTTCATTTTCTTCTCTTCCTGATTTCCATCGCCAGGCTCGGCACGAACCCGCGCGGCAGGAAGACCATGGTGGCGATCATGACCCCGCCGAAGACCACCATCTCGTACTCCTTGAGCACCGTCAGCAGCTGCGGCAGCAGGGTCAGGGTCGCGGCCCCGACCACGGCGCCGAAGGTCGAGGCCATGCCGCCGAACACCACCATCGTCACCAGCTCGATGGAGTGGAAGAAGCCGACTTTGCCGGGGGTGATGAAGCCGGCGTAGTGCGCGGTCATGCTGCCGGCGATAGAGGCGAACACCGCCGAGATCACGAACACGCCGACTTTCGCGCGCGTCGCGTCCACCCCGGAAACGCGCGCGCCGATCTCCGAGCCGTGCAGCGCGCGCAGCGCGCGCCCGGCCGGCGACTCGACCAGGTTGAGCGCGATCCACACCGCGGCAAGGAGCGCCGCGCCGGTGATCCAGTACCAGGCGCGCTCGCCGGCGACGCCGAGCCCGAGCAGCGTGAAGGGCGGCACGCTCATGCCGTCGGGGCCGCCGGTCAGGCGGTCCTCTGTCACCACGACGATGGAGATGATGATGCCCAGGCCGAGGGTGGCCATCGCCAGGTAGTGGCCCTTGAGCCGCAGGATCGGCCGTCCCACGGCGAGCGCAAGGAGCGCCACGCCCAGCGTGGTCGCGGCAAGCGCGGCGGCGGGCGGCCAGCCGTAGCGCGCGCTGAGGATCGCCGAGCCGTAGGCGCCCAGGCCGAAGAAGCCCGCGTGCCCGAGGCTGATCTGCCCCGCGTAGCCGATCAGCAGGTTGAGCCCGACGCAGACGATGGCGTTGATGCCGACGAGGATCGCCACCTCGTACCAGTAGTTGTTCACGAGCACGAGGGGCAGCAGCAGGATGACCGCGGCAAGGAGCGCGATCCCGCCCGTGCGCGGCTGGCGCCAGTCCATGGCCTAGACCCGCTCGGTACCGGTCTTGCCGAACAGCCCGTTCGGCAGGAAGAACAGAACCGCAAGGAGGATCACGAACGCGATCGCGTCCTTGTAGGCCGAGCTGATGTACCCCGCACCCAGGCTCTCGGCGACCCCCAGCAGCAGCCCCCCTGCCACCGCACCCGCGCCGCTGCCGAGGCCGCCCAGGATCGCGGCGGCGAAGCCCTTCAGCCCGAGCATCACGCCCACGTCCCAGGAGGTGAGCGTGATCGGCGCCACGAGGCTCCCGGCGATCGCGCCCAGCGCGGCCGACAGGCCGAAGGACAGCAGCAGAACGTGGCGCACGTTGATGCCGCACAGCCGGGCGGCGAGCGGATTGTGCGAGCTGGCGAGCATCGCCTTGCCGAGCAGCGTGCGGCCGAAGAACCAGCCGAGCGCGAGGACGATGACGAGGGTCACGCCGAGCACCCACAGGCTCTGCGGCAGGATGGTCGCGCCCGCGAGCTCGATCGGCTGGTCGCCCGAGAAGGGCGCGAGCGCGTGCAGGTTCTTGTCCCAGACCAGCGTGGC
>JAYRND010000233.1:0-1928 GCA_041904885.1 Burkholderiales bacterium
CAAGGTCGCGTTCGACGTCGGCGGCGTCGCTTCGGCGGCGACCACGGTGCTGACGGTGGTAGTGCAGGACTCGATCAAGGTGATCGGCCTGCTCGGCTTCATGCTGTACCTGAACTGGAAGCTCACGCTGCTCGCCCGTGCCGTGGGCCCGCCGATCGCCTGGATCGTGCGCCGGCTTTCGCGGCGCCTGCGCGACATGGCGCGCGAGGCGCAATCCTCGATGGGCGACCTGGTGCACGTGCTCGAGGAAACCATCGACTGCCACAAGGTGGTCAAGGTCTTCGGCGGCCAGGACTACGAGGCGCGACGCTTCGAGCGCGCCAACCAGCGCCTGCGCGGCTTCAACATGCGCCAGACCGTTCCGGCGGCGCTCGGTACGCCGCTCACCCACAGCCTCGCGGCGCTGGCGGTCGCCGTGATCGTCTATATCGCCCTGGAGGAGTCGCTGGCGGCGAGGGCGACGATGGGCGAGTTCGCGGCGTTCATGACCGCGATGCTCATGCTGCTCTCGCCGCTCAAGCACCTGACGCAGGTGAACGCGCCGCTGCAGCGAGGCCTGGCTGCCGCCGAAAGCGTGTTCGGGCTCATCGACGCGCCGGTGGAAAGGGACGAAGGCACGGGCAGGATCGAGCGCGCCCGCGGCGAGATCGAATTCCAGGCGGTCAGCCTGACCTACCCGACGCGCACCGAGCCGGCGCTGCGCTCGGTGAGCTTCCAGGTGCGGCCGGGCGAAACGGTGGCGCTGGCGGGGGGGTCGGGCGCGGGCAAGACCACGCTCATCAACCTGCTGCCGCGCTTTTACGCTCCCGACGCCGGACGGATCCTGCTCGACGGCCACGACATCCAGTCGCTGCGCCTGGAAAGCCTGCGCGCTAATCTGGCGCTGGTGTCCCAGGAGGTCGTCCTCTTCAATGATTCCGTGCGCGCCAACATCGCCTACGGGGCCATGGGCGAAGCGGACGAGCGGCGCGTCGTCGCCGCGGCGGAGGCAGCGCATGCCATGGAGTTCATCCGCGAGATGCCCCGGGGGCTGGACACGCTGATCGGCGAGAACGGAGTGCGCCTCTCGGGCGGCCAGCGCCAGCGCCTGGCGATCGCGCGCGCGCTGCTCAAGGATGCGCCGGTGCTGGTGCTGGACGAAGCGACCTCGGCGCTCGATTCCGAATCGGAGCGGATGGTGCAGGAGGCGCTGGAGACGCTGATGCGGGGCCGCACCACCATCGTGATCGCCCACCGCCTGTCCACGATCGAGCGCGCCGACCGCATCGTGGTTCTGGAAAGAGGGCACGTAGTGGAGACCGGCGCGCATGCCGAGTTGCTGGCGAAGGGCGGGAGCTACGCCAGGCTGTACCAGACCCAGTACGCGCACGGCCGCGTGCCGGCATGACGCCGCGCGGCGAAACTCCCGCCGCGCCCGCGGGCGGCCGGCTGGCAGGCCGGCTGCGCGTGCTGCCGCGCGCGCTGGCGCGCCGCTTTCTGAGTGCGCGGCGGCGCCCCGTGACACCACGCAGGATCCTCATCGCCCACCACCTGCGAGCGGGCGACACGCTGATGCTGACGGCGCTGCTCGCGAAGCTGCGCGAAAGGCATCCGGATGCCGAAGTGGTGCTGGCCGTGCGCCGTTCGCTTCTGCCTTTGTACTCGGGCCGGCCCTATGGGGTGCGCGCCCTGGTCCATGAGCCGCGCGAGCCGGGCAGCCTCGATGGTTTTGTTCGCGGGCCGGGGTTCGACCTGGCGCTTGTGCCTGGAGACAACCGCTATAGCTGGCTCGCCGCGGCCGCGGGAGCGCGCTGGATCGTCGCTTTCGGAGGCGACCGGCCGGCGGCAAAGAGCTGGCCCGTGGACGAGTTGCGGCCGTATCGCGCGCAACCGGCCGCCTGGAGCGACATGGTCGCGGACCTCGTCGACGGGGCGCCGCCGCGCGCGTA
>JAYRND010000033.1:0-8067 GCA_041904885.1 Burkholderiales bacterium
CATGTACCTGTTCCGCGACGCCCTGAAGAAGGTGGTCGGCCCGGAGCTGGGCATCTTCCTGCTGATCGTGGTGGTGATCGGCGCGTTCCGCTGGATGCCTGCGGCGCGCCTGGTGCGCGCGCAGTTCCTCAGCCTGCGCGAGAAGGAGTTCGTGGAGGCGGCGCGCGCGCTGGGCGCCTCGCCCGCGCGGCAGGTGGTGCGCCACATCCTGCCCAACGCGATGGGGCCGGTGATCGTCGCCGCCACCATCGACGTCGCCGCGGCGATCATCTTCGAGTCCACGCTGTCCTTCCTCGGGCTGGGCTTCCCGCCGGACATCCCCAGCTGGGGACGGCTGCTCTACGACGCCAAGGACTACCTGGACGTCGCGCCGCACTGGGCGCTCATCCCCGGCGGCGCGATCTTCCTCACGGTGCTCTCGATCAGCTACATGGGCGACGGCCTGCGTGACGCGCTCGACGCGCGCCGGGTGATGTAGCCAATGGCCGGGACGCTGCTGCGCATCGAGGGGCTGAAGACGCACTTTGCCACCGACGAGGGCATGGTGCACGCGGTGGACGGCGTGGATCTCGAAGTGGACCGCGGCGAGACGCTGGGCGTGGTCGGTGAGTCGGGCTCGGGCAAGACGGTGACCGCGCTCACGATCGTCAAGCTGATCGCAATGCCGCCCGGGCGCATTGTCGCCGGGCGGATCCTCTGGCAGGGCAGGGACCTGGTGCCGCTCTCGGGGGAGGAGCTGCGTCCGATCCGCGCCAAGGAGATCGCGGTGATCTTCCAGGAGCCGATGACCTCGCTCAACCCGGTATTTACCATCGGCGAGCAGATCGCCGAGGTGCTGCGGCTGCACGAGAAGCTCTCGCGCAAGGCCGCGCTGGCGAGGACCGTGGAAATGCTCGACCTGGTGAAGATTCCCAGCCCGCAGCGGCGCGTGCACGACTACCCGCACCAGTTCAGCGGCGGGATGCGCCAGCGGGTGATGATCGCCATGGCCCTGTCCTGCAACCCCAAGTTGCTGATCGCCGACGAGCCGACCACCGCGCTCGACGTGACCATCCAGGCGCAGATCCTCGAGCTGCTCGGCGAGCTGAAATCGCGCCTGGGCATGGCGGTGATGCTGATCACGCACGCGATGGGCGTGATCGCCGAGAGCGCGCAGCGCGTGGTGGTGATGTACGCGGGCAAGGTGGTGGAGGAGGCGCCGGTGGCCGAGCTCTTCCGCGCGCCGCGCCATCCCTACACCCAGGGCCTGATCCGTTCGATTCCGCGCGTGGACGTGGGCGCGGGCGAGCGCATGCGCCTGGAGGCGATCCCCGGCGTGGTGCCGGGGCTGATCGATCCCCCCGAGGGCTGCCGCTTCGCGCCACGTTGCGCGCATGCCAAGGCGGAGTGCACTGCGGCGACGCCGCAGCTGCGCGTCGTCGGCGAGCGGCATCGTGCCGCCTGCATCCTGGCATGAGCACGCCGCTCCTCGAGGTGAAGGACCTCGTCAAGCACTTCCCGGTGCGGGGAGGCCTGTTCTCGCGCGAGGTCGACCGGGTGCACGCCGTGAACGGGGTGTCGTTCCATCTCGCGGCCAGCGAGACGCTGGGCCTGGTGGGCGAATCCGGCTGCGGCAAGTCGACCACCGGCCGCTGCGTGCTGCGCCTGATCGAGCCGACCTCGGGTGAAGTGCGCTTCGAGGGGCGCAGCGTGACGGCGATGGGCCGCGCCGAATTGCGCGCGGTCACCCGCGACATGCAAATCATCTTCCAGGACCCGTACGCCTCGCTCAACCCGCGCATGACGGTGGGGGCGATCATCGGCGAGGCGCTGGTGATCCACAAGCTGGCGCAGACGCCCGCCGAGCACGAGGCGAAGGTCGTGGAACTGCTGCGGACGGTGGGACTGAACCCGGACTACGCGCGGCGCTATCCGCACGAGTTCTCCGGAGGGCAGCGCCAGCGCATCGGCATCGCTCGCGCGCTCGCCGTGTCGCCGAAGCTGATCGTCTGCGACGAGCCGGTCTCGGCGCTGGACGTCTCCATCCAGGCGCAGGTCATCAACCTGCTGGAGGACCTGCAGGAGCAGTTCGGGCTCGCCTACCTCTTCGTCGCCCACGACCTCTCGGTGGTGGAGCACATCAGCGACCGCATCGCAGTGATGTACCTCGGCCGGATCGTGGAGGTCGCGCCGGCGCGCGAGTTGTACGCGGCGCCGCGCCACCCGTACTCGGAGGCGCTGCTCTCGGCCGTGCCGATCCCGGACCCGAGCGTGAAGCGCAAGCGCATCGTGCTGCAGGGCGACGTGCCGAACCCCATTCGCCCGCCCACAGGCTGCCACTTCCACACCCGCTGTCCGAAGGCGATGGCGCGCTGCTCCGCGGAAGCGCCGTTGCTGCGCGAGGTGGCGCCGGGCAGAATGGCCGCCTGCCACCTGAACGACTAGCCCCATGGACCAGCTCGCCTCCTACTATGCCCGGCGCGCCGCCGAATACGAGCGCATCTACGCCAGGCCCGAGCGCCAGGGCGACCTTGCCACGCTGCGCGCGCGCATCGACCGGATGTTCAAGGGCAAGAAGGTGCTCGAGCTCGCCTGCGGCACCGGCTACTGGACCGAGGTGATCGCGGGTAGCGCGGCGCAGGTGACGGCGCTCGACCTCAACGAAGAGGTGCTGGAGATCGCGCGCCAGAAGCCGAGCGCCGGCAAGGTGACGTTCGTGCGCGGCAGCGCCTACGAAATCCCGCCGCTGGGCAGGGTGCACGGCGCCCTGTTCGCGGGATTCTGGTGGTCGCACGTGCCGCTGGACCGGCTGGACGCATTCCTCGATCAGGCAGTCGCGGCCGTCGCGCCAGGCGCGATGCTCGCCTTCCTCGACAACCGCTACGTGGAAGGGTCGAGTACGCCCGTTTCGCGCACCGACGCCGCCGGCAACAGCTACCAGCAGCGCCGGCTGGATGACGGCAGCACGCACGAGGTGCTGAAGAACTTCCCGACCGAAGGCGAGCTGATCCGGCGCGCCTCGAGGTTCGGCTGGGGAGCGAATGTGGACCTGCTCGAGCACTACTGGCTGCTGACCTGGTGGGCGCCGAAGTGAGGGCTCCGCTGGAGATCCGCGGCCCGGCGGCCGCGGCGATCCCGCTGGTGCTGGATTCGCCGCACTCGGGATTCGATTTTCCGGATGATTTCGACGCCGCCGTCAGCGAAGCGGAGCTGCGCGAGGGGGAGGACTGCTTCGTGGACGAGCTTTACGCCGGCGGCCCCGAAATGGGCGCGCCGCTGCTCGCCGCGCTCTGGCCGCGCACCTACCTCGACCCGAACCGGCACGCGGGCGACATCGATCTCGACCTGATCGAAGGCAGCTGGCCCGGAGAGTACCGGCCGAGCGGCAAGGCAAGGGTCGGCAAGGCGCTCATCTGGCGCACGCTGGAGGACGGCCGCCCGATCTATTCGGGGAAGCTGAGCATCGACAGGGTGGTCGGGCGCATCCGTGGATTCCACGCCCCGTACCACGAGGCCATCCAGACGTTGTTGCGGGAAACGCATTCCCGCTTCGGCCGCGTCTACCACATCAACTGCCATTCCATGCGCGCGGTCGCCGGCAAGCAGAGCGACGACGGCGAGGGCAGCGTGCGCGCCGACTTCGTGCTCGGCGACCGCGACGGCACGAGTTGCGACCCGCGTTTCACCGAGATCGTGCGCTCGGTGCTGGCCGGCATGGGCTATGCGGTCAAGGTCAACGATCCCTACAAGGGCGTGGAGCTGGTGCGCGCCTATTCCGACCCGAAGGCGGGCCGGCACAGCCTGCAGATCGAGATCAACAAGCGGCTCTACATGGACGAGGCGACGCTGCAGAAGACCGCGGGTTTTGCGGTCCTGCAGAAGAATCTCTCTTCCCTGCTGCAGGAGATCAGGAAATTCCTGTGAGCCACGCAATCGAGCTTTCCCCGCCGGACATCAAGCCGTACCGGAACGGCAACACCGGCGTCGAGTACGTGCACGTGTTCGACTCCGGCGTGCCGGGCCTGAACGTGATGGTGCAGGCGCTCACGCATGGCAACGAATTCTGCGGTGCGATCGCCCTCGACCTGCTTTTATCCCGGAAGATCCTTCCAAGCAAAGGCAAGTTGATCCTTGCGTTCGCCAACGTCGCGGCGTATGCGCGCTTCGATTTCGCCGATCCCGACCGCTCGCGCTACCTCGACGAGGACTACAACCGCGTCTGGGGCGACGAGGCGCTGCTCGGTCCGCGCGATTCGGCCGAACTGCGCCGCGCGCGCCAGCTGCGGCCCTTCGTGGACGCCGCCGACCTCCTGCTCGATCTCCATTCCATGCACGAGCCCTGCCGGCCGATCATGGTCTGCGGCGCGGCAGGGAAGGGCGGCGAGAAGAGCGCCGCCTTCGCGCGCCGCGTAGGCGTGCCGGCGGACCTGCTCATCGACACCGGCCACCCGGCCGGACTGCGCATGATCGAACGCGGCGGATTCGGCGACCCCGCCAGCGGGCGCACCGCGGTGCTGATCGAGTGCGGACAGCACTGGGAGAAAAGCGCGGCCGACGTCGCCGTTGACACCCTGTTCCGCTTCCTTGCGGTGACGGGAGCCGTGAGTCAGGACGCTTGCGAGCCGCACTTCCGGCTTGCGCCCCCCAAGGTACAGAAGACGATCCGCGTCACCGAGCCGGTCGTCGCGCAGTCCATGGAGTTCCGCTTTCCCTACCTCTTCAAGGGCTTGGAAGTCATCCCGAAGGCCGGCACCGTCGTCGCCACCGACGGCGCGCGCACCTGGAAGACCCCCTACGACGACTGCGTCATGGTGATGCCCTCGCTCGCGCACCTCAAGCCGGGGACAACGGTGTTGCGACTCGGGCGGTACGAGTAACAGTTCCGCCGAGAGCGGAATTGGGCGAGACTCGAAGCTTCCATGGGATCCATCTCATGCTCGCTGCGCAGATAAGCGCCTTCGGTCGCCCCGAAGCGGTGATCGAGGTCGTAGAGCAGGCCGATCCCGGCGAGCCCGGCACGGACGAAGTGGCTATTGACGCCGAATTCGTGCCGATCAACCCGGCCGACGTCCTGAACCTGGAAGGGAAGTACGGCGCGGTGCCGCCCCCGCTGCCGATGATCCCGGGCGCGGAAGGGGTGGGGCGAATCACGAAGACCGGGTCGGCCGTTCGCCATGTGAAGCCAGGCGACCGGGTATTGCTGCCCGGGCCAGGGTGCTGGCGCGAGCGTTTCAAGGCGCCTGGCAAGGCCGTCTTTGCTCTGCCGGCGGACGTAGACCCGAAACAGCTGGCGATGCTGCGGGTGAACCCGCCAACTGCGTACCTGATGCTGCATCAGATCGTCGCGCCGAAACCCGGACAGTGGGTCATCCAGAACGCCGCGAACTCGGGCGTCGGACATTGCCTGATCCGGCTGGCACGGCTTGCCGGACTCAAGACGGTCAACGTCGTGCGCCGGGAAGAACTGGTCGCGCCATTGCGCGCGTTCGGCGGCGACGTGGTGCTGACCGACGGCCCCGATTTGGACGCGCGGGTGCGAACCGCGATTGGCGGCGGCGCCTTGCCGCTTGCCATCGATGCCGTGGGCGGCTCGGCCACGCAGCGCCTTGCTCGTTGCGTGAGCGACAGCGGGACCGTGGTCAACTACGGCGTGCTGAGCGGCGAGCCGTGCATGGTAGACGGCCGGGATACGGTGTTCCGCGACGTGAGGCTTCTGGGCTTCTGGTTGCGCAAGTGGTTTGTCGACACTCCGCCCGCGAAGATCGCCGCTCTGTATCACGAGCTCGCGTCCAAGCTGGCCGACGGTACCCTCGCGGTGGAAGTGGAAGCTGTCTACCCGATCCGCAAGATCAAAGAAGCGGTCGCGCACGCCGCACGCAGCGGTCGGTCCGGGAAGATCCTGGTCTCCTTCGCCGGGAATTGACGGCAGCGGGCCGATTGCGGCCGCTCCCGCCTACTTGCGCAGCTTGCCCCAGAGCTCGTCCAGCCGCGTGTAGCGGCCGCAGCCGGTGGAGTAGAACTTGTAGCGCACCGGATTCTTCTTGTAGTAGTCCTGGTGGTAGTCCTCGGCGGGCCAGAACTGCGAGGCCTTGGCGATCGGCGTGACGATCGGCTGCTTGAAGGTTTTCAGCTTGGCGTATTTCGCCTTTGAGGCCTCGGCGGCCGCGCGCTGCGCCTCGTCGTGCCAGTAGATGCCGGGCCGGTACTGCGAGCCGTGATCGCAGAACTGCCCGTCCTTGGTCGTCGGGTCGTGGTTGACCCAGAAGACGTCGAGGAGGGCCTCGTAGGTCACCTTGGTGGGGTCGAACTTCACTTCCACGGCCTCGGTGTGGCCGGTGGTGCCGGAGGAGACCAGCTCGTAGGTCGGGTTCTTGGTGCGGCCGTCGGTATAGCCCGAGACCACAGAGACCACGCCGGGCACCTTTTCGAAGGCCTCTTCCGAGCACCAGAAGCAGCCTGCGGCGAAGGTGGCGGTGGCAAGGCCCTGCGCCTGGGCGGGCAGGGCGGCCAGGAATGCGGCGGCAAGGACGAGGTTTCTCATCGGCAAGCTCCTTTCGCCGAGTCAGTCGCGATTCGTGCCCGCCGCCTTACACCCCTGCCGCAAGCTATTCGATCTTCGCCTTGGCGCGCAGGTCGCGCAGCATGTTGTCGACCTTCTGGCTGACGATGCGCTGCTGCACCTGCTGCTTGACCTGGGCGAGCGGGGGAAAGGCCACCGGCCGCACGTCCTCCAGCAGGATGACGTGGTAGCCGAAGCGGGAACGCACTGGCGCCTCGGTCATCTTCCCCTTCTCCAGCTTGATGAGCGCGTCGGAGAAGGCCTTGTCGAAGTTGCCCGGCACGTTCCAGTCGAGGTCGCCGCCCTTGGGCCGCGAGCCCTCGTCCAGCGAGCGCTTCTGCGCGATCTCCTCGAACTTCTGGCCCTTCTTCAGGTCGGCAAGCACCGTCTTCGCGTCCGCCTCGTTGGCGACCAGGATGTGCCGGGCGCGGTACTCGCGCTCGCCGGTCTGCGCCTTGGCGCGGTCGTATTCCTTCTGGATGTCGGCGTCGGACACCGGGTTGGCGCGCAGGTAATCGTTGAGGACCGCGTTGGCGATCACTTCCTGGCGCGACAGGTCGAGCTGCTGCACCACCTCGGGCTTCTTGGCGGTGCCGTTGCGGTTGCCTTCCTGGAACAGGAGCTCGTTGTTGATCAGCGCCTCGCGCACCTGCATGCGCAGCTGCTCGCTGTCGGTGGCGCCGCGCGCGAGCTGCTGGCGCAGCACGATCTCCATGCGCTGGCGCGGGATCGCCACGCCATTCACGGTGGCGACCGGGCCGGTGGCCGGCGCCGCCGCGGCGGCCGGGGCCGGCGCCTTGGCCGGCTCCTTGGTGGGCAACTGGGCGAAGACCGGCGTCGACAACGCGGCCGCGAGCAAGAGAATCTGTCTTTTCATTCCTGTCCTTTCGGAAGCGAGGCGCAATTATGCGTCAGATTCGCCGGGAGCGCGGGCAACGATGGCCAGCGCATGGATCGGGTTCTGCATCAGGGCGCCGAGCGCCTCGTAGACCATGCGGTGCCGCGCGACGGTCGTCTTGCCGGCGAACGCCGCCGACACGATGAGCAGGTTCCAGTGCGTGTTGCCGCCCGGCGCGGCGCCGGCGTGGCCCGCGTGCCGCGCGCTGTCGTCCACCAGCTCCAGGCGCAGCGGCGCGAGCGCCTGCAGGCGCCGGCGGATTTCCTGCGCCACGCTCAGGGCTTGCCCTCCTGCGGATTCTCCTCCTGCAGGTGGCGCGAGAGATAGAGCGCCTGGCCGATCGCGAAGAGGAGCATCAGGCCGACGCCGCCCAGGAGCTTGAACTTCACCCAGGTCGCCTCCTCGAAGCTGTAGGCGACGTAGAGGTTCAGGCAGCCCATCGCCGCAAAGAACGCCACCCAGCCCCAGTTGAGCCGGGCCCACACCGGCCCCGGCGCGCGCAGCTCCTTGCCGAGCATGGCGCGGATCAGGTTCCGGTCGAACGCCGTGGCGGAAACGGCGAGCACTGCGGCGAACAGCCAGTACAGCACGGTCGGCTTCCACATGATGAAGCGCTTGTCCTGCAGCGCGA
>JAYRND010000234.1:0-5974 GCA_041904885.1 Burkholderiales bacterium
AGGTACTTCCTCCTGCGGATCCATGACGCCGAGCTGCGGCTGCTGCGCGAGAACGTCGGCCGATACGAAAAATCGCTGCAGCTCAACCGCAACCAGTATGCCGTCGGCGTCGCCTCGCGCGGCAACGTCGTGCAGGCCGAGACGCAGCTCAATTCGACGCGCGCGCAGACGCTGGACGTGGAGCTGGCCCGCGCCCAGCTCGAGCATTCCCTCGCGGTCCTGATCGGCAAGCCGCCGGCCGAGTTCGGCCTGCCGGTGGTGGCGGCGTGGAACGCCACCCTGCCGGCGGTCGCGCCCACGCTGCCCTCGGAGCTGCTGCTGCGGCGGCCCGACATCGCCGCCGCCGAGCGCAAGATGGCCGCGGCCAACGCGCAGATCGGCGTCGCCCATGCCGCTTACCTGCCTTCGGTGCGCCTGTTTGGCGGCGGCGCCATCGGCGTTGGCCTGGCCGGCGGGCTGGCGGTGGCGCAGGCGTTGCTCGATGGCGGGATGCGGGACGCGCAGACGACCCGGTTCTCGGAGGCCTACGTGGAAACCGTCGCCCTCTACCGGCAGGCGGTGCTCTCTGCCTTCCGCGAAGTGGAAGACAACCTTGCCGCGCTGCGCATCCTCGAGCGCGAGGCAGAGGTGCAAGCGGTGGCCGCGAAGGCGGCGCGCGAGTCCGTGACGATCACCGATAACCAGTACCGCGCCGGAATCGTGAATTACCTGTCCGTCGTCATCGTGCAGTCGGCGGCTCTGGTGAACGAGCGCGCCGAGCTGGCGATCCTCGGACGGCGCCTCGTCGCCAGCGTGAACCTGATCGAAGCCCTGGGCGGGGGCTGGGACCCGGAGGCGGCCAAGCCCCCGGCGAAGTAGCTAGGCGCCGCGCGCCGCCGGCGCGGCGCCCAGCGCCAGCCGCAGCCGCCGTCCATCCTCGGCGACGAAGCGGCCACTCTCCAGAGAATACGAGCGCACCGAGACCCGCAGGCGCCAGCCGCTCGCCGCGCGCGAGATCCGGTACAGATGGTAGGTCGCATGACGGTCGGCCTTGCTGCCGATGGCCGAGGCGGACGGCACGCCGATCGCGAGATTGCGCGCCAGCCCGGGGTCGAGGTAGGTCGCGGCGGAAAAATGCGCGTGCCCGTGCAGCACCAGCTCGACCTCGTGGCGCTGGAGCAGGTCGCGCAGCGCCGCGCCGTCGCGCAGCGCCTTGCGCCAGCGGACCGTGTGCGCGGCCGGCGGGTGATGAAGCATCACGACGCGGAACAGCCCGACGCCGGCGGTCTGCTCCAGCATGCGGTCGAGGCGCTGCAGCTGCTCTTCCCCCAGGCGCCCGGAAGCGAGGAACGGGGCCGAGGGCTGCGCACTCGAAAGTCCGATCAGCGCCAACTGGCGCCGGATGCGCAGGCTCGGAAATGAACCTTCCGTCCACGCGCCCTCGCCGGCGTCGTCGCCTTTCATGTAGGACGACCACTGCGCGAACGTTTCCCGCCAGGGCTCGCGCACGTAGGCGTCGTGATTGCCGGGAATGACGGTGATTCCATCCGCCGCGCCAAGCTGCCCGAGCCAGGTCGCGGCTTGCCGAAACTCCTGCGGCAGACCAAGGTGCGTGAGATCGCCGGTGACCGCGATGTGGTCGGGCCGCTCGGAGTGCAGGTCCGTCCGCAGCGCATCGAGCACCTCCGCCCGGTGCTCATGGCGGCGCCGAAACCACCACGAAGCGTAGCCCAGCATGCGCTTGCTCAGCAGCGCGCGCGGGCTCACGTTCTCGAGAGAAGACAGATGCAGGTCGGACAAATGCGCGAGCGCAAACTCCGGCGCCGGCGCCGCGCCGCGCTGCTGATCAGCGTCGATTTCGAGCGCCACTTCGGCCATCTGGGTAGTATATGATGCGTCGCTTCCCCAACCAATCGAAGTCGTTTCGACGCCGACATGCATGCCGTAGTGCTGGGGGATGGCCCGGTCCCGCTGTGGGGCCTGAATCCGGCGGAGCGCATCCGACGCCAGTTGCGAAGCCAGGGCGTCGAGCCGTACCAGGGAAGCGTCGACGCGCTCGCGCCGGATGCGACGATTCTCCTGCTGCGCGGCGATTGGCTGTACGACGATCGCATCATCCGCGGGCTGAGCCGCGCACGGCGCGTGCTGCTGATGACGGAGGACGCCGAAGGCGCGACGCCGGTGGCGGCGCATGTCGCCTCCCGCGACGCACGGCAGGCGATCGATCGATTGCAGGGAGGAACTTCGGCGCTGCCCAGCGGCGCGGCGGAGCCGGTGACCGCCGCGCAGCTCGCGCAGGGATTCGAGATGGGCCTGCGCAAGCTGGACCGTCCGTACCTGTTGCGCGTGACCGCAGAGCGCCGGGAGGAGCTGGAGCTGCTCACGTTCTCCGGCGCGTACAAGGGCGTTACCGACCTCGTCACGAAGTGGCTCTGGCCCGCGCCCGCACGGCAGGTGACGCGCTGGTGCGTGCAGCTGGGAATTTCGCCCAACCAGGTGACTGCGATGAGCCTCGCGCTGGTCGTCCTCGTGCTGGCGCTGTTCGCCCACGGCGAATACGGCTGGGGATTGCTCGCGGGCTGGGTGATGACCTTTCTCGATACGGTCGACGGCAAGCTCGCGCGGGTGACAGTGACGTCCACCCGGCTCGGCAACGTGTTCGACCACGGCATCGACCTGATCCATCCGCCTCTCTGGTACCTGGCCTGGGGTGCGGGGCTCACCCCGGCTGTCACGCAGGTCGCAGGTCTCGAGCTGACGGCGATCACCGTCATCATCTTCGCCGGCTACATCGGCGGCCGGCTCTGCGAAGGCGGGTTCCAGCTCTGGGTCGCGCGCTTCTCGATCTTTACCTGGCGTCCCTTCGATTCGTACTTCCGGCTGGTCGTCGCACGGCGCAATCCGAGCCTGATCATGCTCACCGCGGGCTTGTGCGCGGGCCGGCCGGATCTCGGGCTGCTCGCTGTCGCCGCATGGCACGCGGCCTCGCTGGCGATCCTTCTCCTCCGGCTGGCGCAGGGTACGGTCGCAAGGCTTCGCGGCGGCGCGGTCCGTTCCTGGCTCACCGAGATCGGCCATACAGTGGACGAGCGCGCGCTTGCGGTGCGGGTATTCACGCACGCGGGCACCGTTCCCAGGCAGGTCTGAGGCAGACGGCGCCATGCCGGCGTTGCAGGAGTGCATCGACCGCCAGCTGGACACGCGCGCGCCGGAAGCCGTGGCCGCGCTTGGCGAAGCGCTGCGCTCGCGCTTCGGACGGCACGCGCGCGCGGTGCTCTTCTACGGATCCTGCCGGCGCGCGAATGACGACACAGGCGGCATCGTCGACCTGTACCTGCTCGTCGACGACTACCGTGCGGCCTATGGGCGCTGGCTGCCGGCGCTCGCCAACCGCGCGCTGGCGCCGAACGTCTACTACCTGGAGATCGACTTTGCCGGCCGCACCGCGCGCGCCAAGTATGCCGTCGTGTCGATGGACCATTTCGAGCGCGGCACGGCGCGCTGGTTTCATCCCTATCTCTGGGCGCGGTTCGCGCAGCCCTGCGGGCTGCTGTACGCCGCGGACGAGGAGGCTCGCCGACGAGTTGCCCGGGCCGTGGCCGCTGCGGCCACCACTTTTGCGCAGAAAGCGCTGCCGCGCCTGCCCGCGGAATTCGACGCCGAGGTGTTGTGGACGCGAGGCATGCTGCTTACCTATGCGGCGGAGCTGCGCTCGGAGCGCCCGGATCGGATCCGCGGCCTGTACCGGGACGCCGCGGCCGAACTGCAGTCAATCACGCACGCGCTCGCCGGCGCCTGCGGCTGGACCAGCCCGCGCCCTGGCTTCTACGCCAACCCGACCTCGGGCGCCGGCCGCTGGCTGGGCGCGACCGGTTGGGCGGTGCGTCGCGCGCTGGGCAAGCTGCTCAGCGTGGCGCGGTTGCTGAAGGCCTCGTTCACTTTCGACGGCGGGTTGCCATACCTCGCCTGGAAAATCGAGCGCCACTCCGGGGTCAAGCTCGAGATCACGCCCTTCATGCGGCGCTTTCCGCGCCTGGGGGCCATGGGCGCCTTCTGGCGGACCTGGTGGCGCGGCGGATTTCGCTAGCGGCGAACAACGAGAGGCTACGACCATGAACGCCACCCTGCGCAAATTCGGCTATCCCACCACTCTGCTGCACGAGTATCCGAGCTGGGCGGTCCTGCTGCGGCAGGCGCAGCCGACGCTCGGCAGCCTGGTCCTCGTCTGCA
This sequence comes from Burkholderiales bacterium, assembly GCA_041904885.1. GTDB lineage: Bacteria > Pseudomonadota > Gammaproteobacteria > Burkholderiales > SG8-39 > RBG-16-66-20. The sequence continues at coordinate 4,210 of JAYRND010000234.1, forward strand.
AGGAAGACGCGACCGCTCTCGGCGCGGTTTCCAGCGCTGCCTACGCGGAGCTCTCGCAGGCGACGGCGGACATCGAGCGGGTATTGCGGCAGGCGTTCGACTTCCAGAAGATCAACTACCTGGCGCTGATGATGGTCGATCCGCACGTGCACTTTCACGTCATCCCGAGGTACGCAGCGCCGCGGGACTTCGAAGGCACCCAATGCGTCGATCGCGGCTGGCCGAAACCGCCCGACCTGTCGAGCACGCTCGCGCTGACCCCGGCGCAGCTGGATGCGCTGCAGGCGAAGCTGTACTCTGCCTGGGGCGGCTAGGCTAGAACGACCAGACCTGCATCGTCCGGTGCAGGGCGGCCAGGTCCTGCGTCTTGAGCGGGGAGCGCTCCGTACCCGCGGCGCCCGGCTTTTCGGCGAGCTGGAGCACGATTCCGTTCATCGTCGCCAGCCGACGCGCGAGCACCTCCGCGATCGCGGCCACCATCTTGTGCGCGGCGATCGAGTCCGAGTCGAGCAGCGCCCGGAAGCGCGCCGCGGGCAGGAACAGCGCCCGCGTGTCCACGAGGGCGCGGCCGGTTGCCGAGCGCGGCTCGGCGGTGACGAGCGACATCTCCCCAAGCACGCCGCCCGAACCCAGGCGCGCGAGCGAATGCTCGCCCGCCGGCCCGCGCTTGATGACGGCGACTTCGCCGGCGACCACCAGAAAGAGTCCGTCGCCCGGATCGCCTTCACGGAACAGATTGCCGCCCGCGGAGACCTGGCGCATTTCCACGATCGCGGCGATGACCTCCACTTCCGCAGCGGAAAGCGCGCGGCAGATCATCATTCCTTTGAGCGCAGTCACGTGCTCGTTTGCCATGGCAAAAGTCTACCTCATGCACTTGCCGCGCCCGACGGCGCAGATTCGCTATGCGTGGTCCGGGCAGGTATCATCCCCCGTAAGCGTGGCGGTCTGAAGGGAGGATTGCACACGCAGGAGGATTTCCGATGAGCAATACGATCAAGATTCTCATTGGCGTGGTCGTGCTGGCCGTGGCCGGCGCGGGCGCCTGGTTCTTCCTGTTCGAGGAAGATGCGCCGCCGCCGCGCACGGTCACGAAGGCTAGCCCGGGCAAAGCTGCGCCGCAAAAGTCGGCCTCTGCCGAAGCGGCCAAGCCGGCCGCGCCTGCCGAGGCCGCCAAGGCCGCGCCCGCCCCTGCGGCTGCGGCAGCGCCGGCGGCTGGCAGCCCCGCCGCGCAGGCTGCTCCCGCCAAGCCGATCCCGTCGGATCCGGCCAGGCTTGCCGTGGAAGTGGTCGAAGGCACCGGGCTGCCGGCGGCTTGGCAGTCGGCCGGCGAGGAGTTCACGCGCCTGGCCGTCGCGGGCGCGCCGGAGGCCGTACTCGGTGCGGAGGAAGTGCGCGCGGTGTCGGATGCCATGGCCAAGGCGTTCGATCCGACCCTGCTCGGCGCGGAGGTGAGGACCAAGCTGAGCGCGGGTGCCGATCCGGAGCGCATGGCGCGGTTCGTCGAGATCCTGCGCCAGCCGATCGCGGCCAAGATGGCCGCCCAGGAGCGCGCCGCCGCACCTGCCGAGTCGTGGAGGGATTTCGCGGAGAATTTCCGCAAGAATCAGCCGGGCGCGGAGCGGACGAAGCTCGTGCGCGCGCTCGACGACGTCACGCGCAGCTCCGAAGTGGAGTCGGAGATGGCGGGCGCGATGGTGCGAGAAATGCTCGATGGCGCGCTGGCGGAATTGCGCAAAGCGGGCAAGAGCGTACCCAAGGACGC
>JAYRND010000235.1:0-4173 GCA_041904885.1 Burkholderiales bacterium
GCACGCGAAACATTCCGAAGATCTGCGGCGGCTCGACGCCGGCGTGCCTGGAGGCAGGACTCGCGCTCTACGGCGCGGCGATCGATACAGTCGTGCCGGTGAGTTCGACGCGCGTGGCGGAGATGGCGAAGCTGCTGGAAAACATCCACCGAGCGGTGAACATCGGCCTCGTCAACGAGATGAAGGTCGTCGCCGACCGGATGGGCATCGACATCCACGAGGTGATCCGCGCGGCGGCGACCAAGCCCTTCGGCTTCGTGCCCTACACGCCCGGGCCGGGGCTAGGCGGGCATTGCATCCCCATCGATCCGTTCTACCTCACCTGGAAGGCGCGGCAGTACGGCGTCGACACGCGCTTCATCGAGCTCGCGGGCGAGGTGAACCGCGCCATGCCAGAGTGGGTGGTGACCAAGGCGGCGGAGGCGCTCGTCGCGCGTGGCAAGCAGGTGCGCGGCAGCCGCTTCCTCGTGCTCGGCATCGCCTACAAGAAGAACATCGACGACATGCGCGAGTCGCCCGCGGTGGAGATCCTGGAGCTGCTGCGCGGCCGGGGCGCCACCGTCGCCTACAGCGATCCGCACGTGCCGAAGTTCCCGAAGATGCGCGCTCACGCGTTCGACCTGGAGAGCGTGCCGCTCAGCGCCGCCACGCTTGCCGCGCAGGACTGCGTGATCGTCGTCGCCGACCACGACGCCTTCGACTACGCTTTCATCGCGAAGCACGCGCCGCTGGTCGTGGATACGCGTGGGAGCTATCCGGCGGGTGGGGAGAACATCGTAAAAGCTTAAATGGGGACAGACCCCATTTTTCTCATCTGCGCCAACTTTGCGCAGGAGTAGAATCCCTCCATGCTCGACTGGTCGACCTGTCCTGCCGTTGAACGAGACCCCGAGAAGCTAAGTGGGGCGTGGGTATTTCGAGGCTCCCGCGTGCCAGTCAGCGCGCTGTTCGAGAATCTCGAGAACGGCGCGACGTTGGACCAATTTCTCTCCTGGTTTCCCGGCGTCGCCCGGGCACAGGTCGAGGCAGTGCTGGAGCACGCCGCCCGCAGCTTGCAAGCAGCCTGATCCCGGGATCGGGTGCGAATTCTGTTCGATCAGGGCACGCCCGTTCCGCTGGCGGTGCATCTGCCCGGCCACACCATTGCGACTGCCTACGAGAAAGGCTGGTCGACGCTTCGAAACGGCGAATTGCTGGCCAAGGCTGAAGAAGAGTTCGACGTCCTGATTACCACGGACCGCAGCCTTCGCCACCAGCAGAACCTCGCCGGTCGCAATATCGCGATCCTGGTTCTGCCCACGACGAGTTGGCCCCGACTGCAGCTTCTAGCGCAGGACATCGCTGCCGCTGTCAATTCGATGAACCCAGGCCAGTACCTGGAGCTACCGAGTTGATTTGAAATCGGGTTCTGACCCCAATTCCGCAGACCCCTTTATTCTCATCTGCAAATGAGAAAAATGGGGTCTGTCCCCATTTAGACCAAGAAAAATCGGGCTCTGACCCCGATTTTCGGTCAGGCTTCGAGGAGCTTTCGCACCAGCGCGGGCATGCGCGTCTGGGCTTTCCAGCCGAGCTCGGCGGCGGCGCGGCGCGGGTCGCCGCGCACGGCGTGGGGGTCGGTGGGGCGGCCGAGGGACTTGTCCACGTCGACGTGCGCGCGCCAGTCGAGGCCAAGCGCGCCGAAGGCTTCCGCTACGAACTCCTCGAGGCTGTGCGCTTCGCCGGTGGCGATTACATAGTCACGGGGCTTTGGCTGCTGCAGCATGCGCCACATCGCCTCGACGTACTCGGGCGCCCAGCCCCAGTCGCGCACGATGGACAGCGTTCCCAGCGTCAGGCGCTCCTTGCTGCCCTTGGCGATGCGGCGCGCGGCGGAGACGACCTTCTGCGTGACGAAGCGCGCAGGGCGCAGCGGCGACTCGTGGTTGAAGAGGACGCCTGAGCAGGCGTGCAGGCCGTAGGCGCTGCGGTAGTTGGCGACCGACCAGAAGGCCGCAGCGCGCGCCGTGGCGTAGGGGCTGTCCGGGCGGAAAGGGGTGTCCTCGTTGGCGGCGGCGTTGCCCGTGTCGCCGAAGCATTCGGAGGAGCAGGCGTTGTACAGGCGGATCGGCCGCGCGAGGAAGCGGATCGCCTCGAGCAGGTTGAGCGCCGCCACCGCCACGCTCTCGAAGGTGTCGATCGGCTGCTCGAAGGAGAGCGACACCGAGCTCTGCCCGGCGATGTTGTAGACCTCGTCCGGCTGCGCCTGTGTGAGCACCTGCAGCACGCTGCGAAAGTCGGTGAGGTTCATGGACACGAGCCGGACACGCTCGCGCAGCCCCCGCTCCTTCAGGTTCCGGAATTCGTTGCTGCCCGCGTCGCGCGAGGTGCCGGTGACCTCGTAGCCCTTGCCGAGCAGCAGCTCGGCGAGGTAGGTGCCGTCCTGGCCGGAGATGCCGCAGATGAGCGCGCGCTTGGTCATCAGGTTGTGAGGTTAATGAGAAAAATGGGGTCTGTCCCTATTTAGAGTTTCAGCGGTGATGCCCCAGGCGATGAGGAGCGCCATGTAGAGGTAGAACATGCCGTACTGCGGCACGCCGAGGCGCTCGGCGAGGAGGGCGCCGATGCCGAGCGCGAGCGCGATCCAGAAGAGCAGCGCGGTGGTGCGCGCGGGGGAGAGGCCGAGCGCGAGCAGGATGTGGTGCATGTGGTGACGGTCGGCGTGGAAGGGGTTGCGGCCGCGCAGGCTGCGGCGGATGAGCAGGGTGACGGTGTCGGCGATCGGCAGTGCGAGGATCCACACCGCGGTGATGGGCGCGAGCGCCGGCCGATCGCTCATGGCGAGGCGCACCGCGCACCAGCCGAGCAGCAGCCCGAGCAAAAGGCTCCCGGTGTCGCCCATGAACACGGCGGCCTCGCGCCGCCAGGGCAGGCGAGCGTTGAAGCAAAGAAAGCCGAGGACGGCGCCGGCGGTGATGCAGACCACGGCGAAGACCGGCCCGTTGGCGGCATGGCTGGCGGCGGCGCCGAAGCTGATGCAGGCGGCAAGCGAAAGCGCGCCCGCGAGGCCATCGAGGCCGTCGGCCATGTTGATAGCGTTCATCACGCCCACCAGCGCGAACACGCTGAGCGGCACGGCCCAGCGGCCGAGCGTGAAGAGGTCCGCGCTCATGAGCAGGCCCAGGTGCGTGAGCAGCGCCTCGCCGGTCGCCGCGAGGAGCGCGGCGGCGGCGATCTGGAACAGGAATTTCGGCAGCGAGCGCAGCTCGTGGCGGTCGTCCAGCACGCCGCCCACGACGGTGATCGCGACCGCGGCGGCGAGCAGCGCGGAGACGCTCGTGAAAATGCCCATCAACCCGTAGACGGCGAGAAAGGCGAGGCCCATCGCGAGGCCGCCCACCGTGGGGATCGCACCCTCGTGGTGCCGGCGGGCATCGCCTTCCGCTATCAGCCCCCAGGCGCGCGCAGAGCGGGCAAGCAGGGGGATCGCGGCCGCGGTGAGGCCCAGCGCCAGCACGAAACCGAGGATGTCTTGCATCGCGAGGCGCACCCTAGCATTTCTGCCGGGGCGACGTTACGATGGCCTTTCCCCGGAGTCCTGCATGCCGCTGAATTTGAAGTGGGTGGCCGTTTTCGCTGCAGCCGTCGCGCTGCCGGGCTCCCCTGCGGCCGCGGGCGAAGCGCAGTTCGTCAACGTCGCGGGTCAGCGCCCTGTCCTTGTCGCCCCGGCGCCCGCGGGCGCCGGCGACCCGGCGATCGAAAAGTTTCTTACCCGCCCCACCGATCTCTGGGAGCGGCTGCGGCAGGGCTTCGCCATGCCCGACCTGGACGGCAAGCTGGTCGCGAAGTACGAGGCCTGGTACGCGGCGCGGCCGGAGCTCTTGCAGGCGATCTTCGGCCGCGGCCGGCGCTACCTGCACTACATCATCGAAGAAGTGGACCGGCGCGGACTGCCCGCAGAGCTCGCGTTGCTGCCGGCGGTCGAGAGCGGCTTCAACCCGATGGCGCTTTCCTCGGCGAACGCGTCCGGCCTCTGGCAGTTCATCCCGGGCACGGGCACCCGCTACAAGCTCGCGCAGACGGCAAGCTTCGATGCGCGCCGCGACGTGCACGCTTCGACGGCCGCCGCGCTCGACTACCTGGAGGAGCTCTTCGCGATTCACCGCGACTGGCACCTCGCGCTCGCCTCCTACA
>JAYRND010000236.1:0-5947 GCA_041904885.1 Burkholderiales bacterium
CGCGCTCGCCTTCCACGAGGTGTTCGCCGCCACTACCGAGTGGTCGTACGCCTTCGTGCTGCCCGCGCTGGGCGCCGACTGGGCGGCGCTCGCGGCGAAACTCGCGCTGTCCTGCGCGCTGATCCTGCCGCAGTCGATTCTGCTGGGGGCCACGTTTCCCCTCATGAGCGCCGCGCTGGTCCGCGCCTCGGCGCGCAACGGGCACGCCGTCTCAGGCGCGCCGGTGGCGATGCTCTACTTCGCCAACAGCCTGGGCGCCGCGGCCGGGGTTCTCGCCAGCGGCTTCGTGCTCATCGCCTGGGTCGGGCTGCCGGGCACGCTGCGCACGGCGGGCATCATCAACCTTGCGCTGGCCGCCACCGTGATGCTGCTCGCGCGCGCAGGCGGCGCGGCGCCGCCGCTCGCGCCGCAGGACGCCCAGGAGCGGCCGCGCGCCGAGGGGCTGCTGCTTGCGATCGCGCTGTTTACGGGGCTCGCCTCGTTCATCTACGAAATCTGCTGGATCCGCATGCTTTCCCTGGTGCTGGGCGCCTCCACCCACGCATTCGAGCTGATGCTGTCGACCTTCATCCTCGGCCTCGCGCTGGGCGGCCTGGCAGTGCGCCGCGTGGTGGACCGCTCCGAAGATCCGGAACGCCTGCTTGGCTGGGTGCAGGTAGCGATGGCGCTCGCCGCGCTCGCGACGCTGCCGGTCTACGACCGCACGTTCGAATTGATGGAATACCTGATGAAGGGCCTCGCGCGCACCGAGGCCGGCTACCTGCTGTTCAACCTGTCCGCGCAGGGCATCTCGGCGCTGGTGATGCTGCCGGCGACCTTTCTCGCGGGCATGACGCTGCCGCTCATCACCGGCGCCCTGCTGCGCCGCGGCGCGGGCGAGCGCGCGATCGGCCAGGTGTACGCCGCGAACACCCTGGGAGCGATCGCGGGCGTCCTCGCAGCCGTGCATCTCGGCCTGCCGTACCTCGGCCTGAAAGGCGCGCTGGTCGCCGGCGCGCTCGTGGACGCGCTGCTCGGCCTCGCGCTCCTTCATCGATACGCGCCCGGCCCGGGCGGCCGCCGCCAGCTGGCGGCGGCCCTCGCCGGCTGCCTGCTCGCCTTCCTGCCTCTCGCGCTGCTGTTCGAGCTCAATGTCAACAAGCTCACCGCCGGCGTGTTCCGCCACGGGGACCTCGCCAGCTCGGCAGACGCCCGCATCCTCTACGCGCGCGACGGCAAGACCGCGACCGTGCACCTCGCGGGCTACGGCGACACCTACAGCATCCGCACCAACGGCAAGTCCGACGGCTCGATCAACATGGACAGGGACGGGGTGCGCGGCTCCGACGAGATCACCATGGTGCTCACCGGCGCGCTACCGCTCGCGCTGCGGCCGGGCGCGAAAAGCGCCGCGGTGATCGGCATCGGCACCGGGCTGACCATGCACACGCTGCTGCAGAGCCCGACGATCGAGCGCGTGGAGACCGTCGAGATCGAGGCGGCCATGGCCGAGGCAGCGCGCGGCTTCTCGCCGCGCAACAGCTCGGCGTACGCCGACCCGCGCGGCAGCATCGTGATCGACGACGCGAAGACGTTCTTTTCCACGCGCGGCCGGCGCTACGACATCCTCGTGTCGGAGCCTTCCAATCCCTGGGTGAGCGGCGTGTCGGGACTGTTCACGCGCGAGTTCTACCGGCGGATCCGCAACCACCTCGAGCCCGGCGGCATGCTGGTGCAGTGGTTCCAGCTGTACGAGATCGACGCCTCGCTGCTCGCCTCCGTAATGCGCGCGCTGGGGAGCGAGTTCCCGCATTACGCGGTGTACGCGCCCAGCGACCACGACCTGCTCATCATCGCGGCGGCGGCGCCGCTGCCGGCGCTGGCCGACGCGACGGTGTTTGCGCAGCCTACGCTTGCGCAGGAACTGCGCAGCGTGCACGTCTACGAGCCGGGCGACCTAGACGCGCGCTATTTGGGCGGCCGCCGAACGCTGGAGCCGCTGTTCGCGAGCTACGGCATGCCGGAGAACTCGGACTACCGCCCGGTCCTGGACCTGAACGCAGTCCGGCACCGCTTCCTCGACCGGAGCGCCGCCGACGTGGTGTCGATGCTAAACGCCGGCGTCCCGGTTCTGGACATGCTCGAGCCCGGATTGCGCCGCCGCCCCGTCAACCCGGAAAGCAGGGGTGCCGACAGCTTCGAGCGCATTGAAAATACCCGCCTCGCCCGCTATGCGCGCGAGTACCTTGTGCAGCCGCAGCCGCCGGAGCCCGCGCGGGTCGGAACATTGCTGCAAAAGGACCTGGAAGTCGCCAAGCTGCGGCTGATCGAGTGCCGCCAGCCGCGCGAACAGGATGTCTGGCTGCACAGCGTGCTCAACGTCGCCCGCACCGTGAATCCGTACCTGCCGCCCGCGGAGGCGGCCGAGGTCTGGGCGCGCATCTTCGCCGCACCCTGCTTTCGCGACCTGAGGGAGTTTCAGCGCCGCTGGCTCGAGTTGTTCGCAGCCGTGGCCGACCGCGACGGGCAACGGATGTCGGCTCTGGCAAGCACGATTCTCGCCGAGCAGAAGGATCTCGGACGCGACGCCCGCGAATACCTGGTCATCTCCGGGATGACGGGAAGCATCGCCGCCGGGCGCCCGAAGGAAGCGAAAGATTTATGGGCGCGGCAGGAAGCCGAGCTGCGCGGCCCCAGCACGCCGCTGCTGCGCCTGCTGCGCTGCCACGCCGAGCCATCGGCACCGGAAGGACGAGCCGAGGCCGCCTGCGCCGCGGCGTTCGCAGCTTACGCGGACTGATTTGCCGCCGTCGGAGTACGCGCCGGTACGCCAGCCGCAAAGCGAATCGTCGCCAGCACGTCGCTGACGAACTGGGCCTCGCTTCGCCCGGCGCGCGCGGCCTCGGCGACGCGGTCCTCGAGCAGCAGCTGCGCCAACCCGTGCACCAGCGCCCAGGCCGCGATCGAGGAATCCCTCGCGCCCTGCGCTTCGGGCACCCGCGCCGAGAGAGCGCCGGCGAGCCCGTCGAACACCCGCGCCGCGACCTCGCGGAGCCGCGCGTGCCTCGCGATCCGCACCGCACCGCCGAACATCAGCCGGAAGCGCTGCGGATGCTCGAGCGCGAAACGCACGTAGGACTCGCCCATGCCGCGCAGGCCGGCTGCCGCGGCCGCCTGGCGCTGCGTCTCCCCCAGCATCGCAAAGCCCTCGGCGGCGAGCGCCGCGAGCAGGCTCTCGCGATCGGGAAAATGGCGGTACGGGGCGGCGTGCGACACGCCCGCCCGCCGTGTGAGCTCCCGCAACGTGAGCGCGTCAACTCCCTCTTCTTCAAGGATTTTTCCGGCCGCGCGCAGGAGCGTGGCGGGCAGGTCGCCATGGTGGTAGGAGTGCTTTCGACGCGTTGATGTTGACATTGTTTACATACCATACTACATTGATGTGTACAGTGTCAACATTAACGAGGCTGACATGCCCGAGAAGCTGAGCATCCTGTTTCCCGTGACGGCGCTGGTGGGGCTGACTTTTTCAGTCCTGCTGCTGATCCCGGTGCGGCGCTTTCGCGCCGGCGCCGCCGGCCTGGTGAGCTACGACGATTTCCGCTACGGCGAATCGGCGCGCGTGCCGTCGGACGTCGCCCTCCCCAACCGCAACATGATGAACCTGCTCGAGCTGCCGGTGCTGTTCTACGTCGCTTGCCTCATTCACTTCGTCGCCGACCGGGTCAACGAGACGGCGTTGGTGCTCGCCTGGAGCTACGTCGGGCTGCGCGTCGCGCACAGCGCCATCCACCTCAGCTACAACCGCGTGCGCCACCGGCTGATCGCGTTCGGCGCCAGCAACGTCGTGCTGGTCATGCTCTGGACCAACCTGCTGCGGACGTTGTCCGCCTAGGCCCCATGATCCTGCAGATCCTTCAGCGCACGCCGCCCTGGGTATACGCGCTCTTCGTCGCCCTGCTCGCGCTGGGAGTCGCGCAACGCAGGACGCGCGAGCTGGGGCGATCGCGCGTCGCGCTGATGCCCGCGATCTTCCTGCCCCTCTCCCTCTGGGGAATCTGGGGCGCGTTCGGCGCATCGGGATTCGCCTATGGCGGGTGGATCGCCGGCGTCGGCGCCGCCGTCCTGCTCAACCACTACGCGCGCCTGCCCCGGCAGGTCTCGTATTCGGCCGCCACGCAGCGCTTTCGCGTCGAGGGCAGCTGGATTCCCCTGACCATGATGATGGCGATCTTCTTCACGCGCTACGCCATCGCGGTCGCGACCGCGATGCAGCCCGCGTTGAGCGGCCTGCCCGCATTCGCGGCTGCGGTCGGCTTCGCCTATGGCCTGTTCAGCGGTTCCTTCCTCGCCCGTGCGCTGCGCACGCTCGCCGCGGCGCGAGCTCCCGCGAAGGAGACGGCGCCATGAGCCAGTCCTTGACCGTCGCCAGCGCGATCCACCTCGCCGCCGTCGTGCCGGCGATCGCCATCGGCCTCGTCCAGCTCGCCGCGCCGAAGGGCTCGCGGCCGCACAAGCTGCTCGGCTGGATCTGGGTGGCGTCGATGTTCGTCGCCGCGGTCTCCTCGTTCTGGATCATGGAGATCCGCGAGGGCGCCGGCTTGTCCGTGATCCACCTGCTCTCGGCCTGGGTGCTGGTGGCGATGACGCTCGCGCTCTGGCACGTCCGGCGCGGCAACGTGCGCGCGCACAAGCGCTACATGGTCGGCACGCTGCTCGGCCTCGCCGGCGCCGGCCTGGGTGCGCTGGCGCCCGGGCGCTTCCTTGCCCAGCTATTTCTTGCCTGACCCTCGTCCCTCGTACGGATTGCGCCCGGTGCGCAACTCGATGCGCAGCGGCGTGCCCGCCAGCTTGAACTGGTCGCGGAACCAGCCCTCCAGGTAACGCTTGTAGGCATCAGTGACGTGCTGCAGCGAGTTGCCGTGGATCACGATGCGCGGCGGGTTCGAGCCGCCCTGGTGGGCGTAGCGCATCTTGGGCCGCGCATAGCCTCGCCGGTGCGGCGGCATCTGCCGCTCCACCGCCGCGATCAGCGCGCGCGTCAGTTTCGGCGTCGGCAGCTTGGCCATCGCGGCGGCGTAGGCAGCGTCCACCGCGCGCAGCACTTCGCCGACGCCCTTGCCCGACTTCGCCGAAAGGTAGAGCGTGTCGGCGAAGCCGAGGAAGCCCAGCTTCCAGGCGAGCTCGCGCCGGATGCGCTCGCGCGTTGCCCGGTCGGCGGCCTCCCACTTGTTGACCGCGACCACCACCGCGCGGCCGCGCTCGAGGATGAAGCCGGCGACGTGCGCATCCTGCTCCGAGATGCCCTCCAGCGCATCGAGCACCAGCACCGCGACATTGGCCGCGTCGATGGCCTGCAGGGTCTTTACGATCGAGAACTTCTCCACCTCCGCGCCATGCGACTTGCCGCGCTTGCGCAGGCCGGCGGTGTCCACCAGCGTGTAGCGCCGGCCGCCGCGCTCGAACGGCACCTCGATCGCGTCGCGCGTGGTGCCGGGCTCGCCGTAGGTCAGCAGGCGCTCCTCGCCGACCAGCGCGTTCACCAGCGTGGACTTGCCCACGTTCGGCCGGCCTACGAATGCGACGCGGGGATGTTTTTCCTGCTTCTCCGAAGGAACGGAGTCTTGGGAAAAAGGCTTCAGGACCTCTTCCATCAAGGCGCCCACGCCGCTGCCGTGCGACGCGGAAATGGCGAGCGGCATGCCCAGCCCCAGCTCGTGGAACTCCGCCGCCGCGGTGTCCGGGTCCAGCCCCTCGGACTTGTTGACGGCGACCGCGACGCGGTCCTTCAGGCGCCTCAGCTTCTCCGCGATCACGCGGTCGCCGGGCGCGAGCCCCGCCCGCGCGTCGGTCACCAGGATCACGGCATCGGCCTCGACGATCGCCTGCTCGGTCTGGCGCGCCATCTCGGCGTAGATCGGGTCGCCCGTGCCGGGCTCGAGGCCACCGGTGTCGATGACGATGCACGAGC
>JAYRND010000034.1:0-9334 GCA_041904885.1 Burkholderiales bacterium
CAGCCGGCGCAGGCGCGACTTGCGGGTGTGGCGCAGCTCCGGCCGCGCCGAGACCATTTCCGACACGGCCAGGCCGGCGCCAAAGCTTCGGCAGAGCACGCGGAAGGGCCGGTCGGTCACGCCCGCCATCGGTGCGACGAACAGGCCATTGCGCAGCACGTGCGCGCCGATTTGCATCCGCTCTTGTTCCTGGACGTGTTGCGAGGGGAGCGAATTCTAGCGCGTTCCCCTGCCGGGCGAAATCGCCGCTGTTGCATTTTCCAAACAGCAAACCGATCAGGGAAGCGCGGAGGGCCCGTAGATCATCCGGCGCGCGAAAAAACGCCGTGCCGGCAAGCAAATGTCGAGCGCAGTCAATCCAATTCCTCGCATCAGGCCGGGCAGCGGCGATTCGCCGAGGAAGGCGCCCGCCAGGAAATCGGTGACACGCACCGTCGCCGTCGCATCGAGGCGACGCAGCGCGGCGAAATTCCGCAGGACCCGCGCATCGCCGGGGTCCTCCGCGTCCTGCAAGACCTGCGCCAGATCCCAGGCGTCGCGCAGGCCGAGGTTGAGGCCCTGCCCGGCGACCGGGTGCAGTGTCTGCGCTGCATTGCCCACATAGGCCGTTCGCTCGCCGGTGCGCTCGGCGCGCAGTCGCAGCGAAAGCGGCAGCCGGCTGCGCCTGCCGGCGGCGACGAACTCGCCGGCGCGCCGGCCGAACGCCCGCGCGAGGGCCGCGAGAAACTGCGCGTCGCTCGCCTCGCAAAGCTCCCGCGCGCGCTCCGGGCGCGCGCCCCAGACCACGCCGTACTTTCCGGCGACAGGCAGCAGGGCGAGCGGCCCCTCCGGCGTGAAGCGCTCCCAGGCGGTAGCCACCGCGGGCGGTCGGGTCGTCACCTCCGCGACCACCGCCTCCTGTCCGTAATCCTTGCTGTTCGCTTCCTCCGAGCTTCCTTCCGCGTGGACGGTGAGCAGCGCATCCGTTGGTGCCGACTGCACCGGAATGCGCATTTCAGCCGCCCGGGCGAGTAGCGCTTCGAGCAGGGCGCCGTAGTCGAGCACGTAGCCCAGCGCCGGCACGCCGGCATCGCCGGCGCTCATGCACGCGCGGCCGAAGCCGCGCTGCTGCGACACGTGAATGGTGGTGATCGGCGTCGCATCGAGCCCGCGCCAGGCGCCCGCGCGCTCCAGGATCAGGCGGCTGGCGTACGAGAGTGCCAGCGGGCGAAACTCGGGCCGAATGGCCGCCGGCGCGGCCTTGCGCTGCTGCACCAGGGCCACGCCCCGTCCCTGCTTGCTTAGAAGCAGCCCCAGAGCGCAGCCGACGGGGCCGGCGCCAAGGATCTCGACGTCAGGCCGCATCGCGCTTCAGTGCCTCGATGTCGGCGATGCTCTTCGGCGTCTCGCGGGTGATCACCTCGCAGGCCCCGTCGGTGACGAGCACATCGTCCTCGATGCGGATGCCGATGCCGCGCAGCCGCTCGGGCACGTCGTCCGCGGCGCGGATGTAGAGACCCGGCTCCACGGTCAGCACCATGCCGGGCGCGAGCGGGCGCCATTTGCCGCCGCGCTTGTAGTCGCCCGCATCGTGCACGTCCAGTCCCAACCAGTGCCCGGTGCGGTGCATGTAGAAGCGTTTGTAGGTTTCCTTCTCTAGCGCTTCATCGAGGCTGCCGGCGAGCAGCTTCAGGTCCAGCATCCCCTGCGCGAGCACGCGCACGGCGGCATCGTGCGGCTCGTTCCACGCGGCGCCGGCGCGCACGGCGGCCATCGCGGTAGCCTGCGCGGCGAGCACGATCTCGTAGACCTCGCGCTGCGCCCCCGAGAAGCGCGCCCCGACCGGGAATGTGCGGGTGATGTCGGATGCGTAGCCGGCCAGCTCGCAGCCGGCGTCGATCAGCACGAGGTCTCCGTCGCGCAACACGTCGTCGTTCGACACGTAGTGCAGCACGCAGGCGTTGGCGCCGGCGGCGACGATCGGCCAGTAGGCGGGGAACTGGGCGCCGTTGCGGCGGAACTCGTGCAGCAGCTCCGCCTCCAGCTCGTATTCGAAACGGCCGGCGCGCGCCGTGCGGATCGCGCGCCTGTGCGCGGCCGAGGAGATGGCAGCCGCGCGCCGCATGATGCCCAGCTCGTGAGCGTCCTTGATGAGGCGCATGTCGTCGATCAGCACGCGCACGTCCTGCACGCGGTCGGGCGCGGCGACGCCCGTGCGCGCCAGCGCGCGCACCGCGTTCAGCCAGCCCATCGCGCGGGCATCCCAGGCAGCGTCGGCGCCCACCGGGAAGTGCAGCGCCGGCTGGTCGCCGAGCAGCGCCGCGAGCTGCGTGTCCAGCTCGGCGATCGGGTAGGCCTCGTCGAAGCCGAAGCGTTCCTGGGCGCCCTTCGGCCCGAAGCGGAATCCGTCCCAGGTCTCGCGCTCCTCGTTCTTCTCGCGGCAGAACAGCAGGCTCCTCGGCTTCGCGCCGGCGACGATCACCAGCACCGCCTCCGGCTCGGCGAATCCCGTCAGGTAATAGAAATGGCTGTCGTAGCGGTACGGGTAGTGCGTGTCGCGGTTGCGGATCCGCTCGGGCGCGGTGGGGATCACAGCGACGCCCTCCCGCATCGCGCGCGCGAGGCTCGCGCGGCGCGCGCCGTGCAGGGTCGGGTCGAAATCGCCGTGCTTCATCGCCTGTCCAGTCGCGCCTTCAGTTCGGCCAGCCGTTCCGGGGTGCCGACGTCGCTCCAGCCCCCTCCGTAAAGTTCGCCGCTCACCTCGCCGCGTTCGGCGGCGGCGCGCCACAACGGCGCGAGCTGCGCCTTCGCGCCCGGCGCCACGCCGTCGACCAGCCGCGGCGCGAGCACCGAAATGCCCGCGTAAGTGTAGCGCGGCGAGGCCGCGTTGCCGATGACGTTGCGCTCGAGCGAGAAGTCGCCCTTTGGGTGCCAGGGAGGATTGGGAACCAGGACGAGGTGCGATACACGCTCTTGCAGCCGGAATTTCCTTACATTCGAAAAATCGAATTCGCACCAGATGTCGGCGTTGACCAGCAGGAAGGGCTCCTCGCCGAGCAGCGCGCGCGCCTTTGCGATGCCGCCGGCGGTTTCCAGCGGCTCGGCTTCGCGCGACCAGTCGATGGCGATGCCGTGGCGCGCGCCGTCGCCGAAGCGCGCGACGATCGCCTCGGCCAGGTGCGAGACGTTGATCACGGCGCGCTCGAACCCGGCGCGCGCGAGGCGGGCGAGGTGGCGGTCGAGCAGCGTCTCGCCGCCCGCCTCCAGCAGCGGCTTGGGCGTGCGCTCGGTGAGCGGGCGCAGGCGCTCGCCGCGCCCGGCGGCCAGGATCATGGCCTTCACGTCATCGCCTTCACGCCGGCTCCAGCCGGTCGAGCAGGCGCGCGAGCGCTGCGAGCGGCACATAGCGCCGCGCGACCGCACGCGCGTAGCCGAGGAAGCGCGGCGCGTCGGCGAGGTAGTGCGGTTTGCCGTCCCGGTACGAAAGGCGCGCGAAGATGCCGAGCACCTTGAGGTGGCGCTGCAGGCCCATCCACTCGAAGGCGCGCCAGAACTCGCCGAAATCGCCCGCGACGGGCAGCGCCGCCTTCCTCGCCTTCTCCCAGTAGCGCACGGTCCAGTCGAGCTCGCGTTCCTCGTCCCAGCTGATGAATGCGTCGCGCAGGAGGCAGACCATGTCGTAGCTGATCGGCCCCTCGACCGCGTCCTGGAAATCGAGTACCCCGGGATTGGGCTCGCAGACCATGAGGTTGCGCGGCATGTAGTCGCGGTGCACGAAGACCCGCGGCTGCGCAAGCGCGCTCTGCACGAGGGACCGCGCCGCGACCTCGAGGATTTCCTTGTCGGCGGGAGAAAGTTCCTTGCGTAGATGCTTGCCCACGTACCACTCCGGGAAAAGATCCAGCTCGCGGCGCAGCAGGGCCTCGTCGTAGGGCGGCAGCTCGCCGGGCCGCGTCGCGAGCTGCCAGCGCAGCAGCGCGTCGGTCGCGTCGCGAAAGAGATCCGCGGCGCCAGCGGCGCTCGCGCCGCCGAGCGCCTGCAGGTAGGTTTTCGTGCCGAGATCGGTGAGCAGAAGGAAGCCGCGCGCCGCGTCCTGCGCGAGCACCTCGGGAGCGTTCACGCCCGCCGCGCGCAGCAGGCCGGCGACATGGATGAACGGGCGGCAGTCTTCCTTCTCCGGCGGCGCGTCCATGGCGACGAAGCTGCGCCCATCGGCCAGGCTCACGCGCCAGTAGCGCCGGAAGCTCGCGTCCTCCGACGCGCGCGAGAGAGCGAAGGTCTGCGGAGGGAACTGCGCGCCGAGCCAGCGCTCGAGCTCGACGAGTCTGAAATCCATTGCGATTTGCTCTGAATTATGACACTTTTCGCTCTCGAAACATGGCTCGCGCTCGCCTCCGTAATCCTGTCCCGAACGCGCCTCGCGAGTTCGTTCGATGCAGCGCACCGCGCTCCGCCTCGCAGCGCTGCTGACCCTGCTGCCCGGCGCGACGCCTGCCTGGTCCCAGGCGCCCAGGCCACCGCTCGTTCTGCCCGCGCCCCCGCGCGAGTCCGCGCCGGCGCAGGCGCAGCGCCCGAGAGGACCGACGACCATCGACGCGGAGAAGATCGAAGGCGTGTCCGAGCTCGAGCTCACGGCGCGCGGCCGGGTGGAGTTCAAGCGCGAGGACATGTCTATCTACGCCGAGTACCTGCGCTTTAACCAGGAGTTCGGCCGTGTCGAGGCCGACGGCGGCGTGCGCCTGCAGATGGGCCTCGGCCGCTTCAATGGCGCCCGGTTGCGCTACAACACGAGGGACGATACCGGCGTGCTGGAGGACACGAAGTTTCTCGTCGACAGCCATCCGCCGGCGCATGGCGGCGCCGAGAAGATCGAATTCCTCGGCGCCGATCGCCTGCGTCTCGGCAATGCGAGCTACACCACCTGCCGGCCCGAGGACCGGGGCTGGGTCATCGAGGCCGGCGAGCTCGACCTGGACTTCGCCACCGAGGAGGGCACGGCGCGCGACATGCGCCTGCGCGTCGCCGACACGACCGTGCTTGCGCTGCCCTACCTGAATTTTCCGCTGGAAAACCGGCGCAAGACCGGCTTCCTCGCGCCGTACTACACGCAGAACACGCGCCGCGGCCTCGAGGTCGGCACGCCGTTCTACCTGAACATCGCGCCCGAGCAGGACCTGACCCTGACGCCGGTATTCATGAGCAAGCGCGGCGAGCAGATCAAGGGCACGTACAACTACCTGGGCGAGGGCTTCCAGGGCAAGCTGCACGCGGAGTACCTGCCGCGCGACGAGGTCCTGAACCGGCAGCGCAGCGGCTACTCGTTCCAGCACGACCAGGAGTTCTCGCCCGACCTGAAGCTGAAGGTCGACATGAACAAGGTGAGCGACGACGCCTACCTGGTCGACTTCGCCACCAACGTGCGCTCCATCTCGCGCGGCAACCTGGAGCGCATGGGGCTGCTCAGCTACACCCCCACGGTACTCGGCCTGCCCTCGTACGTCGTGGTGCGCGCGCAGAAGTTCCAGACGCTGATCGACCCGCTCGCGCCGACCACCAATCCCTACGGTCGGCTGCCGCAGATCAGCGTCGGCACGACGAAGACGGACCTCGCCGGGCGCTTCGACCTGTCGCTCGCGGGCGAGTACGCCAAGTTCACCAACAACTCGATGGTCGAGGGCGGCCGCACCACGTTCAACCCGTCGATCTCGATGCCGATCGTCGCGCCTGGCTACTTCTTCACGCCGCGCGTGGGCCTGCACTACGCGCACTACAACCTGGAGAACACGGCGATCGGCCAGGACAAGGGCCAGTCCGTCGGCGTGCCGTGGACCAGTCTGGACGCCGGCCTCGTATTCGAGCGGGGCGTGACGCTGTTTGGCGAGAGCGGCAGGCAGACGCTCGAGCCGCGCCTCTTCTACGTCAAGGCGCCGTTCCGCAACCAGAACCAGGCGCCGGTGTTCGACACGACGCTCGCCGACTACAACTACACGCAGCTGTTCAGCGAGAACCGCTTCGTCGGCGGCGACCGGTTCGGCGACGCGAGCCAGCTGACCGCGGCGGCGACCACGCGCATCCTCGGCGAGCGGGGCGAGGAGAGGTTCCGCGCCACGCTCGGCCAGCGCTTCTACTTCGAGAGCGAGCGTGTTGCGATCGTCGGCACCCCGCCGCCCTCCAGCAAGGGCACGGGCGACATCCTGGGATCGGTGGGCGCGCGCATGGACGCGTGGGGCCTGGACACCACGATCCAGTACGACCCGCGTACGCAGCGCGTGGAGCGCTACGGCGCCACGGCGCGGTACGCCCCGGAGATCGCCAAGGTCCTCAACGTCACCTACCGCTACAATGCCGACCCCTCGAATCTGATCAAGCAGGTCGACGTGTCGGGTCAATGGCCGATTGCCGCCGGCTGGTACGCGGTTGGGCGGTACAACTACTCCTTCCTGGACGGGCGCATCGTCGAGGGCCTGGCCGGCCTCGAGTACAACGCCGGCTGCTGGGTGTTCCGCGCCGTCGCGCAGCGCCTGCAGGCGAGGACGGAAACGACCTCCACCGGCATCTTCCTGCAGATCGAGCTGACCGGCGTCGGCCAGATCGGCTCGAGCGACATCGCCGACCTGCTCAGGCGCAACGTGGCCGGCTACGCGCGCACCAACCCTTCCGATCCTACGCTCGTACCGCAGAGCCTGCGCCCGCGCCTGCCGTTCGAGCAGATCTTCTAGGCGGTGCGGATGCGGTTTCGCCACTTCAGGATCTTGCCGGGCGCGGCGGCCGCGCTTTTCGCCGCGCTCGCGGCGCCGGCACCGGCGCAGACGCAGTTCCAGGGCCAGGTGCCGCGCCCCGGGCAATCCTCGCAGGACCCAGCGCGGCCGCGCGAGGCGACGCGCATCGTGCTCGTCGACCGCATCGTCGCGGTCGTCGGCAAGGAGGTGGTGACGCAGTCCGAGCTCGCCGAACGCCGCGCGTTCGCCGAACGCCAGCTGCGCGGCCGGGGCACGCCGTTGCCCGAGCGCGCGCAGCTCGAGCGGCAGATCCTCGACCGGCTGATCATCGACAAGGCGCAGCTGCAGCTCGCGCGCGACTCCGGCATCCGCGTCGAGGAGCTGCAGCTCGACAAGGCGCTGGAGCGGATCGCCGAGAACAACAACGTGTCGTTGGCGGGATTCCGGCAGATACTGGATCGGGACGGCGTTCCGTACGAGCGCTTCCGCGAGGAGGTGCGCCAGCAGATCCTGATGGCGCGGCTGCGCGAGCGCGAGGTGGACGACCGCGTCGAGGTGACCGACGCGGAAATCGACCAGTTCCTCGCCGAGGCGAGGAGCGACGGCAGCGCGCGCAACGAGTACAACCTCGCGCACGTGCTGGTGCGGCTGCCCGAGCAGGCGAGCCCGGAGCAGATCGACACGGCGCGCAAGAAGATCGAGAAGGCGCGCGCAGAGGCGGTGGCGGGCGTCGATTTCGCCAAGGTCGCGGCCGGCTATTCGGACGCGCCGGACGCGCTGCAGGGCGGGGCCATGGGCTGGCGCCCGGAGGACCGCATGCCGGAGCTGTTTGCGAAGGCGGTGCAGGGCATGAAGGCGGGCGAGATCAGCGGCGTGCTGCGCTCACCCGGCGGCTTTCACATCGTCAAGCTGCTCGACCGCCGCGGCGCGGCCGAAGGCCCGGCGGTGCAGCAGACGCGCGCCCGGCACATCCTGATCCGCACCAACGAGGTGACCTCGGAAGCCGAGGCGCAGCGGCGCCTGGCGGACCTGCGCGAGCGCATCGTGACGGGCGGCGCCGATTTCGCGGAGCTCGCGCGGCTGCACTCGGCCGATGGCAGCGCGTCGAAGGGCGGCGAGCTCGGCTGGCTGCTGCCCGGAGACACGGTGCCGGATTTCGAGCGCGCCATGAACGCGCTCAAGATCAATGAAATCAGCCAGCCGGTGAAATCGCCGTTCGGCTACCACCTGATCCAGGTGCAGGAGCGGCGCGCTGCCGGCCTGTCGGAAGAGCGCAAGCGCATGCAGGCGCGCCAGACCATCAAGGAGAGGAAGGCCGAGGAGGCCTACCAGGACTGGCTGCGGCAGCTGCGCGACCGCACCTATGTAGAGATGCGCCTGGAAGACAAGTGAGGCCAGGGAAGAATACGTGTTGAAAACGCGCAAGCGTTTTGGCCAGCATTTCCTGCACGACCCCGGAATTCTCCAGCGCATCGTCGAGGCGGTCGACCCGGCGCGCGGCGACATCGTCGTCGAGATCGGCCCGGGCGAGGGCGCGCTCACCCGGCCGCTGCTCGAGCGCCTCGGCAGGCTGACGGCGATCGAGATCGATCGCGACCTGGCGGCGAGGCTCGCCGCCGAATTTTCACCTGAAAGACTTTCCGTTCTGTGCGCGGATGCGCTCGGCGTCGATTTTTCCTCTGTCCCGTCCGGGATCCGCGTCGTCGGCAATCTTCCCTACAACATCTCCACGCCGCTCCTCTTCCACCTCGCGCGCTACTCGGACCGGGTGCGCGACATGCACTTCCTGCTGCAGCGGGAAGTCGTCGAGCGCATGGTCGCGAAGCCATCGACGGCAGAATACGGACGGCTCTCGGTCATGCTGCAGGTCCGTTTCGCGATGCAGAAGCTCTTCACGGTCGGCCCCGGCGCCTTCCGCCCGCCGCCAAAGGTGGAATCGGCAGTGGTGCGCATGGTCCCGCTCGCGGGCGCGGAGATCCCGGCGAAATTCGCCGACGTGGTTCGCAAGGCCTTCAGCGCGCGCAGGAAGACGCTGAGAAACGCGCTGGCCCTTTCCGCCGGGGACTTCGCGGAGCTGGGCCTGGACCCCGGGCTGAGGCCGGAGAACCTTTCCCCGGCCGATTACCTGAGGATCAGCGCTCGAGTATCGCGGTGACGCCCATGCCGCCGGCGGTGCAGACCGAGATCAGCCCGCGGCCCGAGCCGCGCTGCTCGAGTTCCCTGGCGAGCGTGGCGACGATGCGCGTGCCGGTGGCGGCGAAGGGGTGCCCGAGCGCCAGGCTCGAGCCGACCGGGTTCATTTTCGCGCGGTCGATCGCGCCGAGCGCCGACGTCCTGCCCAGCCGCGTACGGCAGTAGTCCTCCGACTCCCAGGCCTTCAGGGTGCAGAGCACCTGAGCGGCGAAGGCTTCGTGGATTTCGTAGATATCGAAGTCCTGCAGGCGGATGCCCTGCCGGTCGAGCATCTGCGGCACCGCGTAGGTCGGCGCCATGAGCAGGCCTTCCTTCGGGCCCTTCATGCCGACGTAGTCCACCGCCGCCGCCGCGTAGTCGACGAAGCGCGCCTGCACGGGCAGCCCGCGCGCCTTCGCCCATGCCTCGGAGGCGAGGAGCACGCAGGAGGCGCCATCGGTCAG
>JAYRND010000237.1:0-2549 GCA_041904885.1 Burkholderiales bacterium
GGGAGGAAATGCTCGTCGGTCGGGTGCGCGCGCACGCCGTCCGGCGACAGGCTGCGGTAGTCGGCGAGCTCATCGAGCGCGCGAGCGTCGATGCGCTCCTTCACCCAGGCCTGAAACCGGACCGCGTAGGGCGCGGGATCTCCGGCGGCGCGGTCGCGCAGGTTGTGCGTCATGTGGCCCGAACCGATGATTAGCACGCCTTCCGCCGCCAGCGGCGCGAGCGCCCGGCCGAGCGCGAGGTGGTGCTTCGGCCCAAGCGCAGTCTGCACCGCGACCTGCACCACAGGGATGTCCGCCTCCGGATACATGTGCAGGAGCGGCGACCAGGCGCCGTGATCCAGGCCGCGAATGGGATCTGCTGTTGCTCTGAAATCTTTTATCAGAGCAAGGGAACGAGACGCCAAACCGGGATCTCCCTTGGCTGGATACTGAATTTCGTAAAGCGGCTTGGGGAAGCCGTAGAAGTCATGAATCGTTTCGGGCTTCGCCGAAGCCGTTACGGCCGGCGCGTCGGTTTCCCAGTGCGCCGAGGCGATCAGGATCGCCTTCGGCCGCGGCAGCTCGCGCGCGATTCGCTGCCAGACCTCGCGCACGGCGCCGGGCTGGATCGCGTGCATCGGCGAGCCGTGCGAGAGGAAGAGGACGGGCAGCGACATCACGGCTACTTCAAGAGCCCTTCGGCCTTGAGGGCTTCCTGCACCTTCGGCCGCGCCGCGACGCGCTTCTGGAACTCGACCAGCGAGGGCCAGCGCGCGAGATCGAACTTGATCATCGGCGCCCAGTTGAGGACCGTGAACAGGTAGGCGTCGGCAACCGAGAACTTGTCGCCCATTACGTAGGACTTGCCTTCCAGCTGCTTTGCCAGCCAGCCGAGGCGCACTTCGAGTCGGTCGCTCACCGCCTTGCGGCCTTCCGCCGTCATCGCCGGATTGAAGAACCAGCCGAAGCTCTTGTGCAGCTCGGAGGTGATGAAGTTGAGCCATTCCTGCAGCCGGTAGCGCTCGATGGTGCCGGCCTTCGGCGCCAGGCCGGACTCGGGCTTGCTGTCGGCCAGGTACTGCACGATCGCCGGACCTTCGGTGAGGAGGCTGCCGTCATCCAGTTCGATCGCCGGCACGTAGCCCTTGCCGTTGGTCTTCAGGTAGTCGGCGCTGCCTTCCACGGTCTTCGCCTTCAGGTCCACCTTCTTCAGCTCGACCGGAATTCCCGCTTCGCGGGAGACGATGTGCGGCGACAGCGAGCAGGCGCCGGGAGAGTAGTACAGCTTCATGGTGCTTCCTTTCTGAGTGGGTCGATCATCTTGTCGAAGGAGGCGGCGATCGTTTCTGCTTCGCGCGCCTCCAGGTGCTTGCCGAACAGCAGGTCGATCTGCCTGCGGTACACGGGCCACATTTTCGCGCGCAGAGCGCGCCCCCTGGCCGTCAGTTCGCAGACCGTCCCGCGCCCGTCCACAGGGCAATCGGAGCGCGCCACCAATCCCTCTTTCTCCATGCGGTCGGTGAGGCGCGTCACGTTGCTGCGCGAGACCACCGCCTTGCGCGCGAGGTCGGCCATGCGCAGGCGGCCCTGCGGTGCGTTCTCGAGGATCCAGAGCACGTCGTACCAGGCGAGCGGGGGCAGCTCGGCCTGCGCGAGCGCCGCCTCGACGCGCTCGAGGAGCAGTGCCTGCGCGGTCACGAAGCGCGCCCACGCGCGCTGGCGGGGGTCGGGTGCGGGAGCCATGGCCGCAGGATACAGCCGATTAGTTGCAAATGCAATTAGTCGGGCATATAATTGCAAATGCAACTACATTCCAAGGAGATCGCCATGAACAAGACCGTCACCCGCAGCGAACTGCAGTCGCGCCGCGCCGCCAACCCCGCCCTGGTTCTGCTCGAAGCCCTGCCGGCGAAGTACTACGACGACTGGCACCTGCCGGGCGCGCTGCATTTCCCGCACGACCGCGCGCGCGAGCTCGCGCCCGTGGTAGCGCCCGACAAGGCCGCCGAGATCGTCGTCTACTGCGCGAGCCGGACCTGCCAGAACTCGCACATCGCCGCGAACGTGCTGCGCCAGCTCGGCTACGCGAACGTCGCCGTCTATGCGGGCGGCAAGGAGGACTGGAAGGAGGCAGTGCCGGCCTGATCCCAGGCCGCGAGCGGCTGCGCGCCGAGCTCGCGCTCGACGCGCGTCAGCCAGGCGCCGTCCGGATGCGTGCGCAACGCGAAGCCCGACTGCCGCGCGAGGCCGAGCATGCCGGTGTTGCCGTGGAGCACGTCGCCCTGGATGCGCCGGACGCCGGCACTTTCCGCGTATCGCAGCAGACGATCGAGCAGCATGCGTCCTACGCCCTGGTGCTGCCAGGAGTCGGCGACGGCGATCGCGAAGTCTGCCGCACCCGAGCCGTCCAGCGCGGGCGCATAGCGCGCTTCGCCGACCATGTGGCGATGCCCGTGCTCGAACACGATCGCGGCGAACGCCATGCTGCGCCGGTAGTCCACATCGAGCAGATGCTTCAGCACTTCCGGCGACAGCTCGCGGATCGCGCCCTGGAAGCGCTGGTAGCGCGA
>JAYRND010000238.1:0-2317 GCA_041904885.1 Burkholderiales bacterium
AACATGGCGGTGGCGATCCCGTGCGCGTGGAACAGTGCGGCGAGCGTCTCCATGTCGGGCGAGACCTCGATCGGATAGCGGCCGGTGAGGACGGCGGCGAGCGACGGGATCGTCCACGGTGCCGCCGCGTAGGCGCGCTCGAAGACCACCGCCTGCTGGGCGAGCTGGTCGAGGTTGGGCGAGGTGGGCTGGGCCGTGTAGCCGTACGTGCCGAGGCGGTCGGCGCGCAGGGTGTCGATGCTGATCACCACCACCTGGCGGGCGCGCCAGGTGGCTGGATCGGGCCGCGAGAGCAGGGCGTGCAGGCTCAACGAGACGGCGACGATCAACACCACCGGCAGCAGGAATCGGCGCGGGGTGAAGACGGAATCTGACGATGCAGGCGCGCTCAAGGCAATCGAGCCTAACAGCCCGTTGAATATCCCCGGAAATCGAGGCTCATGCCGCGGCCGGCAGGATCGCGCCGAAAGTTGATGGCGCCGGGCACTGGAAGCCGTGAGTGGAATTGTGGTGCCGCGGCGGGCGACGGACGGCGAACAGGGCGGCCAACAGGCGCACCAGCCCCGTGGTAAGGCCCCGGGCCGCGGCCTGGAGCCCCCGCGGGGTGCCGATCCCGAACAGCGCGCGCATGAGCACCGAGAGGTTCCGCGCCGCCACCCGCGTCAGGTACCACTTCGTCACGTTCGCTCGCCCGCGCAGCCACACTCGGCGCGTGCCGCCGGTTTCGCACAGGTGCGCGAAACTGCGCTCGACGAACTCGCTCCGCTTCCGGCTCAGCCGCCGGCCGCGCGCGCCCCGCACCCGCCGCCGGTTGCGGTACACCGCGGCCCGATGCTCGGGTGGCTTGTCCGTCCACACGCGCTGGTGCGCCAGCTGCGGCTCGGGGATGTACGTCCGCATCCCCAGCGCACTCTCGATCAGGTCGATCGTCTCGGCCTTGTGATACCCCTTGTCCCCCAGCAGTTCCTCGCCCGTCCGCTCGCTGCCCACCGCGGCAAGGTGCTCGCGAGCCGCGGTCGCCGTGACCAACACCGTGTCGGTGTCCGGATCGTTGGCGTGATGGATCTCGGCGGCCACGATCACATCGCTCTCCACATCGACCGCGTGCTCCGCCTTGTACGCGAAGTGCGTCGTGCCGTCCTTCATCCGGGCGATGCGGCTGTCCGGGTCGCTCGGCGACTCCCAGTCCGTGTTCGAGACCTTCTTCCCCTTACGCTTGCGATCCATCCGCCGCAGGTCCGCGTCGCTCGGATCCTCGATCCCCGCCTCTTTGGCCAGTTGGGTCAGGTAGGCGCGCCAATTCTTCTGCGACACCCGATGCACCATCGAGCGCATCGCCGCGTTCGCCTCCAGCGTCGTGGAGTCCACCGCCAGCGTCTTGCCCTTCAGCACGCCCTTCTCGCGCGCGAGGTCGAGTACCAGCTGGAAGCCCTGCTCGTACACCGCGCTCGGCAGCCGCTTGCGGATGTAGGTCAGGCTCGAATGGTCGGGGGCGCGCTGCGAGGTCGCCAGGCCCAGGAACTCCCGCACCGACAGGCTGTCGGCGCACTTCCAGGCGATCGCCCGCTGCGACCCCAGGCCTTCAAAGAACCCCACGAACAGCATGCGGAAGTAGACGCCCGGCGGAATGCTCGGGCGGCCGACCTCGTCGGCGTAATGCGCCTGGCAGAGCGCTTCGATCCGTCGATCAAAGCTCGCTTCCTCCAGCAGGCCGTTCAGCTTCGTGTAGAACGCATGCCCCGGCGAGCGCGGCAGGTCCGGTGCCCCCACAAACAGATCCGCTTGCGTCCCCATCCGCCGTCCCAACGCCATCCGCTTCCTCCACCGCCACCGCGTTCCCCGATTCTACCAGATCCGCTCTGCCGCGTGCGAGTTTTTCAACGGGCTGCTAGACCGTTCCCGCCGACCCGGCGGGCTCGGCCCAACGGCGCGTCCGATACGGCGCGTTGAACTAAACCGCTGCGCGGTGGGTCCGGAAGCATGCCTCTGGGCAAGCGGGCAGGTTTCTCGTCGCGTGCTCCTCGTTCCATCTGACTGAGTGCGTGCGGCACACTCCGCCCTTCACGTGATCGTGCCTGGCCGGCGCGATCCCACCCGAAGGGAGGTCAGCATGGGCATTCTCCGGACCCGCATGGAGCAGGACCTCGTCGTACGCGGTCGCTCGGAGCATACGCGCCGCGCCTACCTGCGCGCCGTCGCCGATCTGGCGCGCTACCACCACCGCTCGCCCGACCAGCTCAGCGACCGCGAGGTACAGCAGTACCTCCGCTATCTCATCGAGGAGCGGTGTTTCGCGTGGGCCAGCTGTCGCCAGACC
>JAYRND010000239.1:0-1540 GCA_041904885.1 Burkholderiales bacterium
AATAAGGTAGCGGAGTCCGGCCATCAGCCCGCCTTTCACCCTATTTCGAGGAGCTCCACTTCGAAGATCAGCGTCGCGTTGGGCGGGATGACGCCGCCGGCGCCGCGCGCGCCGTAGCCGAGCGCCGGCGGGATCGTCAGCGTGCGCGAGCCGCCGACCTTCATTCCCTGCACGCCTTCGTCCCAGCCCTTGATGACGTGCCCGGCGCCCAGCGGGAAATCGAACGGGTCGCCGCGGTCCTTGCTGGAATCGAACTTCTTCCCCTTCGCGCCGTTGACGAAGAGCCAGCCGGTGTAGTGCACGGTGACGTGCTTGCCCGCTGCGGCGGCATCGCCCGTGCCGACGACCATGTCGTCGATGATGAGGCCGCTGGGGGTGGTGGTGGCGGGCATCCGTGCTCCTCGTGGTGGTCGAAATCTCCTTGCAATTCTAGGACATCCGCGGGGTTGATTCCCGGCCCGGCGCCCTCACCTATGTGGGGACGCGTATATCCGCGTTTATGACCGGGAGATCTCGTGGATTTCTGGCGCAAGAAGAAGCAGGACGCGGTGGATGCCGAGCCCGTGGAGGCGGCAGGCGAGCAGTCGGGCAAGGCCGACAGCCGCTCGACCGCGCTCGCTACGCGGCCGATTCCGGAGGACGCGCTCGTCCTCATCCCGCTGCGCAACGCGGTGCTCTTTCCCGGGGTGATCTCGCCGATCACCATCGGCCGCTCCTCGTCCGTCGCCGCGGCCAACGAGGCTGCCCGTAACAATCTTAAGGTCGGCTTTCTCCTGCAGCGCGATCCGCAGGTGAACGACGTCGGCCCGAACGACCTGCACCGCATCGGCACCGCCGGCAAGATGGTGCGCTACGCCGCGCAGGCGGGCGGCGCCAACCACCTCATCGTGCAGGGCGAGCGGCGCTTCCAGGTGGTCGAGTTCCTCGAGGGCTGGCCGTTCCTCGTCGCGAGCGTGGCGTGGATCCCCGAGGCGACCGGCACTGGCTCCGGCATCGAGGCGCGATTCCTGCAGCTGAAGGAGCAGGCGGCCGAGGCCATCCAGCTGCTGCCGAACGCCCCCGACGAGCTCGCCGAGGTGGTGCAGGCGATCACCTCGCCCGCGCAGCTCGCCGACATGGTGGCCAATCTCCTCGACATCAAGAACGAGGAGAAGCAGGACGTGCTCGAGACCATCGACCTGGGCGCGCGGCTGGACAAGGTGCTTTCGTTCCTTGCCAAGCGCGTGGAGGTGCTGCGCCTCTCCAAGGAGATCGGCGACAAGACGCGCCAGCAGTTCGACGAGCGCCAGCGCGAGCACGTGCTGCGCGAGCAGATGCGCCAGATCCAGAAGGAGCTGGGCGACGAGGAAGATACCGCGGCAGAGATCGAGGAGCTGAAGAAGGCGATCGAGGCGGCCGGCTTCCCGGAGGAGACGCTCAAGCACGTCAAGAAGGAGTTCAAGCGCCTCTCGCGCATGGGCGAGCAGTCGGGCGAGAGCTCGATGCTGCGCACCTGGCTCGAGTGGATGACCGAGCTCCCCTGGAAGGCGGAACCCCAGAA
>JAYRND010000035.1:0-2540 GCA_041904885.1 Burkholderiales bacterium
AAGCTGCACCAGTGCGGCCTGCCGAAGAAGATGGCGCTGGAGCTGTTCAAGCCCTTCATCTTCAACAAGCTGGAGCTGCTCGGCCTCGCCACCACCAACAAGGCCGCCAAGCGCTTGGTCGAGCAGGAAGTACCCGAGGTCTGGGACATCCTCGAGGAGGTGATCCGCGAGCATCCGGTGATGCTGAACCGCGCGCCCACGCTGCACCGCCTCGGCATCCAGGCCTTCGAGCCGGTGCTGATCGAGGGAAAGGCGATCCAGCTGCACCCGCTCGTCTGCGCGGCATTCAACGCCGACTTCGACGGCGACCAGATGGCGGTACACGTGCCGCTGTCGCTGGAGGCGCAGATGGAGGCGCGCGCGCTGATGCTCGCCTCGAACAACGTCCTGTCGCCGGCCAACGGCGAGCCGATCATCGTTCCCTCGCAGGACATCGTGCTGGGGCTGTACTACGCCACGCGCGAGCGGATCAACGCCAAGGGCGAGGGCATGAGCTTCTCCAACGTGAGCGAGGTGTCGCGCGCCTACGAATCGCGGCAGGTGGACCTGCACGCGAAGTGCTGGGTGCGGATCCGGGAAGTGGAGATCGGCGCCGACGGCGAGAAAAAGGACAAGGTTACCCGCTACGAAACCACGGTCGGCCGGGCGCTGCTCTCGGAAATCCTGCCGCCCGGGCTTTCCTTCGACCTGCTCAACAAGCCGCTCAAGAAGAAGGAAATCTCGCGGCTCATCAACGTCGGGTTCCGGCGCTGCGGGCTGCGGGAGACCGTGATCTTCGCCGACAAGCTGATGCAGGCGGGCTTCACCATGGCCACGCGCGGCGGCATCTCGTTCGGCGTGAACGATATGCGCATCCCGACCGTGAAGCAGGAAATGATCGCGGCTGCCGAGGGCGAGGTGAAGGAAATCGAGTCGCAGTACACCTCCGGCCTGGTGACGGTCGGCGAGCGGTACAACAAGGTGGTGGACATCTGGTCGCGCTGCGGCGAGCAGGTCGGCAAGGTGATGATGGAGCAACTGGGCACCGAAGAGACCGAGAACCGCCTAGGCAAGAAGGTGCGCCAGGAGGCCTTCAACTCGATCTACATGATGGCCGATTCCGGGGCGCGCGGCTCGGCGGCGCAGATCCGGCAGCTCGCCGGCATGCGCGGCCTGATGGCCAAGCCCGATGGCTCGATCATCGAGACGCCGATCACCGCGAACTTCCGCGAAGGCCTGAACGTGCTGCAGTACTTCATCTCCACGCACGGCGCCCGCAAGGGCCTCGCCGACACGGCGCTGAAGACCGCCAACTCCGGTTACCTGACCCGGCGCCTCGTCGACGTGACGCAGGACCTGGTGGTGACCGAAGAGGATTGCGGCACCCAGAACGGCGTGTCCATGAAGGCCCTGGTCGAGGGAGGCGAGGTGGTCGAGGCGCTCAAGGAGCGCATCCTTGGCCGGGTCCTGGCGATCGAGATCCCGCACCCGGAAACGCAGGACCGGCTGTTCCCGGCCGGCATGCTGCTCGACGAGGACGCGGTAGACACCATCGACAACCTCGGCATCGACGAAGTCAAGGTGCGGACCGCGCTCAGCTGTGACACCCGCTGGGGCGTCTGCGCGAAGTGCTACGGGCGCGACCTCGGCCGCGGCTCGCTCGTGAACGTGGGCGAGGCGATCGGCGTCATCGCAGCGCAATCGATCGGCGAGCCGGGCACGCAGCTGACGATGCGGACCTTCCACATTGGCGGCGCTGCCTCGCGGACCGCGGTGCAGAGCCACGTGGAGGCGAAGTCGGCCGGCACGGTGCGGTTTACCGCCAGCATGCGCTACGTGCAGAACGCGAAGGGCGACAAGGTGGTGATTTCGCGCTCGGGCGAGATCCTCGTCGAGGACGACAACCACCGCGAAAGGGAGCGCCACAAGGTGCCGTACGGCGCGCTTCTCTCGGTCACCGACGGCAAGCAGGTCAAGGCGGGCAACAACCTCGCCACCTGGGACCCGCACCATCGGCCGATCGTGACGGAGTATGCCGGCACCGTGCGCTTCGAGAACGTCGAGGAGGGCACGACGGTCGCCAAGCAGATCGACGACGTCACCGGGCTTTCGACTCTGGTGGTGATCGACCCGAAGCGCCGCGGCAGCGCAGCGGCCAAGGGCGTGCGCCCCTCTGTGAAGATGATCAACGAGCAGGGCGAGGAAGTGAAGATCGCCGGCACCGACCACGCCGTGAACATCAGCTTCCCGGTCGGGGCGGTGATCGCGGTGAGGGACGGCCAGCAGGTGTCCGTGGGCGAGGTGCTCGCGCGCATCCCGCAGGAGACGTCCAAGACCCGCGACATCACCGGCGGCCTGCCGCGCGTCGCGGAGCTGTTCGAGGCGCGCTCGCCGAAGGACGCCGGCATGCTGGCGGAAGTCACCGGCACGGTCAGTTTCGGCAAGGACACCAAGGGCAAGCAGCGCCTGGTGATCACCGACCTGGACGGCCAGGCCCACGAGTTCCTGATTGCGAAGGACAAGCAGGTGCTGGTGCACGACGGCCAGGTGGTCAACAAGGG
>JAYRND010000240.1:0-7175 GCA_041904885.1 Burkholderiales bacterium
CGCCATTGGCCCCTGGATGACCACGGCGGACGAGTTCCCGCGCTACGACAACCTGCGGGTCACCACCCGCGTCAATGGTGAAGTGCGGCAGGACGACACGACGGAACGCCTGATGTTCAGCTTCCGCTTCCTGATCCACTATATCTCGTTGTGGACTCGCCTCGTGCCGGGCGACATCATCAGCACGGGCACGCCGACCGGCGCGGGCGTGCGCTTCGATCCACCGCGCTTCCTCAAGGCGGGCGACGTGGTCGAGGTCGAGGTGTCCGGCGTGGGCACGCTCTCGAACACGGTCCAGGACGAGCGCCCATGAACGCCGCCGACCGTACCGCGGCGGCACGCGCGATGCTCGAGGCCGAGCGCTCGGTGACGCCCTGCGTGCAGCTCACCACGACCTATCCGGACATCACCATCGAGGACGCCTACGCCATCCAGAGCGAGGTCATCGCTGCCAAGATCGCCGCCGGGCGCAGGGTGCGCGGCCACAAGATCGGCCTCACCTCCAAGGCGATGCAGGCTGCCTCGAACGTCCACGAGCCTGACTACGGCGTTCTGCTCGACGACATGTTCCATGACGATGGCGCGACGCTCGCCGCGGCGCGCTACATCGTGCCGCGAATCGAGGTCGAGCTCGCTTTCGTGCTCGGCAGCCCGCTGCGCGGCCCCGGCGTGACGATGTTCGACGTGCTGCGCGCGACCGAGTACGTCGTCCCGGCGCTCGAGCTGATCGACGGGCGCTCGCGCTATCCGCGCAAGATCCAGGACAACATCGCCGACAATGCCGCCTGCGGCGGCGTGATCACCGGAGGCCGCGTGGTGCGGCCGTTCGACATCGACCTGCGCTGGGCGGCCGCCATCCTGTCGAAGAACGGGGTGGTGGAGGAATCGGGTGTGGCGGCGGCGGTGCTCGGGCACCCGGCGATGGGCATCGTCTGGCTCGCCAACAAGCTCGCAGCGTTCGGCGTCAGCCTCCAGGCCGGGCACTTCCTGCTCGCGGGCTCCTTTACCCGCCCCGTGGCCGTGAAGGCCGGCGACACGGTGCATGTCGACTACGGGCCGCTCGGCTCGATCGCCGTGCACTTCGCGTAGCGGCGCCTACGACGCTAACCTTAAATCAGGGCGCCTCGCCCAGCGCGAGCGCGGCGAAAGAAGCGAGCCAGTGCTCGGCGACGTAGTCGCCTCCGACCGCATGCGGCAGCCCGGCGTCGAGGTGGCGCTGCGCGGCGACTGCCGGAAATGCCGCGCCGAGGCGACGTAGCGCCCACGCGCGCGAAAGCGACAGGCCATCCAGGTGGCAGAAGTGCGGGTCGCTGCGGTCGGGCGGAACGACGGGCACGGACAATGGGCCGAGGCCTTGCGGCATGAAACCCGCCAGCCAGGAACGGAATTCCTGCTCCGGCAGGATCTCGCGCATCAGCTGCGCCTCGGTGAGCGCGGGCGACAGAAAGTCGGCCTGCGACGGCTCGTAGGCGAGCGGCGCATCGCGATCGGCGAGGAACCACCTTCTCGCGGCCGCCTCGACCGCGGCGGCGAGGGCAGTGTCGCCTGCCGTGCGCGCGTAGTCGAGCGAAAGGATGCAGGCGAAAGCGGAATTGGCGTGCGTGCCGGCGCGCATCGGAAGCGCCGACATCACCAGAAACTCCCGCATCCGGCCGGCGATGGTTGCGGCCAGCGGCGAGAGCGCCCTGCTCCAGCCTTCCGCCGCACGCATGGCCTCGGCATGCAGCTCGAGCAGCCAGGCCCAGCCGTACGGCCGCTCGAAGCTGCGGCCATCCGGCCCGTCGAAGTACGCCCGCTCTGCCGCGAGCGGCCCCGGCGCGAGGTGCGCGTCGAGAACGGCGCGAGCCTCGCCTGCCCGCGGCAGGCCCGGGTGCAGGCGCAGGACCCGCACCAGCAGCCAGTGCATGTGCACGGCCGAGTGCCAGTCGTAGCTGCCGTAGAACGCCGGATGGAGAGCGCGCGGGCGATGCTCGCCTTGCGGGCCCGCGAGGAGGTGGTCAAGCCGGTGCGGATACTCGCGGGTGACGTTCGCGAGCGCCACCTCCAGGAACCTCCCCGCGGTTCCCGCGTCGATCATGCGCCCGCCACGAATCGCGGCGAGATCCGGCGCAGCCGCTCCGGATCCACGCGGCCGCTCCTCTGGATGTAGCTCCACGCGAATTCGCGCGGCGCGAGCTTCATGTGCTCCGGGAAGCGCTCGTACCAGCCGGCGCTCGCATCCGCCGCCGCGACGAGCTTCTCGACAATGGGGCGGCGCAAGGCTTCGAAAGCTGCCAGCGCCTCGGGAATCCCGGTCTTGTGTTCAGCGAGGCATTTCGCGAGCGCAAGGGCGTCTTCCATCGCCAGGCGCGTCCCGGAACCGATCGAGAAGTGCGCGGTGCGCTGGGCGTCGCCGATCAGGACCTTGTTGCCGGCCGACCAACGCGAATTGCGCACCTGCGGGAAGTTCCGCCAGATGGATTTGTTGGAGACCAGGCGCTGCCCCTGCAGCGTGTCGGCGAACACGCGCTCGCAGTAGCCGAGTGTCGCCGCCTCGTCCATGCGCTCGAACCCCGCGCGCCGCCAGGTGGCGGCGTCACACTCGAACACGAAGGTGCTCATCGAAGGCGAGTGCCGGTAGTGGTGCGCGTTGAAGAAGCCCGCTTCGTTCTCTACGAAGGTCTGGGTGAGCGTGTCGAAGGGCTTGGCGGTGCCGAACCAGGCAAACTTGTTGGCAAGCGGCGTGACCGTGGTGCCGAAATCCGCCGTCCTGCGGATGAAGGAATTCGCGCCGTCCGCGGCGACCACGAGATCATATTCGTCCAGGTTCTCCTTTTCGACCGGAAAATCAAACGAGGGCGAAATCCCGGCGGCTTCCAGCTGGCCGCACAGCAGCTGCAGGAACCGCAGGCGCCCGATCGCCGAGAAGCCGATGCCGTCGATGACGACGCGCTCGCCCCGGTGCACGACCGCGATATCGGTCCACGCCTCCATGGCGGGCGCGACCCGCTCGCAGGTTTCCGGGTCGTCCGCGCGCAGGAACTCGAGCGCGCGCTCGGAGAAAACGACGCCGAAGCCGAACGTGGAATCGCGCGGGTTCTGCTCGACAATGCGGACTCGCCAGGCCGGCAGCCGGCGGCGGACCAGGTAGGCGAGATAGAGGCCGGCCGGACCGGCGCCGACGATGAGCATCTTCATCGCGCCGCCGCCCTCAATCCGTGAACAGCTCGCGGATCATCTCGCGCAGCCAGCGGTTGCCTGGGTCGCGCTCGAAGCGCTCGTGCCAGTGCGCGCCCACGTCGGCCGCGGGGATCGGCACAGGCGGCGGCAGGAAGCGGAAAGCTCCCTGGCGCTCGTAGACGCGCGCGATGCGCAGGGGCAGCGTCAGGATCAGGTCGGTTCGTTCCAGCACCATCGGCACCACAGTGAAGTGCGGCACGCGCAGCGCAATCTTGCGCGCGAGGCCCGCCCTTTCCAATGCTTCTTCGATCACGCGATGGCCGCCCTTGTAGGACACCAGCGCATGCGAGGACTCGAGGAACGCCTTCTTCGTGAGGCGCGCCCCGGCCGCCGGGTGGTCGGCACGCATCAGGCAGACGTAGGGGTCACGGAACAGCGGCTGCCGGCGAATCGGCGGGCCGAGCCCCGGCAGGAAACCGACCGCGAGGTCGAGCGCGCCGGTGGCCAGCGCATCGCCGATGTCCTCTACCTCCAGAGCCACGGCTTCCAGGCGGACGCTCGGCGCAGAGCGCTGCGCACGCTCGACCAGCGGCGGGAGGAATTCGATCTGCCCCAGGTCCGACATGTAGAAGCGGAATGCCCGAGTGGCGGTCGTCGGATCGAAGCCGGGACCGTGCGCCAGAGCCGACTCGAGCAACGCGAGGGCCTGCCGTACCGGCTCGGCGAGCTCGCGCGCGTACGGCGTTGCGTCCATGCCGCCGGGCGTGCGCACGAACAGCGCGTCCTCGAACTGCGCGCGCAAACGCGCGAGCGCGTTCGACACCGCCGGCTGGGTGAGCCCGAGATGGCGCGCCGCGGCAGTCACGCTGCGATCGCGCAGCACGGCGTCGAATACCCGTAGCAGGTTGAGGTCGAGAGCCGTTACATTCACGGTAGTGATTCATATCATGGATGATATTGATTTGACAAATGATGGCCGGCCTCCTAGCCTGATGGCTGCACTTTTTCCCTCTTGGAGGAGGAGTCCATGAAGAGACTGATCTGCATCGCCGCCGCCGCGGCAGCGCCCCTGATCGCCCAGGCACAGGAAGTGACGCTGCGCGTGGTCAGCGCGTTCGCCGAGAACACGACCTACGTGAAGAACCTCGAGGGCATGATCAAGAGCCTGAACGCCGCCGGCAAGGGCACGTTGCAACTGAACTTCATCGGCGGCCCGAAGGCCATGCCGCCGTTCGAAGTCGGCAACGCTGTGCGCACCGGGGTGGTGGACATCGGCATGTCTACGGGCGCCTTCTACACCAACATCATGCCGGAGGCCGACGCGCTCAAGCTCACGCAGCTGTCCGCACCCGAGTTGCGCAAGAACGGCGCGGTAGATCTCATCAACAGGATCTGGAACGAGAAGGCCAACATGCAGTACCTCGGCCGCGTCATCGACTTTACGCCGTTCCACCTGTACCTCACGAAGAAGATCGACAAGCCGGACCTGACTGGCCTCAAGCTGCGCATCACGCCCGTATACCGGGACTTCTTCCAGGCGCTGGGCGCGACGGTCGTGCAGACGGCGCCCGGGGAGGTCTACACGGCGCTCGAGCGCGGCGTGGTGGACGGCTACGGCTGGCCGATCAACGGCATCTTCGACTTCAACTGGCAGGAGAAGACCAAGTTCCGCGTCGATCCCGGCTTCTACAGCGCCGAGGTTTCGCTGGTGATGAACCTCGACAAGTGGAAAGCCCTGACGGCGGCACAGAAGGAACTGCTGATGAAGCACGTAGTTGCGCTGGAGAACGCGAACGAGTCCTGGAAGAAGGTGAACGAGGATGACACCAAGCGCCAGGCGCAGGCGGGCATCCAGGTCATCAGCTTCGACGCGGCAGGCGCCAAGATGTACTACGACAAGGCCTACGAGGTGGCCTGGGCGAACCTGATCAAGGCCAGCCCGACCTATGGACCGCAGATGAAGCAGCTGTTCAGCAGGTGACCGGCCGGCTTTCGGCGGCCTACGCGCGCCTGCTGGAGGCTCTCGCCCTCGCGGGCTGCGCGGTGCTGTTCGCAATGATGCTGGTCATCTGCGTGGACGTGCTGCTGCGCAACGTGCGCATCGTGCCCGGGATGCTGGGCCTGCCGTGGGCGAACGAGGTTACCGAGTACGCGCTCTACCTCATTACGATGCTCACTGCGCCTTGGCTGCTGCGGCAGGGACTGCACATTCGGATCGACGTGCTGCTGCGCGCGCTGCCGCGCCGGGTCGCCTGGTGCTGCGAGTGGGCGGCGGACCTGATCGCGTTCGGCTGCTGCGCCACGATCGCGTTCTACGGGTACAAGGCGGTACTCTCCAGCCACGCCATCGGCGGCACTGTCGTCAAGGTGATCGCGGTCCCTGAGTGGTGGCTGCTCTCGCCACTGCCGGCTGCCTTCAGTCTCCTCGCGCTCGAAATGCTGTTCCGCATGCAGCGGCTGTACGTCGGCGAACGGGGGCCGCGCACCGATGCGGTCACCGCAGCCTAGCCTGCAGGCGCGCGTCCGGCCCTATGACATGGGAAGCAGCGGCCTGGCTCCTGCTTGGCGGCTCCACCGCCCTGATGTTCGTGGGGTTGCCGGTGGCCTTCGCTTTCCTGGCCATCAACCTGCTCGGCGCGATGATCTTCCTGGGCGGAGACGCGGGAATGATGCAGCTCGCGCGGAACAGCGTCGCCTCCGTGACCAGCTTTGCACTGACCCCCATCCCCCTCTTTATTCTCATGGGGGAAGTACTGTTCCATACCGGCCTCGCGGTAAAGGTCATCGACGGCGTCGAGCGCCTGATCCGCGACATTCCGGGGCGCCTCGCGGTGATCGCGGTTGTCGCCGGCACGGTGTTCTCGGCAATTTCTGGCTCGACGATCGCCACCACCGCGATGCTGGGCAGCCTGATGCTGCCGGTGATGCTCGCGCGCGGCTATCACCCGACCATCGCCGCCGGCCCGATCATGGCAATCGGCGCAGTCGACATGCTGATTCCGCCCTCGGCGCTCACGGTACTGCTCGGAAGCCTCTCGGGCATTTCGATCTCGAAGCTGCTGGTGGGCGGCATCGTGCCGGGGCTCGTGCTCTCGGCAATCTTCGTCGCTTACATCGTGGCGCGGGTGAAACTGTCGCCCGAGCTCGCGCCGAAGACCGCGTTCGAAGAGTTTCGCGGCTGGCGGCGGTTCCAGCCCTTTTTCCAGTACGTGCTGCCCCTGGTGTCGATCTTCGTCATCGTGGTGGGCGCAATGATCGCGGGGTGGGCGACGCCGACCGAGTGTGCGGCGCTGGGAGCATTCGCGACAATAGTCCTTGCTTTGCTTTATGGAGCTTTGAGCATAAAGAATCTGCTTCAAGCGCTTCGGGGAACTGCGGGAATTTCCGGGATGATCCTTTTCATCATCGTGGGCGCGACCACCTTCTCGCAGATCCTCTCGTTCTCGGGCGCGAGCAACGGCCTGGCACAGCTGATCACCGGCCTGGGCCTGCCGCCGATGGCGGTGGTCGCGGGCATGATGCTGCTGCTGATCTTCCTAGGTGTATTTGTCGAGCAGGTGAGCATGATGATGATCACGCTCCCCATCTTCATGCCGGTGGTGCAGAGCCTCGGCGTGGACCTCGTCTGGTTCGGAGTAATGTTCCTGATCTGCATGCAACTCGGCCTGCTGATGCCGCCGCACGGCCTGCTGCTCATGACCATGAAGGGCGTCTCGCCACCCCAGGTGACGATGATGCACATCTTCCGTGCGGTGGCGCCGTTCCTGCTGATCAGCGCCGCGGTGCTGGCGATGGTGTTCTTCGTCCCCGCGGTCGCCACCTGGCTGCCCGGCCTCATCGGCTGAGCTGACATGGAGCGCTCGTTCAAGCAGGAGGTGGAGCTGCTGAAGCTCGGCGAGGGCGAGACCTTCCGCGGCGAGGGCATCCTCGCGGTCACCAAGGCCCTGCTGCAGTCCGGGGTCTCCTACGTAGGCGGCTACCAGGGCGCGCCGGTCTCGCACGTCATGGACGTGCTC
>JAYRND010000241.1:0-15187 GCA_041904885.1 Burkholderiales bacterium
CGTCCTGCCGGTCCTGAGCCTGAAAGTCCCGCCCGACAGCCCCTTCCACCTGTCGCAGTACTGGGTGACGCTGATCGGCAAAATCATGTGCTACGCGATCGTGGCGATCGCCATGGACCTGATCTGGGGCTACACCGGGATCCTGTCGCTCGGGCACGGCCTGTTCTTCGCGCTGGGCGGCTACGCGATGGGCATGCACCTCATGCGCCAGATCGGCCGCGAGGGCCAGTACCAGTCCGACCTGCCCGACTTCATGGTGTTCCTCGACTGGAAGGAGCTGCCCTGGCACTGGTGGAACTCGGACCAGTTCTGGTGGGCGGCGCTGCTGGTGGTGCTGGTGCCGGGGCTGCTCGCGCTCGTGTTCGGCTTCTTCGCTTTCCGCTCGCGGGTCAAGGGCGTCTATTTCTCGATCATCACGCAGGCGCTCACCTTCGCGGCGATGCTCGCCTTCTTCCGCAACGCCATGGGCTTCGGCGGCAACAACGGCTTCACCGACTTCAAGCGCATCCTCGGCATGCCGATCACCACGCCCGAAACGCGCATGATCCTGTTCTGCTTCACGGGCGCCGTTCTGATCGGCACGCTGCTGCTCGCCCGCTGGATCGTCACCTCGAAGTTCGGCCGCGTGCTCACGGCGATCCGCGACGCGGAGACGCGCGTCGCCTTCTGCGGCTACAACACGGTGCACTACAAGCTGGCGATCTTCGTGCTGTCGGCGGTGATCTGCGGCGTCGCCGGCGCGCTCTACGTGCCGCAGGTCGGCATCATCAACCCGAGCGAGATGTCGCCGGCGAACTCGATCGAGATCGCGATCTGGGTCGCGGTCGGCGGCCGCGGCACGCTCGCGGGCGCGATCCTCGGCGCGGGCGTGGTCAACGGCGCGAAGAGCTTCTTCACGCAGGCCTTCCCCGAGTACTGGCTGTACGCGCTGGGGCTGATCTTCATCCTCGTCACGCTGTTCCTGCCGCGCGGCCTGATGGGCCTGCTCGCGCGCAAGGAGGGCAGGTGAGCGACGCGGCGCTGATCCCCAACGAGGGCAACCGCGCCTTCGGCCACGTCGCGGGCGAGGGCCTGGATGCGACGCACGGCGTCGTCCTGTATCTGGATGACATCTCGGTCAGCTTCGACGGCTTCCAGGCGCTGTCCAAGCTCTCGCTTTCAATCGACATCGGCGAGCTGCGCTGCGTGATCGGGCCCAACGGCGCCGGCAAGACCACCATGATGGACGTGATCACCGGCAAGACGCGCCCCGATTCCGGCACCGTGTTCTTCGGGCAGACCATCGACCTGACGCGCCTGTCGGAGGCGGAGATCGCGCACGCCGGCATCGGCCGCAAGTTCCAGAAGCCGACCATCTTCGAGAGCCACACGGTATTTGAGAACCTCGAGCTGGCGATGAAGGCCGACAAGCGGGTGCGCAGGACGCTGTTTTCGAAGTTGAATGGTGAAGATCGGGATCGCATTTCGGACACCCTCGGGACAATTCGATTGAAAGAAAATTCCAATCAGGTCGCAGGCCTTCTTTCGCACGGACAGAAGCAGTGGCTGGAGATCGGCATGCTGCTCATGCAGGAGCCGAAGCTCCTGCTGCTGGACGAGCCGGTCGCGGGCATGTCGGACGAGGAGACCGAGCGCACGGGCGAGCTGTTCCTGTCGCTCGCCGGCAAGCACTCGCTCGTCGTCGTCGAGCACGACATGGCCTTCATCGAGAAGATCGCGCGCAAGGTGACCGTGCTGCACGAGGGCAGCGTGCTCGCCGAGGGGCCGATGCAGCAGGTCCAGAACGACCCGAAGGTCATCGAGGTTTACCTGGGCAGATAGATGCTCTCCGTCAAATCCCTGAACCAGTACTACGGCGGAAGCCACATCCTCCGGGACCTCTCGTTCGAGGTTCCGGCGGGGAAGGTCACGGCGCTGCTCGGGCGCAATGGCGTGGGCAAGACGACACTGCTGCGCACGCTGATGGGGCTGGTGCCAGCCCGGTCCGGCGAGATGCTTTTTTATGAAAGGAGCATCGCGGGCGCGAAGCCGTTCGAGCGCGCGAAGGCGGGCATCGGCTACGTGCCGCAGGGCCGCGAGATTTTTCCGCGCCTCTCTGTCGAGGAGAACCTGCAGATGGGCCTCGCCACCCTGCCGCGCGGGGCGAAGCTGCCGGAGCGCATCTTCGAGTTGTTCCCGGTTCTCCGGCAGATGCTCGGCCGGCGCGGCGGCGACCTCTCGGGCGGCCAGCAGCAGCAGCTCGCCATCGGCCGCGCGCTGGCGATGGGCCCGAGGCTGCTGATCCTGGACGAGCCCACCGAAGGCATCCAGCCCTCGATCATCAAGGACATCGAGCGCGCCATCCGCACGCTCGCCTCGACCGGCGAGATGGCGATCCTGCTGGTCGAGCAGTACTACGACTTCGCGCGCTCGCTCGCTGACCAGTACCTCGTCATGGAGCGAGGTGAAATACTCAAGCGCGGCGCCGGCGCCGACATGGACAAGGACGGCGTCAAGGGCCTGCTGGCGGTATGATTTCCCGATGTTGCTCGCCGAGCCGCTGGTCCGTTCCTGGAAGGCAGGTCTCTCCCTTGAATTTTCCTTTGAAAATCAGAAAACAAAATTAACCCGGAAAATTCACGACGGCCCGCTCGTCGTCCAGAAGCCGCTCTACCCGGAAGGTGGTGAGGTCTGCCACGTCATCGTGGTCCATCCGCCGGGCGGGATCGCCGGCGGCGACGAGCTGGAACTGAAGGTCGATGCAAGGGAGAACGCGTCCGCGCTGCTGACGACGCCGGGCGCGGCGAAGTGGTACCGCTCGGCGGGCGCATGGGCGAAGCAGAGCCTCGCCTTCGGCGTGCGCGGCCGGCTCGAGTGGCTGCCGCAGGAGACCATCGTGTTCGACGGCGCGCTGGCGCAGGCTTCCTGCGAGCTCGACCTGGACGCGGATGCCGGGTTGATCGGCTGGGACATCGTCTGCCTGGGGCGCACCGGCTCGGGCGAGCGCTTCCAACGCGGCAGCTACCGTTCGTCGATCCGGCTGCGGCGCGCGGGCCGGCTGCTGTGGCTGGAGCGCGCGCGCATCGATGGCGGCGGCGGCCTGCTGGATTCGCCGGCCGGATTGGGGGGCAGCCCGGTGTTCGGGACGCTGTTTGCCTCCTTTCCTTCGATGGAAACGATGATTCTTGAGGACCTGCGAAGCCAGGAGCCCGTATCCGGCCGCGGCGCGGTGACAATGCTTCCCGGCGTGCTGCTGGCACGCTATCTTGGCGATTCCAGCGAGGCGGCGCGGCGCTATTTCGCCGCGCTCTGGCGCATGCTGCGCCCGCGGCTTGCGGGCAGGGAAGCGATCGAACCGAGGATCTGGCGGACATGACGAGGGAAAAAGCCAATCAGGCGCTGGTCAATGCGATGCGCAAGCGCCGCGCCGGGGCGGTGGCCAATGCGGCCGAGCTCCTGGTGAAGGCGAACCGCACGCGCACGCTCGCGGCGACGGGCGATGTGGCGCTGCGCAGCGAAGCGGACGCCTACGCGGTGCAAGCCGAGGTCTTCGCCTCGCTGTGGCCCGGCGCGCGCGCGGCGGCGTGGAAAGTCGGCGGGCCGAGCGACAAGGTGGATCCCACCGCTGCGCCGATCCCGCCGGAAAGGCTGCTGCGCAGCCCCGCGAGCGTCCTTGGCGCGAACATGACGATGCTGGGAGTGGAGGCGGAAGTCGCCTTCCGGCTCGCGAAGGACCTGCCGCCGCGCACGCGGCCGTATTCTTCCCGCTCGGTGCTGGCCGCGGTGGGCGAGGTGCTGGTGGCGATCGAGCTCTGCGACACGCGGCTCGCGAACTGGAAGAAGACCTCCGGCCTGTGGAAGCTCGCCGACTTCCAGAACAACCATGCGCTGGTCACCGGCAGCGGCACCGCGGACTGGCAGAAGATCGATTTCCTCAAGCAGGAAGTCGAGTTCAGGATCGGATCGCGCGTGGCGCGTGCCAAGGGAGCGCATTCCTTCGGCAACCCGGCGCGGCTGCTGCCGTGGCTCGTGGCGCATTGCTCGAAGCGCGGCCAGGGACTGCACGCGGGCGACGTGATCACCACGGGCGCCTGGACCGGGCTGGAAATCGCCAAGGCGGGCGACGAGGTCGTGGCGCGCTTTCCCGGCATCGGCGAAGCTATCGTGCGAATTGCTTGATTTCATTTTTTCTGCCTGACTTTTATCTGGAAATGCAATGGAGTTGACCCCTAGAGAAAAAGACAAGTTGCTGATCTTTACTGCCGCGCTGCTCGCCGAGCGGCGCAAGGCGAGGGGGCTCAAGCTCAACTATCCGGAGGCGGTGGCCTACATCACCGCCGCGGTGATGGAAGGAGCGAGGGAGGGAAGGAGCGTCTCCGACCTGATGGGCTACGGCGCAACGATCCTCAAGCGCGCCGACGTGATGGAGGGCGTGCCGGAGATGATTCCCGACATCCAGGTCGAGGCGACTTTTCCGGACGGCACCAAGCTCGTGACCGTCCACAATCCGATTGTTTAAGGAGCGATTCTCAATGCTGCGGCGGACACTGTTGATTTCCCTGTTGATGGCGTCAGGTACCGCGTTCGCACACCCGGGTGATCATGCCGGTGGCCTGATGCACGGTTTCGCGCATCCATTCCTCGGCCTCGATCATCTGCTGGCCATGGTCATCGTGGGCGTGTGGGCGGCGCGTACTGCGCAGCGCGTCTGGCTGCTCCCGGCCGTGTTCGTGTGCTTCATGGCGATCGGGGCCGCGTTCGGACAGCTGCCGCTCCCGTTTGTGGAACCGATGATCCTTCTCTCTGTTCTCTGCTTCGGGCTGGCGACGATTCTGGCAAAGCGTCTCTCTCCCTGGATCGGCGTCCCGATGGTCGCAGTCTTCGCGCTGTACCACGGTCACGCCCACTTCACGGAGATGCCGGATACGTCCACCCCCGGCTACCTCGTGGGCATGCTGCTTGCCACTGCATCGCTCCACCTTGCCGGCGTAATCGCAATGCGCGCCGCGACGCGGCTGCAGATGGCCCGCGCCGCGTCATGATCCCGGGCGAGATGCAGGTCGCAAAGGGCGACATCGAACTGAATAAGGGGCGTCGTGTCTTTTCTTTGAAAATTGTGAACTCCGGAGACAGGCCCATTCAGGTCGGCTCGCACTACCACTTCTACGAGACCAACGAGGCGCTGCAGTTCGACCGCGAGAAGGCCTACGGCTGCCGCCTCAACATCGCGGCCGGCACGGCGGTGCGCTTCGAACCCGGGCAGGCGCGAACTGTCGAACTGGTGCCTGTTTCTGGCGATAGAAGGGTCTACGGGTTCGCAGGGAAGGTGATGGGGAAGCTGAAATGAGGGCTTTGGGCTTCCTGCTGCTCTTTTTCACGCTTCCGCTTTCGGCGCATCCTCAGAATGTCGTCGACGAAAGCAAGACCAGGAATGAGCTCGCCGCAACTCATGCGGCGATCAAGCAGGCGATTGCCGACAAGGACGTGAAGCGCCTGCAGGCGCTCTACGCCGAGGGCTACACGCACACGCACGGCTCGGGCAAGATCGACGGGCGCGACGCGCGCATCGTTTCCCTGCTTGCCGCCGAGCCGGTGGTCGAGACCGCGCCGATGAGCGAGCTCGCCGTGCGCAGCTACGGCGGCCACACCGCGATCATGCAGGGGCGCAGCCCGATCCTGAACGTGAAGGAGCAGAAGTACTACGATTTCCGCTGGCTCTGG
The DNA here is from genome assembly GCA_041904885.1 of Burkholderiales bacterium. Lineage (GTDB taxonomy): Bacteria > Pseudomonadota > Gammaproteobacteria > Burkholderiales > SG8-39 > RBG-16-66-20. The sequence continues at coordinate 5,701 of JAYRND010000241.1, forward strand.
GTGTTCGTGCGCGACGGCGATCAGTGGCGCCTCGCCGCGAGCCAGGCCACGCGGCTGCCGGATCCGCCGAGGGACAAGCCATGAAGATCACGCGCCAGGCCTATGCCGAGATGTTCGGCCCGACCACGGGCGACAGGGTGCGGCTCGCCGACACCGAGCTCTGGATCGAGGTGGAGAAGGACTACACGGTCTACGGCGAGGAGGTGAAGTTCGGCGGCGGCAAGGTGATCCGCGACGGCATGGGGCAGAGCCAGCTGCTGTCGGCGAAGGTCGCCGACACGGTGATCACCAACGCGCTGATCATCGACCATTGGGGCATCGTCAAGGCCGACATCGGCATCAAGGCCGGCCGCATCTGGAAGATCGGCAAGGCCGGCAACCCGGACATCCAGCCGGGCATCACCATCCCGATCGGCGCGGGCACCGAGATCATCGCGGGCGAAGGCATGATCGTCACCGCGGGCGGCATCGACTCGCACATCCATTTCATCTGCCCGCAACAGATCGACGAGGCGCTGATGTCGGGCGTCACCACCATGATCGGCGGCGGCACGGGGCCGGCGACGGGCACCTTCGCCACCACCTGCACGCCGGGACCCTGGCACATCCACCGCATGCTGGAAGCCGCCGAGGCTTTCCCGATGAACCTCGGCTTCCTCGGCAAGGGCAACGCATCGCAGCCGGCGCCGCTCGAAGAGCAGATCAAGGCCGGCACGATCGGGCTCAAGCTGCACGAGGACTGGGGCACGACGCCGGCGGCGATCGACACCTGCCTGGATGTCGCCGAGAAGCACGACGTGCAGGTCGCCATCCACACCGACACGCTGAACGAGTCGGGCTTCGTGGAAACCTCGGTAGCGGCGATGAAGGGGCGCTCGATCGCGACCTTCCACACCGAGGGCGCGGGCGGCGGCCACGCCCCCGACATCATCCGCATCTGCGGCGAGCCGAACGTGCTGCCCTCGTCGACCAACCCGACCATGCCCTACACGGTCAACACGGTCGCCGAGCACCTCGACATGCTGATGGTCTGCCACCACCTCGATCCGGCGATCGCGGAGGACGTGGCCTTCGCCGAGTCGCGCATCCGCAAGGAAACCATCGCCGCCGAGGACATCCTGCACGACCTGGGCGCCTTCTCGATGATGTCCTCGGACTCGCAGGCCATGGGCCGCGTGGGCGAGGTCATCATTCGTACGTGGCAGACGGCTCACAAGATGAAGATCCAGAGAGGATCTTTGAAAGAAGATAGAAAGAATGCAGACAATTTCCGCGTCAAGCGCTATGTCGCCAAGTACACGATCAACCCCGCCATCGCGCACGGCGTCGCCCACGAGGTGGGCTCGATCGAGGAGGGCAAGCTGGCCGACCTCGTGGTGTGGAAGCCCGCGTTCTTCGGGGTCAAGCCGTTCCTGGTGATCAAGGGAGGGGCCATTGCGGCCGCCGCGATGGGCGACCCCAACGCCTCGATCCCGACGCCGCAGCCGGTCCACTACCGGCCCATGTTCGGGGCTTTTGGAAAAGCCTTGTCGACCTCCGTCACGTTCGTCTCGAAGGCGTCGTTGAAAAATCCGGCCCTGAACAAGCTCAATCTCGGCAGACCCCTGGTCCCGGTCAAGAACGTCCGGAAGGTCGGCAAGAAGGACATGATCCACAACAGCTGGCAGCCGAAGATCACGGTCGATCCGGAAACCTACGAGGTGCGCGCCGACGGCGAGCTGCTGGTCTGCGAGCCGGCCAAGGTGCTGCCGATGGCGCAGCGATATTTTCTGTTTTGAGTTTAATTTTCAAGTGAATCTGTATTGAATGATTGAGATCAAAACAAAACTCAAAATCCCAAGATCTGCCTACAAAGTCGAGGTGAAGGGCCAGCTCAGGCTGCCTTTCGATTCGCGGCAGAAGAGCCGGCTGCGCACGAAGCTGGTCTCGGGCGAGGAGGTGGGCCTCCTGCTGCCGCGCGGCGAGATCCTGCGCGGCGGCGACCTGGTGACCGCTTCGGACGGCAGGGTGATCGAAGTCGTCGCAGAGCCGGAAAAAGTCCTTCACATCGAAACCCAGGATCTGGCCAAGGTGGCCTACCACCTCGGCAACCGCCACGTACCGGTCCAGGTGGGCGACGGCTTCCTGCGCATCGTGGAGGACCACGTGCTGGAGGAGATGGTGAAGAAGCTGGGCGCGAAGGTGACGCACGTGGAGGCGCCCTTCGAGCCCGAGGCGGGCGCGTATGCAGGCGGCCACCACCAGCACGACGAAATGGGGCACGGCGGGAAGATTCATGATCATCATCACGATCATGACCATGACCATGATCACGAACATTGTGATCATCCTCACCATCATCACCACAAATGAATCTTTCGAAGCTCCTCCAATTGGCGAGCCCCGCGCTCCCCGTGGGCGCGTACAGCTACTCGGGCGGCCTGGAGGCGGCGGTGGAGGCGGGCGTGGTCCATGACGCGGCCAGCGCCGAGCAGTGGATCGGCGATGTTCTGGAGTTCGCAGTGGCGCGCATGGAGGGGCCGATCCTGATTCGAATGATGTCGAAGCTCGAGCCCTGGAATGAGTTTTTTCTTGCCAGCCGGGAATCCGCGGAGTTGCGCGCCGAGACAGCCCAGATGGGCTACTCGCTCAACCGATTGCTGAAGGACCTGGGTGTCGGCGAAGTGCCGCTGGAGGAGCCGTCCTTCCCCGCGGCGTTCGCGTACGCCGCCGCGCACTGGAAGATTGCGCCGGAAGCGGCGCTGCAGGCCTACCTGTGGGCCTGGGCCGAGAACCAGGTGATGGCCGCGGTGAAGGCGGTGCCGCTGGGCCAGACGGACGGGCAGAGAATTCTTCTCGGGCTGGGGGACAGGATCTCCGCGCTGCTTCCCGGGATCTTTTCCATGCAGGATGAGGATCTCGGCAATTTCGTGCTTGCTCTCGCCCTGCTGTCCTCGCAGCACGAGACCCAGTACAGCCGGCTGTTCCGCTCATGACGCTCAGGGTGGGAATTGGGGGGCCGGTCGGATCCGGGAAGACGGCGCTCACGCTCGCGCTCTGCAAGCGGCTGCGCGACCGCTTCAACATCGCCGTGGTCACCAACGACATCTACACCGAGGAGGACGCCCAGTTCCTCGTGCGCAACGAGGCGCTCGCACCCGAGCGCATCATCGGCGTGGAGACAGGCGGCTGCCCGCACACCGCGATCCGCGAGGACGCCTCGATCAACCTGGAGGCCGTGGAGCGGCTCAACCGGCGCTTCGCGGGCCTCGACCTGATCCTGATCGAGTCGGGCGGCGACAATCTCGCCGCCACCTTCAGCCCGGAGCTCTCCGACCTCACGCTGTACGTCATCGACGTCGCCGCGGGCGACAAGATCCCGCGCAAGGGCGGGCCCGGCATCGTGAAGTCCGACCTGCTCGTCATCAACAAGATCGACCTCGCACCCATGGTCGGGGCGTCGCTGGAAGTCATGGACCGCGACGCGAGGAAAATGCGCGGCGAGCGGCCGTTCGTGTTCTCGAACCTGAAGACGGGGCAGGGGCTGGAGGAGATCGTGAAGTTCATCGAGACCGAAGGCATGCTTGCCCATGATGTGCAGGAGGCACGCGAGCGTGCCTAGGGGCGTCGTCGACAAGGACGGCCTCGCGAGCCCGCAGAGCCGGGCGCTGCGCGCACTCGAGCCCCGTCCGGGCCGGCCGTTCGCGCTCACCAAGATCGGCCACGTGGTGCTGATGGTGTCCGACATCGAGCGATCGGCGCGCTTCTACACCGGCGTGCTCGGCTTCCGCGTCTCCGACGTGTACCCGGAAACCATGATGAAGGGGCGCATGGTGTTCATGCGCTGCGCGGCCGACCACCACGGCGTGGCGCTGGTCGGCGCCGCACCCGGCGCCTCGCCGCAGCACGAGCTGCATCACATGGCCTTCGAGGTGGCGACGCTGAACGAGGTATTCGCGGCGCGCGACTGGCTCCGGCAGAACGGCGTGAAGATCGAATTCGAGGGGCGCCGGCGCGCGGGCTGCCAGGTCGCGGTGGAGTTCCGCGACCCCGATGGCCACTGGCTGGAGATCTACTGGGGCCTCGACCAGGTCGGGCCGGACGGCAGGATTCGGCCACCCGAGGAGTGGCGCGAGTGCTTTACGCTGGAGGACGCAGTGGCCGATGCCCCGCCGGGGCAGGACACCAGGAGGTAGCCGTGGCGGATTCGGAGTGGACGTTCCAGACGGCGCGCGCGCTGCGCAAGGCGCTGCGGGCGAAGAAGGTTTCGGCGCTCGAACTGACGCGCGACGCCATCGCGCAGATCGAGAAGTACGACGGCAGCGTCAACGCCATCTGCGTGCGCGACTTCGAGCGCGCGCTGAAGGCGGCGCGGGCGCAGGACCGGGCGATCGCCAGGGGCGGCGCCGGCAGGCTCGCGGGCATCCCGATCACCGTGAAGGAGTCATACAACATCGCCGGCCTGCCCACGACCTGGGGCTTCGTCCCGCAGAAGGACTTCATCGCCGCCGAGGACGCGCTCGCGGTCGAGCGCTCCAAGGCCGCCGGCGCCGTGGTTCTCGGCAAGACCAACGTCCCGGTCGGTCTCGCCGACTGGCAGAGCTACAACGACATCTACGGCGTCACCGGCAATCCGTACGACACCGGGCGCACGCCGGGCGGCTCCTCGGGGGGCTCGTCCGCGGCGCTCGCGGCAGGCTACGGGCCGCTGTCGCTCGGCTCCGACATCGGCGGGTCGCTGCGCTCGCCCGCCCACTTCTGCGGCGTGTACGCGCACAAGCCGACCTACGCCCTGGTGCCCTCGCGCGGCCACACGCCGCCGCCATTCCCGCCGCTGCCGTTCGACCGGGACCTCGCGGTCATCGGGCCGATGGCGCGCTCTGCCGGCGACCTTTCCGACCTGCTCGACGTGATGGCAGGGCCGGATGAGCTGGAAGCCGGGAAAGGCTATCGACTTGCATTGCCCCCGGCGCGCCATGCCTCACTGAAAGGCTTCCGCATTCTCGTGCTCGATACGCACCCGCTGATGCCGGTTGCGGGCAGCATTCGCTCGGCGCTCGGAGGGCTTGCGGCGCAGCTCGCGAAAGACGGCGCCAGGGTCCGGCGGGAAAGCAATCTTCTGCCGGACCTCGAAGCAGCGGCGCGGCTCTACATGCGCCTGCTCATGTCCTTCCTGGCCGCCGCGTTCCCGCCGGCGAGCTACGAGGAGATGAAGGCACAGGCGGCGCGGCTGGCGCCGGGCGACAGCAGTCTTGCCGCGGAGCGCCTGCGCGGCGTCGCGCTCAGCCACCGCGACTGGGTGATGAGCGACGGCCAGCGCGCCGGCCTGCGCGCGCAGTGGCGCGCCTTCTTTGCGGAGTTCGATGCGCTGATCTGCCCGATCATGCCTACGCCGGCCTATCCGCACGACCATCTTCCCGACCAGACCCGGCGCCGGATCGCCGTGGACGGCAAGGATTACCCGTACCAGGACCAGCTCTTCTGGCCGGGCGTCGCAACCTGTCCGGGCCTGCCGGCGACGGCGATCCCGCTCGGCCTCACCGGCGGGCTGCCCATTGGCGCACAGATCGTAGGCCCGTGGCTCGAGGACCGCACGACGCTGAAGCTCGCCGAGCTGATCGAGCAGGCTGCCGGGGGCTTCATCCCGCCGGAATTGAAGCAGCGTTGAAGGGCGCGGCTACCATCCGGGCCCGCGTCCTGCGCGGGATCGCGCTCAATCGAACGCCCGGGCTGCATTTTCCGGGCAACTTCCTCGACGTCTCCTTCGACCGCGTCAGCCGATCGGGCGTGCGCCTGTCGCTCGACCCGGGACCCTGGTGCGCGGACGCGCGCGGCGAGACCGATCTTGCCGCGCTCTCGATGCTCGCCGACCTCGCGCTGGGCGCGTGCGTGCGCGCGCAGCTCACGCGCGAAGCGCGCGTCGCTACCGTGAGCTTTTCCCTGCAGTTCACCGGCGCGCCGTGCAAGGGCCGCTTGCGCGCCCAGGGCGAGTTCCAGGGATTCTTCGAGGGCGCGGCCGGGCGGCTCGGCCTGGGCCGCGTCACGGTCTCGGGCGCGCGCGGGCAGGTTTGCTACGGCACTGGAAGCTTCATGGCGCTTCAGCCGCCGAAGGGCGTGACGCTGCATCCGGTCCCGCTGCGTAGGAGAGGTTCGCCTTTTTCTTCTTCTATTGATGTAAAGAACTTGAATCCGGACGAAAGAAAGATCCTCGCCTGCGCCGACTCGGCGCTCGCGTCGGGTGGCAACTTCATCGAGAGGTTCTGGGGCGGCAAAGGCGAGCTGAAGAACGGCCTGCATGCCGGCAACCGCGTGGGCCATGCGCAGGGCGGCATCCTCATCGCCATGGCGGCGAAGAGCGCGACCGCGAAGCTCTCCGGCGCCTGGCGCCTGGGCGCCGTGACCGCGCTCTACATCAGCCCCGGCGAGGGCCGCACGCTGCGCGCGACCTCCACGGTCATCCACCAGGGGCGGCTGACGGCGGTTGTGAATACCTACGTGACCGGCAAGAACGGCCGCCGGGTGCTCGAGGTCGTCACCACGCACAATGCCGCGGCATGACGCACTCGGCTGAAAAGGCGCTCCGGCGCCTGAAGGCCGGCAACGCGCGCTTCGTTGGCGGGCGCACGCGCTTCCCGACCCTGCAGAAGGCGGTCCTCAAGCAGCTCGCGAAGGGCCAGCAGCCCTACGCCACGATCCTCTGCTGCAGCGATAGCCGCGTGCCGCCGGAACTGGTGTTCGACGCCGGCTTCGGCGAGCTGTTTGTGATTCGTGTCGCCGGCAACGTGCTCGGCAGGGAGATCCTCGGCACGCTGCAGTACGCCGGGTCGCATCTGCACACGCCGCTCTTCGTGGTCCTGGGTCACGAGGGTTGCGGGGCGGTGCAGGCCGCGCTCGCGACAAGGTTTGCCGGCGCAAAGCAGAGGAGCCGGATTGCCGTGCTGCTCGAGAATATCCTGCCCGCGCTCAAGGGCCTCGCCCCGGGCCTGCCCGCCGAGGCGCTTCTGCACGCCGCGGTCGAGGCCAATGTCCGGCATACCATGCGTGTGCTGGCCGAGACGCCGGAAGGGAAGGAGCGCCTTGCGCGCGGCGACGTCATCCTCGCCGGCGCAATCTACGAACTGGAGTCGGGGCGCGTGCGGTTCCTGGACTGAACCGGTCCTGCCCGGTCAGTCCGCGCCGCTGACGCCGACGCGCCTTGCCGTTGCGGTGGCCGGCGCGCGCTCGAGAACGCCCATCTCTCCGGAAATCTCCGCGCCTTCCTCGACCTTGATGCGCGCGTAGCGGATCTTGCCCGACACGCGGCCGGTGCCGTGCACGACCAGCTGCTTGCGCACGGTGAGCTCGCCCTCGAGCTTGCCGTGGATCTCGGCGTTGTCGACCGCCACGGTGCCGCTGAACACGCCCTTCTCGGTGATTTCGAGCACGCGCGCATCGAGCGTCGCCTCGATCCGCCCCTCGACCTGCAGCGTGTCGCAGTCGTTCACTTCCACGCCCTTCATCTTGATGTCGGGCCCGACTACCAGCCTTGCCTCCTTCTTGGGCTCGCTCTTTTCCGCCGGTTTTGGCGGCTCGTGGGCCTGCGGCGCGGGCGCCGGCGGCATCAAGCCGCGCGCGGGTGCGGGATCGGGCGTACGAAAGAAACCGGTCTTCTGCAGCATGACGTTCTCCTTGGTGGATATCCGAGAGCGCGCAGATGCACGGTTCGTGCCTGATCCCGACTCCTGCGGAATCAAGGAATTGCGATGAGCGGGCGTCGCCGGACTACGACAGGAATTCGCGCAGCACGCGGCCTGGCAGCGCTTTCGATGTCTGCAGCTCCGGGCACACACCTTTCTCGTCCGCGACGCGCTCGCCGTTGACCCAAACGCCGTGCACGCCGAGCGGCGGCATCATGAGCCGCGTGCCGCCCGCCGGCAGGTCCTGCACGCGCTTTTTCGGGCCGCGGCCCACGGTCGCGGGGTCGAAGAGGAAGAGGTCCGCGGCGTAGCCGGGCTTCAGCGCGCCCCGTTCGCGGATGCCGAACACCGCGGCGGGATCGCCGGTGAGCTTTCGCGCGGCCTCGGCGAGGGTCAGCGCCTGCTTCTCGCGGACCCAGTGGCCGAGGAGGTGCAGGCCGAAGCCCGCGTCGTTGAACAGCGTCAGGTGCGCGCCCGCGTCCGACAGCGAGACCAGCGAATGCGGGTGGCGCAGCATCGTCCCGACCGCCGTTTCGTCCGAGTTGAGGAGCAGCGCGCTGAACTCGGTGTCCAGGTCCTCGGCGAGGGCGAGGTCCAGCATCGCGTCCAGCGGGTCGGCGCCTGTGGCGCGCGCCATGTCGGCGACGGTGGTCTGCTGCCATTTCGCGTTCGCCGGGCGGCCCACGTTCTCGACGTACATCTTGTCCCACTCGCCGTTGAACAGGCGCGTCGCCACGGGCGGGCCGTTGATCTCGGCGCGTACCGCGTCGCGGAACGACTTTGCTTTCAGGAGCGAGCTGTATTGATCGCCCTTGAGCGACAGGGCTGGCTTCCAGGCCGCGAGGCCTTCGAAGGTATAGGGCGAGTGCAGCGTGAAATCCATGGTGAGCGGGCAGCAGGAAATCGCGCCGAGCAGCCTGCGGCCGCGGCCGTTCGCGGCGGCGATCTTCTCCAGGTCGTCGAATACGCCGCGCGGATTGGTGTTGTTGTGCAGGAGCGCGGCGACCACGACCGGCCGGCCCGTCTCCGCTGCGAGCCCCTCGAGGAACTCGATGCGCGTCTGGCCGCCCTTGGTCAGCATGAAGACGCCGCGGCCGGCTTCCTTCAGGCAGCCCACCAGCGCGCGCAGCTCCGCATCGTCGGCGAGGCGCGAAGGCATCGGGATGCCTCCGTGGCCGTTGTGGTTGGGCGAAGTGGAGGTGGCAAAGCCGATCGCCCCGGCGCGCAGGCCCGCGAGCACGATGTCCCTCATCTTCGCCACTTCGGCGGCGGTGGCCGCGCGCTTCGGCGCATCCTCGCCCATCACGTAGGTGCGCACCGAGGAATGGCCGACGAAGCCCGCGACGTTGACCGCCACGCCCTGGCGCTCGAGCATGCCGAAGAACTCGGGCACCGACTCGAAGTCCCAGCGCGTGCCCGCGCGCAGCACGTCCAGCGACATGCCCTCGACCTGCGTCAGGTTCTTCAGGATCAGGTCGCGGTCGCCCGGCCGGCAGGGCGCAATGGTGAAGCCGCAATTGCCGATCACCGCGGTAGTGACTCCGAGCGCAGGCGAGGGTGAGGCGAGCGGGTCCCAGGTGAGCTGCGCGTCGTAGTGCGTGTGGTTGTCGATGATTCCCGGCATCAGCGCCAGGCCGTCGGCGTCGATGGTTTTTTTCGATGCGTTTTCCGCCTTTCCCACCACGGAAATTCGATTTCCATCCACAGCCAGGTCACCCCGGACCGGTGCCGAGCCCAGTCCGTCCAGCAGGAGCGCATTCTTGATCAGCAGGTCGTGCATGCCTCGATATACTACCGGCCCCATGGACCAATTCGAGTTGAAAGGCAAAACG
>JAYRND010000242.1:0-2177 GCA_041904885.1 Burkholderiales bacterium
AACTCTTCGATCGCCACGAATGCATCACCTGCACGCCCGCGCAAGTGGCGGGCGATCCCGGCAAATGCTCCTTCGCCTCCCCGAAAGCAGAACTCGAGGCTGCCGCCGCGTGGGCGCGCGCGCGGCTGGAGCAGGGCCTGAAACGCATCGGCGTGGTCGTGCCCGGGCTGGAGCAGCGCCGGCGCGAGGTGGCGCGCGTGTTCGCGCGGGTGATGGGGTCGCGCGCGGCGTTCAACGTTTCCGCGGGCGAGCCGCTGTCGGGCTACCCGTTGGTGGCTTTTGCCCTTTCACTCCTGGAATTCACCACGGGTGAAATCGAATTCGAAAGCGTGAGTCGCGTCCTGAGATCCCCCTTCCTCGGCGGCGCCGAGAAGGAGGCGGCCGCGCGCGCGCTGCTCGACGCGAATCTGCGCCGGCAGGCGCCGCCAACGCTCTCGCTGCCGAAGTTGATCGGCCTGCTGGAGGACGGCTCGCTTCGCTCCCGGATGGAGAAGATCTTTGCGGTCCAGATCCAGGGCGATTCCCCTCATGAGTGGGCGCGGCACTTCACCGGGCTGCTGGAAGCCGCGGGCTTTCCGGGAGAGCGCGCGCTCGACTCCGAGGAATACCAGTGCCGGGTGAAGTTCAATGAAGTGTTGAGTGAGTTCGCCAGGCTTGGCCTTGTGAATTCAAGTTATTCGAGGGAAAAAGCGGTTCAACAGCTGCGCCGCCTGTGCTCCGACACGCAGTTCCAGCCGGAGCGCGCCGGGTTTGCGTTCCCTGCTCCGGTGCAGGTGCTGGGGCTGCTCGAATCCGCGGGCGCCGAGTTCGACGCGCTCTGGGTGAGCGGGCTCACCGACGAGCGCTGGCCGATCCGCGCGAGCCCGAGCCCGTTCCTGCCGTTGCAGCTTCAGCGCGCGGCCGGCATCCCCGAGGCCTCCGCCGACAGCGCGCTTGCGCTCGATGCGCGCATCACCGCCGGCTGGGCCGCCGCCTCGCCCGCGACCGTGTTCTCGTGGGCGCGGCGCGAGGAGGACCGCGACCTGCTGCCGAGCCCCCTCATTGCGGAGTTTCCCGAGCGGGCGATGGAAGTGCCTTCGTTCCCGCAGTACCGGGAATTGATTTTTGCCGCCCGGAAACTCGAGGCATTCGAAGATTCAAATGCTCCGGAATTGAAAAGCAAGACAGTTCACGGCGGCACGCGCGTGCTCGCCGACCAGGCTGCGTGCCCGTTCCGCGCTTTCGCGCGCCACCGCCTGCGCGCCGAGGCGCTGGACGAGCCCGCGCCGGGGCCCGACGCGATCGAGCGCGGGCAGCTCCTGCACGCGTTCATGGCGAGCCTCTGGAAACAACTGGGTTCCAGCTCTTCCCTTCTGAGCGATGTCGGTCCTCAGATCAAAGACGCGGCGAAGGCGGCGGTGGCCGGGGCGGGCCTGGAGGACGGGCTCGCGCAGCTGGAAATCGCGCGGCTGGAACGGCTCGGGCGCGAGTGGCTCGGCATCGAGCGCGAGCGCGCGCCGTTCGAGGTAGTCGCGGTCGAAAAAAAGGTAGAGCTCTCGGTCGGCGGCCTCGCGCTGCGCGGGCGCATCGACCGCATGGACCGCCTGCTGGAAGGTGAAATGCGCGGCACGCACGTGGTCATCGACTACAAGACCGGCGCGCGCGTCACGCCAAAGGACTGGGAAGGCGAGCGGCCCGACGACCCGCAGCTGCCGCTCTACGCCGTCACCGCCGCCGAGACCGTCTCGGCCGCCGCGTTCGCCAAGCTGCGGGCGGGCGACATGAAATTCCTCGGATTCAGCCGTGAAGAAGGAGCGATCCCCGGCGTGCGGGCGGCGCACGACTGGGCGGCGATGGCGGCCGGCTGGAAATCCACGCTCGAGGCCCTCGCGCACGGCTTCGCCGCCGGAGAAGCGGCGGTGGATCCCAAGCGCGGCCTCGCCACCTGCCGCCACTGCGACCTGCAGACGCTCTGCCGCGTGCACGAGCGCTTCAGCGCGCTCGAAGAAGAGGAGGGCGAGTGAGGCTAAGCAGATCCTCTGGGCTCGGGGAGGTCCTTCGCGATGAAGTTGTCCACCGCGGTCAGCACCTCGGAGAGGTGGACGCGCGCGTAGGGCGCGGACTGGATCCACGCCGCGTACAGCTCGCCCTCTGGCGTGACGAGGAGCAGCCCCGGCTCGGCGAAGAGCATCGGCTCC
>JAYRND010000243.1:0-22693 GCA_041904885.1 Burkholderiales bacterium
CCATCGTGCCGATCGAGATCGAGCCGGCGGAGATGCCAGACGAACTGCAGTACATCCTTGCGCCTTTCCACCACCACCGCCTGTCCGGCGGCGAGCCGCGCCAGGTGATCGGACGCGCGCTCGCGGCGGTGTGAGGGGCGGCGGGATGGAAGAGACGCCGGTTCCGGCGCAGGTCGAGCCGCTCGCCCGCGCCTGGGAGTCGCGCGATCCCGCCGAATGGCGCCGCGACGCCGCGCGCTACGTTGCCTTCGCCCGGCAGGCGCTCGCCCTGGGTTTGCCCGCGCTCGCTTTCGACATCTGCAGCGAGGCGCGGGCGCATTTCGCGCAGGACGCGGAACTGGGCTACCTCGCTGCGCTCGCGCTCGCCAACGGCGGCTCGAGCGGACAGGCGGCGCGCGCATTGCGCGAGTTGCTGTCCGGCCCGGGAGCGTCGCGCGCCGACGTGCTGAGCCTCGCCGGCCGCGTCGCCAAGGACCGCTGGTCGAAGCTGCCCGAGGGCGAGGAGCGCCGCGCGGCGGGCGAGCAGGCGCGCCAGTACTACCGTCGTGCGTTCGAGGTGTCGCGTGACGGATTCCCAGGCATCAACGCAGCCACGATGTGCTTGCTCACCGGCGCCGCCGGCGAAGGCCGGCGCCTGGCCGGAGAAGTACGCGCGCTGAGTTCGTCGGACGGCCAGGATGCATGGGAGTGCGCCACGCAGGGCGAGGCGAGCCTGTTGCTCGGCGAAACCGGCGCGGCCGTGGACTGGTACCGGCGCGCGGTAGGCCTCGCCGGTCGGCGCTTCGGCGACATCGCCAGCATGCGCCGGCAGGTGAAGCTGCTCGCGCCCGTGCTCGGGGGCGCGGCCGAAGTCATTGCCGTCCTCGCGGTGCCGCGCGTCGCGGTCTTCACGGGGCACATGATCGACGCTGGCGGGCGCGAGCGGCCGCGCTTTCCGGCCGGCCTGGAGACCGCGGTAGCCGCGGCGATCGCTGCCGCCATTGCCGAAAACGACTTGGGCTTTGGCTACTGCTCGGCGGCCTGCGGCGCGGACATCCTCTTCGCCGAGCAGATGCTCGCGAAAGGCGCCGAGGTCGACATCGTGCTGCCGTTCCGGCGGGAGGATTTCGTCCGGAGCAGCGTTGCGTTCGCTGGCGGCGAGTGGACGGCCCGCTTCGAGCGCGTGCTGGAGCGCGCGGCAAGCGTCAGCTACTGCGTTGAGGAGAGCCACCTCGGAGACGACGTGCTTTACGCCTATGCCGCCGAGCTGACCGCCGGGCTGGCCGCTCTGCGCGCCGGGCAGCTGGAGTCCGAGGCAATCCTGCTCGCGGTGGCGGAGCCGGGCGACGAGGGCCTGATCGGCGGCACCGCCGGCAACCTGACGCACTGGCAGGCGCAGGGCCGTCGCGCAGTCACCGTCGACCTGCGGGCCATTCGCGAGGCGAATCCGGGCGATCCGACGGCCGCTGCCGCGCGCCAGGCGCCCCGCCAGGAGGCCGCGCGCCCGGCGGGCCTGCCCTGGGGGCAGCGGCAGATCCGGACCATGCTGTTCGCCGACATGGTGGCCTACAGCAAGCTGCGGGAGCACGAGACGCCGCAGTTCTTCGTGCACTTCCTCGGCGCTGTCGAGCGCGCCCTGGGCAGGGCGGGCGGACAACCGGCGTTCGGCAACACCTGGGGCGACGGCCTGTACCTGGTGTTCGAGAGCGTCACGCAGGGCGCTGACCTGGCGCTGCGCCTGCGCGACGAGATCGCGCGCATTGACTGGGCGGGCGCGGGATTGCCGGTGGACATGAACATCCGCATCGGAATGCACACGGGCCCGGTGTTCCGCACGCTAGATCCGATCATCAAGCAGGAGAACTTCTTCGGCTCGCACGTGACCCGAGCGGCGCGCATCGAGCCGGTGGCGGCGCCCGGCAGCGTTTTCGTGAGCGAGCAGATGGCGGCGGCGCTGGCCGCCTCCGGCGCGCAGCAGTATGCGTGCGACTACCTGGGTCCGCTCGGACTGGCGAAACATTACGGCACCGGCCGGCTATACCGGCTGCGCCGCGCCGGAGAAACCGAGTAACATTCCCGCAGGCGGTCGGACATCAGGGAAGGTCATGGCGGAAATCTCCAAGGAAACGGGAACCCTTGCGGTGCTGGCCAAGCGCATGGTCGAGGAGCGGTTGCCGAGGGCGCTGGCGATGAAGGAGCGGGTCGAGAAGGGCGAGGTGCTGACCGACCTCGATCTTGCGTTCCTCGAAGAGGTCGTCGCGGGTGCGCGCCAGAACTGGGGCCTGCTCAAGGACCCGCGCGTGCTGGAAGTCGCCGGGCGCATGACCCAGCTGTACAAGGAAATCACCGAAAAAGCGCTCGAGAACGAGAAAAAGCGCTCCTGAGACAGGGCGCCAGGCGGCCATCCGGCCGCCCGCCATGACCCGGGTTGATCGACGTCAAACGCGAGCGTGCCGCGCTTGCTAGCATGGTTCGCCCGCTCCTGAGCAAGGAGAAAAACAATGCTGAAGCGAAAATCTGCGATCGTCACCGGATCCACGAGCGGCATCGGGCTGGGCGTCGCCCGAGCGCTCGCCGCGCAAGGGGCGAACCTGATGCTGAACGGCTTCGGCGATGCGGCCGAGATCGAGGGCCTGCGCGCGGGGCTCGCCGCCGAGTTCAGGGTGAAAGTCGGCTACCACGGCGCCGACATGTCCAAGCCCGCGCAGATCCGCGAGATGGTCGCCGCGGCCGCGCGCGAGCTGGGCGCGGTTGACATCCTGGTTAACAACGCCGGCATCCAGCACACCGCGCCGGTCGAGGAGTTTCCGGACGAGCGCTGGGACGCGATCCTCGCCATCAACCTCTCCGCGAGCTTCCACGCCATCAAGGCGGCGCTGCCGCTGATGAAGAGCCGCAACTGGGGCCGCATCATCAACATCGCCTCGGTGCACGGCCTCGTCGCCTCGACGCAGAAGGTCGCCTACATCGCGGCGAAGCACGGCGTGGTCGGGCTGACCAAGGTGGTCGCGCTGGAAACGGCGCAGACCGGAGTCACCTGCAACGCGATCTGCCCGGGCTGGGTGCTGACGCCGCTGGTGCAGAAGCAGATCGACGCGCGCGCACAAAAGGAGGGCATTGCCGTCGAGCGCGCGAAGCTCGACCTGCTCTCGGAGAAGCAGCCCTCGCGCGAGTTCGCCACGCCCGAGCAGATCGGCGGGCTGGCGGTGTTCCTGTGCTCGGAGGCGGCCGCGCAGATCCGCGGCGTGGCACTGCCGATCGACGGCGCCTGGACGGCGCAATAACGGAGGCCGCATGCATACCATTACCCTCGAGAAGGCGGTGGCGATGATCCCGGACGGCGCCAGCCTGATGATCGGCGGGTTCATGGCGGTCGGGACCTCGGAGCGCCTCATGGACGAGCTGGTGCGCCAGGGCAAGCGCAACCTGACCGTGATCGCCAACGACAACGCGCTGCCCGGGCGCGGGATCGGCAAGCTGGTGGGCGCCGGGCTGGTGCGCAAGACCATCGCGAGCCACATCGGGCTCAACCCGGAGACGCAGAAGAAGATGATCGACGGCTCGATGCAGGTCGAGCTGGTGCCCCAGGGCACGCTGATCGAGCGCATCCGCGCAGCGGGCTACGGGCTGGGCGGCATCCTCACCCCGACCGGGGTCGGCACCGTGGTCGAGAAGGACAAGCAGAAGATCTCGGTGGAGGGTCGCGACTACCTTCTCGAGACGCCGCTGCGCGCGGATTTCGCGCTGGTTCAGGCGTTCCTCGCCGACTACCAGGGCAACCTGACCTACATGCTGACGGCGCGCAACTTCAACCCGGTGATGGCGATGGCGGCCGAGACGGTGATCGTCGACGCCGAGCACATCGTCCCGGTCGGCGTAATTCCGCCTGACGACATCGTCACTCCGGCCGTGCTCGTCGATTACCTGA
The DNA here is from genome assembly GCA_041904885.1 of Burkholderiales bacterium. Lineage (GTDB taxonomy): Bacteria > Pseudomonadota > Gammaproteobacteria > Burkholderiales > SG8-39 > RBG-16-66-20. The sequence goes on from JAYRND010000243.1 coordinate 3,908, forward strand.
TCGCACACTAGGGGCAGCCATGGACGCAACCACGGTCATCGCCAGGCGCATCGCCAACGAGCTTCGATCCGGCATGCTCGTCAACCTCGGCATCGGCATACCGACGCAGGTCGCGAACTTCCTGCCGGCCGGCGTGCACGTGTACTTCCAGTCGGAGAACGGCCTGATCGGCACGGGGCCCGTGCCGGAGGAGGGCCTGATCCAGCACCGGCTCACCGACGCGGGCGGGCGACCCGTGGGCGCGCTTCCGGGCGCCTGCGCGTTCGACAGCGCGATGTCCTTCGGCCTGATCCGCGGCGGGCACCTCGACATGACGGTGCTGGGCGGGCTGCAGGTGGACGAGGCGGGAAACCTCGCCAACTGGATGGTTCCCGGCAAGATGGTGCCGGGCATGGGCGGCGCGATGGACCTCGTCTGCGGCGCGAAGCGCGTGGTGGTTGCCATGCAGCACAGCGCCAAGGGCAAGTCGAAGATCATCAAGAAGTGCACCCTGCCGCTGACTTCGGTGCGGCGCGTGGACCTGCTGGTCACCGAGCTGGCGGTCATTGCATTCCCGGACGGTCACGCCACGCTGCGCGAGACCGCGCCCGGCGTGTCGGTGCAGCAGGTCCTGGCCGCGACGGAAGCGACCCTGGTGGTGCCGGCCCACGTGCCGGAAATGCAGGTCTAGGCGCGCATGCCGTTCGCGACCCTCTTCGCGAACGTCGCGTCGGGCCTGTTCGGAAAGGCCACGCCCGGCGCAGCCGGCGCCGTCGAGCCCGAGCTGGTGCAACTCGCGGTCGAGGCGATCGTCGATGCCGTGGATCCGCGGCTTCGCGGCGTCTCGCGCTACCAGGCCAAGCTCGGGCCGGCGGCCGAGCGCACGATCCGGCACCTGCGCTCGCTGGCGCCCGGATTGCCGCAGCCGATCGAGCTCTCGCGCGCGGCCTGGTCGACCGATCCCCTGCTTAATGCATTCTTCGCCACTCCGGCGGAGGTGCCGGCCCTGCTCGGGCGCAGCGAGGGGCTGCGCGCGTTCTTCGCCGAGCCGGCCAACGCCGCCGTGGCGCAGGCGCACGCACTGCTCGCGATGCTGAAGGCCGAACGCAGCGTGTTCGCCCCGGCGATCGTGGACGGCAGCCTGCGGCAGGACGTCGCGCAGACCACCGTGAGCTTCGACAAGCACCGGCTGTTCGCTCCGGCGGCCGAGCTGCTCGACAGCCGGCGCGAGGTGGGCATGCTGATCCTGCGGCGAATGGCGGCGCTTGCGCTCGAGCGCATCACGGCGCTGGGCGAGCGCGCGACCGAGCTCGAGCAGCGCAAGGCCATGCTCGGCTCGCGTCTCCGCATGCTGACCCTGCGCCGCAACGGCCTGGAGGAGATCGCCGGCGACGCCGCCGCAGAGCTTGCCGCTCTGCAGGACCAGCTGAAGGCGACGGCCGATGATTTCCAGGAAGCGAAGGCCAGCCTCGCCACGCTTGACTCGCGCATCGAGAACGTCAACGCCGTCTTCCATGCGCCGGCGGACTACGTCAGCCTCGCGCGTACCGAGGTGCGAGTGAACCGGATGGGCTACAAGGTCGAGGGCGCGTCGGACGAGCCGGTGGCGCCCATCACCTTGAGCGAGTTGTCGATCGGCGGCGGCCTGACGGCCGTGATCGCATTCGTGCGCTGCGCGCGCGCCGAGCTGCCGCCGAAGGAAGACCTGGTCGCGCGCGCCGCGCGCGAACTGATCTAGGGCGGGAAAGTCCTTACAATCGGGGCCAATTCCACGATTGGTCCCCGATGAACGCGCCTCCCGCTCCCGCAATTCAGTTCGACCCTGCTTCCGCCCAATTCGGCTCCTCGCGCTCGCAGAAGCGGCTCGAGGACGACCGCCTCCTCACCGGCAAGGGCCGTTTCAGCGACGACCAGGCGCTGACGCGGCAGGCATGGCTCGTGTTCGTGCGTTCGCCGCATGCGCACGCGAAGATCGTCTCCGTGGACCTCGCTGAGGTGCGCGCCGCTCCGGGCGTGCTGGCGGCATGGTCGATCGCCGACATCGCGGGCGACGGCGTAGGGCCGATCCCGTTCCCGCCGCTCTTCAAGCGCGCCGACGGCTCGCCGATGGCGGCGCCACCGCGCACGCTGCTCGCGCAGGACCGGGTCTACTACGTGGGCCAGCCGGTGCTGGCGGTGGTCGCCGGAACGCGCGAGCAGGCGCAGGACGCGGCTGAGCTCGCGGTGGTGGAGTATGAGGAGCTGCCGAGCGTGATCGATCCGCGGCGCGCGCTGGAGCCCGGCGCGCCCGTCGTTTGGGAAGCGGCGACAGGCAACGTCTCCGCGGAAATGCGCTATGGCGACGCCGCGCGGGCCGACGCGGCGATCGCGGGCGCGGCGCACGTCACGCGCCTCACCCTGCACAACCAGCGCCTGAACGCGCTCGCGCTGGAGCCTCGCTGCGCGCTCGCTGCCTACGAGGACGGCCGCTGGACGCTCACCACGCAGAGCCAGCAGCCCACCGGCACGCGCGAGGGGCTCGCCGCCGCCTTCGGCGCGAAGCCGGACCAGTTCCGCGTCCTGGTCGGCGACCTGGGCGGCGGCTTCGGCATGAAGACCGGCCTCGCCAACGAGGACGCCGTGGTCTGCTACGCCGCGCGCAAGCTCGGCCGCCCGGTGAAGTGGCGCGCCGACCGCAGCGAGGAGTTCCTCGCCTCGCACATGGGCCGCGACCAGCATTACGAGGCCGAGCTCGCGCTCGACGGCGAGGGCCGCGTCCTCGCGCTGCGCACCCGGGTCACCGCCAACTTCGGCGCGGCGCCGGTGGGCTCCACCGCGATCATTCCGCTCGTGCTCGGGCCCAAGGTGCAGACCACGGTCTACCACGTGCCCGCAGTGGATTTCCACGTGCGCGGCGTGCTGACCAACACCATGGCGACCGGCGCGTACCGCGGCGCCGGGCGGCCGGAGGCCAACTACCTCATGGAGCGCCTGATGGAGCAGGCGGCAAGGGAGCTGCGGATGGACCCCGCGGAGCTTCGCCGCCGCAACCTCATCGCGAGTTCCGCGCTGCCCTACCGCACGCACCTCGGCGACACCTACGACTCGGGGGATTTCTCGCGGATTCTCGACGGTGTTCTTTCCGCTTCGGGCTGGTACCGTTTTGAAGAGAGAAAGAGGAAGTCGAAGGAGAACGGAAAGCTTCGCGGGCGCGGGCTGGCCGTGTATCTGGAATGGACCGGCGCGATCCCTACCGAGACGGTGGACATCGAAGTCGCTGCCGACGGCACCGTCACCGTGTTCTCCGGAACCATGGCGATGGGCCAGGGCCTGGAGACGAGCTATGCGCAGCTCATTACGGAAGTGCTGCAGATAAAGACGGAAAAAATTCGCATCGTCCAGGGCGATACCGACCGCGCCAATGGCGTCGGCAGCGTGGGCTCGCGTTCGGCTTTCGTCGGCGGCTCGGCGGTGGTCTCGGCGGGGCGCGCGGTCATCCTGCGCGGCAAGGAGCTCGCCGCCGAGGCACTGGAGGCGGCGGCGCGCGACATCGAGTACCGCAACGGGCGCTTTGCCATCGCCGGCACCGATCGCGCGATCGAGCTGGCCGCGCTCGCCGCCCGCCAGCCGGAGCGGCGCATCCGTGTCTCGGCGACCGAGACGCCCTCGGGACCCTCCTGGCCCAACGGCGCGCAGGTCTGCGAGATCGAGATCGATCCGGAGACCGGCGTGACCGATGTTGTCGCGATGACCAGCGTCGACGACATCGGCCGCATCATCAACCACATGATCGTGGAAGGGCAGATCCACGGCGGCATGGCGCAGGGCATCGGCCAGGCGCTCTACGAGCAGGTGACGTACGACGCGCAGTCGGGACAGCTGTTGACCGGCTCGCTGATGGATTACGGGGCGCCGCGCGCTGACCAGATGCCGCCGATGGCCTGCTCCTTCGACGAAAGCGCGCCCTGCCAAACCAACCTGCTTGGGGTCAAGGGCTGCGGCGAGCTGGGCACCATCGGCGCCGCTCCCGCGGTCGTGAACGCGGTGCTCGACGCGCTGGCCGAGCGCGGCGTGAAGCACCTCGAGATGCCATGCACACCGGAGAGAATCTGGCGGGCCCTGGGAGCGCGGGCCTAGAAGCGCGCCAGCTGCGCCTCCTCGCGCTGGCGGGGCTCGCTTCGCTCGCGCTGCACGCGCTGCTGTTCTACGCGCTGCCGATGCTCGAGCGCGCGATCAAGGCCCCGCCGGCCCCGCGCCTGACCGCGCGGCTTGCCAAGCCGCCGCCCGAGCCGCGGGTCGCTGCGCAAACGCCGCCGGCACCCCGCCCGCCGGCGCCTGCGGCTCCTGCGCCGCGGCGTGCCGTTGCGCCAAGCGTCGTCGAGCCCAGGCCGGTCGTGACGGCCCCGGCGATCGAATCCAGGCCGGCGGCCGAGGCGGCGCCTGCCGTTCCCAACGCGGTCTCCGCCCCTGTGCAGCAGACCGCGCCCGCGAAGGCCGAAGCTGCCCCCGCGGCGACCTCCGCATCGACCGGGCCAGACCCTGGGAGCGTCGCGCGCTTCCGGCTGGAGCTGATGGACGCCGCGCGCCGCTACAAGCGCTATCCGCGCGTCGCGCAGGACAACAACTGGGAAGGACGCGTTGAATTGCGCGTCGCGTTCGCCGAAAACGGCGCGATGTCCTCGCTCACGGTGAAGAAAGGAGCCGGGCGCGCGGCGCTCGACGACGCGGCGCAGGCCATGATCCGCAGCGCCCAGGCGCAGACACCGGTGCCGCCCGCACTGCGCGGCAAGGCCTTCGTGGTGGAGATACCCGTGGACTTCTTCCTGCGGGACGAGGAGCGCTGAGCTAGCGCGCCGCGGCGGGCGTCGCGGCGCCGTCGGGCGCGAAAGCCACGACGTGGTCCACGTCCAGTCGAATGCCGATGCGCTCACCGAGTGCGTGGTTATGGTGGCTGGGCACCAGCGCGAGCACCTTGCGGCCGCTCGCCAGCTTGAGCGTGTAGAGGATCTCGGCGCCGCGGAAGGACTTGTGCACCACCTCGGCCTGCGTGGGCGCGTGATCGTCGTGGATCACGTCGTCGGGCCGCAGCAGCACCTCCGCGAGGCAGCCCTTGCCGCAGACCGCGCAGCCGACCTGGCAGGCGTGCGGGATCGAACCGTCGAGCACGCCCAGCTCGATTTCCACCTGCTGCGGGTTGAGCACCCTGGCGGGCAGCAGCACGCCCTGGCCGACGAAGTCCGCGACGAAGCGGTTGGCGGGCCGGTGGTAGAGGTTGTACGCCACGTCCCACTGCTCGATGCGGCCCTCGCGCATGACGCCGATCTCGTCTGCGATCGCGAACGCCTCGTGCTGGTCGTGCGTGACCAGCACCGCGGTGGTGCCGGCGGCCTTGATGATGTCGCGCAGCTCCAGCGACAGCCGCTCGCGCATGTCCGAGTCGAGGTTGGAGAACGGCTCGTCGAGCAGCAGCAGCTCCGGGCGCGGAGCGAGCGCGCGCGCGAGCGCCACCCGCTGCTGCTGGCCGCCGGAAAGCTCGTGAGGGTATTTTTCGAGAAATTCCGTGATGCCGGTGAGCGCCGCGAGTTCCTGCACGCGCTCACGGGTTGAATTCTCCTGTGAAAGGCCGAATCCGATATTTTTCGCGGCGCTGAGGTGCGGGAACAGCGCGTGCTCCTGGAACACCATGCCGATGCGCCGCTTTTCCGGCGGCAGGTTCTGCTGCACGGAGGAGACCACGGCGCCATTGAGGAGGATGCGCCCCGCCGAGGGTGTTTCGAAGCCCGCGATACAGCGCAGCACCGTGGTCTTGCCGCAGCCGCTGGGGCCCAGCAGGCAGCCGATGGCGCCGCGCGCGAGTGCGAACGAGACGCCGCGCACGGCTTCCTGCTTTTCGTAGGCAAGCTGCAGGTCTTCGACCTGGAGCTGGGGATCCATCGTCGTATTCTATCAAGAACAATTCTTGTTAGAATCAGGAGTGCTTTATTTTCAAAGGGTTGGATTTCTTGGCAGCGTCTCGCTCGGCGCCGCCGCCCTGATCCTGCTGCCGATCGTCGCCGTGGTCGGATCGGTGTTCGGTGCCGCCGGCGATACCTGGGCGCACCTCCTGCGCACCACGCTCGGCAACTATGTGCTCAACACCGCGCTGCTCCTCTGCGGCGTTGCCGCCGGCGTGGTCTCGATGGGCGTATGGAGCGCGTGGCTGGTCACGGCCTACCGCTTTCCGGGGCAGCGTGCGCTCGAATGGGCACTGATGCTGCCGCTCGCGATGCCCGCGTACGTGATGGCCTACGCCTACACCGACTGGCTGCAGTTCACCGGGCCGGTGCAGGAGACGCTGCGAGCCCTGACCGGCTGGCGCGCGCGAGAGTACTGGTTCCCTGAGATCCGCTCGCTGGGCGGCGCCGCGCTGATGCTTTCCTTCGCGCTCTATCCCTACGTGTACCTGCTTGCGCGCACCGCCTTCCTCGACACCTCGCGCAATGCGCTGGAAGCGGGGCGCCTGGCCGGCCTGGGCGCCTGGGGGAGCTTCTGGCGCGTGGCGCTGCCGATCGCGCGCCCGGCAATCGCTGCTGGCACCGCGCTCGCGCTCATGGAGACGCTGGCGGACTTCGGCACGGTCTCGTATTTCGCGCTGGAGGTGTTCACCACCGGGATCTTCAAGGCCTGGCTGTCGATGGGTGACCGGCTCGCCGCCGGGCAGCTGTCGGCCTGCCTGCTCGCCTTCGTGGTGGTGGTGCTCGCCCTGGAGCGCGCCAGCCGCGGCCGCGCGAGCTATGCGGGCGCGATGCGCAGGTCGGCGCGGCCGCAGCCGCTCTCCGGCGCCACCGCCGTACTGGCGTTCCTCGCCTGCGCGATGCCGGTGCTGCTCGGTTTCCTGCTGCCCGCGGGATTGCTCCTGCACCTGGCATGGTCGGACCCGGATGCGCGCTGGAGCGGCCGGCTGCTGACACTGGTCGGCAACAGTTGCATCCTCGCCGGCCTCGCGGCCTCGGCGGGCGTGGCGCTCGCCACGGCGATGGCCTACGCGGCGCGCCTGTCGACCGGCCGCGTGATCGCGGCCGCGAACCGCGCCGCCTCGCTCGGCTACGCGATTCCCGGCGCGGTGATCGCGGTGGGCGTGCTGGTGCCGCTGGGGCGTCTGGACAACTGGATCGCCGACGGACTGGAGGCCGCATTCGGCCTGAAGCCGGGGCTGCTGCTCACCGGCACCATCGTGGCCCTCGTCTACGCCTACCTCGTGCGCTTCCTCGCGGTGGCGCTGCAGACCATGGAGGCGGGGCTCGCCAAAGTGACGCCGCGCATGGACGATGCGGCGCGCAGCCTGGGCGCGACGCCGGCGCAGGCGCTCGCGCGCGTGCACGCGCCGCTGCTCGCCTCCAGCCTGGGCGCGGCGGCGCTGCTGCTGTTCGTGGACGTGATGAAGGAGCTGCCGGCGACCTTCGCGTTGCGGCCCTTCAACTTCGACACGCTGGCGATCGAGGCCTACAACCTCGCCAAGGACGAGCGCCTCGCGGAAGCCGCGATGCCCTCGCTGGTGATCGTGGCGATCGGCCTCGTGCCGCTGCTGTTCGTCTCGCGCCGCTATTTCCAGGCGACGCGGTCGTAGATCTTCTGCGAGCCGGGTTGGTTGCGGCCGAGCACCGCGACGTTGAGGTCGTCGCGCTTGAAGTCCCCCAGCGACCTGAGCACCGGGTTGTCGGTCTTCACGCGCGCCACCACCGGCCACTCGTTGTTGCCTTCGGCGAAGTAGCGCTGCGCCTCGTCGCTCGCCAGGTATTCGAGGAACCTGACCGCCGCCTCGCGGTTGGGCGCGTGCTTCATCACGCCCGCGCCCGAGATGTTGACGTGCGCGCCCCAGCTCGACTGGTTCGGGAACAGCACGCCGACCTTCTCGGCGACTTGGCGCTCCTCCGGCTTGGCCGAGCGCACCAGGCGCGCGTAGTAGTACTGGTTCGTGACCGTCACGTCGCACTCGCCCGCGGCCACGCTCTTCATCTGGTCGGTGTCGCCGCCCTTGGGGTCGTGCGCCAGGTTGGCGCGCACCGACTGCGCCCACTTCTCGGCCGCCGCCTCGCCGAGGTGGTCGATCATCGCGCCCATCAGCGACAGGTTGTAGACGTTGGTCGAGGAGCGCATGCAGATGCGGCCCTTCCACTTCGGGTCCGCGAGCGATTCGTAGCTGGGCAGCTCGCCCGGCTTCACCTTCGCCTTGTTGTAGGCGATCAGGCGCGCGCGCAGCGAGAACCCGAACCACAGCCCGCCCGGCTCGCGCAGGCTCGCTGGAATGCGCTCGTCGAGCATGGCCGATTTCACGGGCTGGAAGAAGCCCATCTGCTCGGCGCGCCAGAGGCGGCCCGCGTCGACCGTGATCAGCACGTCGGCGGGACTGCGCGCACCCTCGTTGCGGATGCGCTCGATGAGCGCATCCTCGCCCGCTTCGATGCGGTTGATGCGGATGCCGGTCTGCCTGGTGAAGTTCTGGTAGAGCGCCTCGTCGGTCTGGTAGTGGCGCGAGGAGTAAAGGTTGAGGACCTTGTTGTCCTGGGCCGCAGCCGTCCCTGCAAAGAGGGCGGCGGCGAAAAAGAAAATCTTCCTGATATCAGTCACTTGAGTTCCTTCTGGGAATATGTCGCAAATGATAATCCTTCTCACTGATTTTAGTCAATGAGAAGAACTATCAATTGATTTACATCAAGTCCCGGGCTCGACCCTGCGGGCGCCGTTGAAGCGCGTGGCCCAGTACGACGCCTGCAGCGATTCGATGCGCACCTGCGCGCCGGACTTGGGCGCGTGCACGAACTTGCCCTCGCCAAGGTAGATGCCGACGTGGGAGTACGGGCGCTGCAGCGTGTCATAGAAGAGGAGATCGCCCGCCTGCAGATCCGCTAGACTGACCGGGACACCCGCCTGGCTCTGCCCTGTCGTCGTCGCGGGCAGGCGGATGCCCCAGGCTTCCCGGTAGACGTATGCGACGAGGCCGCTGCAATCGAAGCCCGTGGCAGGCGATTTGCCGCCGCGGCTGTAGTCGATCCCGATCGCGAGCAGCGCCTGGAGCAGCGCCTCGGAACGCTCGGCGCGCGTGGGGGGGGAGGCAGGCACTGCAGGGGTGCCAGAGCTGAGGTGGCCGCACCCTGAAGATATAAATATTACTGAAATCAGTAAATTACGATACATAATTCAGGTAATTTAGAGCGAATGGCAAAGGAAAGCAATCACTTACGTTTGCGGCGGCTTTGCGGCGGCATTCTCCTGTGCGCGTCCACGGCGTTCGCCCAAGCCACGCTCGAAGTCATCTCGTTGCGCCACCGGACGGCGGATCAGGTGATTCCGGTGCTGCAGCCGCTCCTCGAGCCGGGCGGCGCGCTCTCAGGGCAGTACAACCAGCTGATCGTGCGCACCAGCCCGGCCAACCTTGCGCAAATCCGCGCCGCGCTGGAGGCCATCGACCGGCCGGCGCGCCGGCTCAGCATCTCGGTGCGCTTCGACGCCACGCAGGATGCGATGCGCCGCGAGGTGCAGGGGGCGGCGCGCATCTCCTCGCAGGGCAATTCGAGCGCCGCGGTGCGCATCGACAACGCGGCTTCGCGCCAGGACGAGCGCGTGGACCAACGCATCCAGGTGCTCGAGGGCGGCCGCGCGACCATCGCTACCGGTCAGTCGCGCCCGATCCGCACGCGCGAAGTGATCCAGACGCCGAGCGGCCCGGTGGTGCGCGAATCGACGCAGATCACGGGCGCGGCCACCGGCTTCGAAGTCGTGCCGCGCCTGGCGGGCGACGAGGTGATCCTCGACATTGCGCCGCAGCGGGAGAACTTCGTCGGGCGCTCGGGATCGATCCAGTCCGAGCGCATCGAGAGCAGCGTGCGCGGCCGGCTGGGCGAGTGGATCGAGCTGGGCGGTGCGAGCACCGCCTCCTCGCGCGCCGAAAGCGGCACGCTTTCCTCCGGGCAGAGGTCCGTGACCGGCGACCGACGGGTCTGGGTGAAGGTCGAGGAAATCCGCTGAACGAGCTGCAGCGGATATTTGCGGTCGGTGGCCCGCTCGCGGAACGCGTTCCCGGCTACCGGCCGAGGCCGCAGCAGCTCGAGATGGCGCAAGCGATCCTCGAGGCGCTCGAGACGGGCGCATCGCTGGTGCTGGAAGCGGGGACCGGCACCGGCAAGACCTTCGCCTACCTGGTGCCGGCACTGCTGGCCGGCGGCAAGGTCATCGTCTCCACCGGCACCAAGACGCTGCAGGACCAGCTCTACGACCGCGACCTGCCCGCGGTGCGCGAGGCGCTCGCGTCCGGGTCGGTCGCGGCGCTGCTCAAGGGCCGCTCCAACTACCTGTGCCTGTATCGCCTCGAGCGCGCGCGCAGCGAAGGCCGCCTGGAAACACGCGAGGATGCCGTGCGCTTGCGGCGCATCGAGCAGTTTGCCGTCACCACCGTGAGCGGTGACCGCGCCGATCTCGCCGAAGTGCCGGAAGACGCACCGGTCTGGCAGCACGCGACCTCGACCCGCGACAATTGCCTGGGCCAGGAATGCCCGAAATACAAGGACTGCTTTGTCATGCGCGCGCGCAAGAACGCGCTTGCCGCCGACGTGGTAGTGGTCAACCACCACCTGTTCTTCGCCGACGTGGCGCTGCGCGACGAGGGCATCGCCGAGCTGCTGCCATCGTGCAACACGGTGATCTTCGACGAGGCGCACCAGCTGCCGGAGACGGCGCGCCTCTTCTTCGGCGAGACGGTTTCCACCGCGCAGCTGGTTGAGCTCTCGCGCGACGCACGCCTGGAGCTGCGCGCCGCCGGCGGCGCGTCGCCAGAGCTGGACCGCGTCGCCTCGAAACTGGATAAGGCCGCGCGCGATCTCAGGCTGTGTTTTTCGAAGGACGGCCGCCTGGGCTGGAAACAGGCACTGCAGCAGAGGCAATTTCCGGAATCGCTCGCCGCCGTTGCTTCGGCGCTCGAGGCGCTGCACAAGTCGCTCGGCGAGCAGGCCGAGCGCAGCGAGGGCCTCGCCGCCTGCGCGCGGCGCGCGGGCGAGGGGGCGGCGCTCCTCGAGCGCATCGGGGAGGAAGGCGGCAAGGGCGAGGTTCGCTGGGTCGAGGTCTTCGGCCATTCGCTGCAGCTGCACGTCACGCCGCTTGTGCCGGCGGAACTGTTCCGGCGGCAGATGGCCGACCACCCGCGCGCCTGGGTATTCACCTCGGCGACGCTGGCTGTGGGCGAGGATTTCTCGCACTTCCGGCGCGAGCTGGGCATCGAGGAGGCAGCGGCGCGCGCCTGGGCGAGCCCCTTCGATTTCGCGCGGCAGGCGCTGCTCTACACGCCGAGGGGGCTGCCCGCCGATCCGAACGATCCCGGCTACACCGACGCGGTGGTGGAGGCAGCGCTGCCCGTGCTGGAGGCCAGCCGCGGGCGTGCGTTCCTGCTGTTCACGTCGCACCGCGCGCTGCGCCGTGCGCACGAGCTGCTGCGGGACAGGAAGGGCTTCGACTATCCGCTGCTGGTGCAGGGCACCGGCTCGCGCAGCGAGCTGCTGGTGCGCTTTCGCCGCCTGGGCAACGCGGTGCTCCTGGGCGCAGCCTCGTTCTGGGAAGGCGTGGACGTGCGGGGCGAGGCGCTGTCGGTTGTGCTCATCGACAAGCTGCCGTTCGCGCCGCCGGACGACCCGGTGCTCGCTGCGCGCATCGAGGCGTTGCGCGAGGAGGGCGGCAACCCCTTCCTCGAGTACCAGCTGCCACAGGCGGTGCTGCAGCTGAAGCAGGGCGCCGGGCGCCTGATCCGCGACGAGAGCGACCGCGGCGTGCTGGTGCTCTGCGATCCGCGCCTGTACGCGAAGAGCTACGGCCGCACGGTGCGCGCCAGCCTGCCGCCGATGAAACAGACCCGCGACCTGGCGGACGTGCGCGCGTTCTTCGCTAGAATCGGCGCATGAAAATCCTCATCACGGGCGGCGGCGGATTCCTGGGATTCAGGCTTGCGAAGACCCTGCTCGCGCGCGGAAAGCTCGGCGGAAGGGAGATCTCGGGCATCACCCTGCTCGACGGCGCATTTCCTCCCGGTGTCGAAAACCTGAAGAAGACGAAGGCGGTGACCGGCGACGTGTCGGACGCGGCCACCATCGCCAGCGTCTGCACCCAGGACACGGAGGCCGTGTTCCACCTTGCCGCGGTAGTGAGCGGGGCGGCGGAGGCTGATTTCGACCTCGGCATGCGCGTCAACCTGCAGGGCATGGAGCTGCTGCTCGCGCAGATGCGCAAGTGCGGAAATCCGCCCAGGCTCGTCTACACCAGCTCGGTCGCGGCGTTCGGCGGCACGCTGCCCGCGGTGCTGGACGATTCCACCATCGCCAACCCGCAGACTTCCTACGGCGCGCAGAAGGTGATCGGCGAGTACCTGGTGACCGACTATTCGCGCAAGGGATTCCTCGACGGGCGCTCGCTCAGGCTGCCGACCATCGTGGTGCGCGCCGGCAAGCCGAACGCTGCGGCCTCGTCCTTTGCGAGCGGAATCATCCGCGAGCCGCTCAACGGCGTGGTCGCCGAGTGCCCGGTCGGGCCGGAAACCGGCGTCTGGCTGCTTTCGCCGGGCAAGGTGGTGGATGCCTTCATCCACGCCTGGGAGCTGCCGCCGGAGGCCTGGGGCACGCAGCGCTGGCTCAACCTGCCGGGAATCACGGCGACGGTCGCGCAGATGGTTGATGCGCTGCGCCGGGTCGCGGGCGACGCGGCCGCGAAGCGGGTGGTCTACAAGGCCGACGCGCGTATCCAGGCGATCGTGAAGACCTGGCCGGTGAACTTCCGCACGCCGCGCGCGCTGGAGATGGGCTTCAAGCCCGACGCCGACGTCGAATCGGTGATCCGCGACTACATCGCGGACGAGAAGATCAAGCTCTAAGGGATTACCAGTCCGGATCCCAGAGCTTCCACCAGGGGGCGCTGCGCGTCGCCTTGCCGGTGAGGTACTTGCTCTCCGGGAAATTCTTGCGCATCACGCGGTCCGCCGCGTCGCGCAGGTCGGTCATGCCGAGCGCGTCGTAGGCCTTGACCATGATGAACACCGCCTCCTCGATGGCCGGTGCCTGGGGATAGTTCACCACCGCGTACTGGGCGCGGTTGGCGGCGGCGACATAGGCGGTGCGCTTCATGTAGTAGCGCGCCACGTGGACCTCGTACTGGGCGAGGGAATTCACCAGGTAGCGCATGCGCGCGCGCGCGTCATCGGCGTACTTGGACTCGGGAAAGCGCAGCACCAGTTCCTTGAAGGCCTCGAAGGATTCGCGCGTTCCCTTCGAGTCGCGCTCGGAAAGGTCCGGGTTGTCGATGAGGCTGAACAGACCCGAGTTCTCATTGAAATTGATGAGGCCGCGGAGGTAATAGGCGTAGTCGACGCTGGGATGGTTGGGGTAGAGCTTGATGAAGCGCTCGGCCGCGGCGATGCCGGAGGCGCGCTGCCCGTCTTTCCAGTAGCAGTAGGCGACGTCGAGCTGCGCCTGCTGCGCGTAGCGCCCGTAGGGATAGCGGGCCTCCAGCTTCTCCATGTAGCGGATGCACTTGTCCCAGACCTTGCTGGTCATGGCGTCCTTCGCTTCGCCATACAGCTTCTGCGCCGACCAGCCCGCAGTCTCGTCCGCCTCGCTGGAGGACTTGCAGCCGCCGACCAGCACGGCGGCGAGCGCGAGCAGAGCAAGTACACTGCGTTTCATGGCGCAAAATTATACTGCCGGCGCGCATTCCCTGGCCGTTCCCCTCGAGCTGGCCGGGTTGCGGCTCGACCAGGCGCTGGCGAAGCTGTTTCCGCAGTATTCGCGCAGCCGCCTGCAGGCCTGGCTGAAATCCGGCGACGTGAAGGTAAAACGCGGTGCCTTCGACGTTGTCGCCCAAGCGAGCTCGCCGGTCATTGGCGGCGAGAGGATCGAGCTCAGGGTACCGGAGGCGCCGGATTCCGCGCATCCCGCCGCGCAGCGCCTGCCGCTGAAAATCGTGTATGAGGACAGCGATCTCATCGTCATCGACAAGCCCGCGGGGCTGGTGGTGCACCCGGGCGCCGGCAACCCGGATCGCACGCTGCTCAACGCGCTGCTCGCGCACGCGCCGGAACTGCGCCAGGTGCCGCGCGCGGGCATCGTGCATCGCCTGGACAAGGACACCACCGGCCTGCTGGTGGTGGCGAGGAACCTCGCCGCGCAGGCGAACCTTGCCGCGCAACTCGCGGACCGCAGCGTGCGGCGGACCTACCTCGTGCTGGTGCACGGCCAGCCGCCCGAGGGTGGCGCGATCGACGCGCCGGTCGGCCGCGACACGCGCGCGCGCACGCGCATGACGGTGACGCGGCGCGGAAAGCCCGCGGTTACCCGCTATCGGCTGCTCGAGCGCTTCGGCGCGGGCGGCGAGCGCGGCGTCGCGCTGCTCGAATGCCGGCTGGAGACCGGCCGCACGCACCAGATCCGCGTCCACCTGCAGCACCTGCGCCACCCGGTGGTGGGCGACCCGGTGTATCGCCGGGGAGCCGGCGGCGGCCCGGCGTTCCCGCGCCAGGCGCTGCACGCCGCCGAGCTCGAGCTCGCGCATCCGCGCACGGGCAAACGCAAGGCCTGGAAGGCGCCACTGCCTGCGGACATGAAGAAGCTGCTGGCAGGCCTTCGCCGTGGCGGCTGACCTGATCGTTCCGGACTGGCCCGTGCCGCGGAACGTGCGCGCGCTCGTGACGACACGGGCCTTTGGCGACCTGAAGAGCGAAGCGTCCCGTGCGCGGCTGCGCGCCGCGCTGCCCGCGGACCCATGCTGGCTCCGGCAGGTGCACGGCGCCGGCGCGATCGACGCTTCGCGCTGCTCGAGCCCGGCCGAAGCGGACGCATCGTTCTCGCGGCGGCGCCACGTGGTGTGCGCGGTGATGGTCGCCGACTGCATGCCGGTGTTGCTCGCCGACGGGCGCGGCGAGGCGGTCGGCATCGCGCACGCAGGCTGGCGTGGCCTTTCCGCCGGGGTCATCGAATCGACGGTGCGGGGGATGGGCGTGCCGCCGGAGCAACTGCTCGCGTGGCTGGGTCCCGCGATCGGACCCGGCGCCTACGAAATCGGCGCCGAGGTGCGCGAAGCGTTCCTGGAGAAGGACGCGGAAGCGGCAGCGGCGTTCCGGCCCACGCGCCCCGGCCATTGGCTGGCCGATCTCTATGCGATCGCGCGCCGGCGGCTGGCGCGCCTGGGCGTGACCCGCGTCGGCGGCGGAGGCTTTTGCACGCACGCGGACGTGGCGACATTCTTCTCCTACCGGCGCGACGGGGCCTCCGAGCGTATGGCTGCTGCGATCTGGCTCGACTAGTACAATCCCGCCCCCCATGTCGCCACTCGGTTGGATCGTCGTCGCGAGCCTGGCCGGCGGAGTGCTGTCCGCGGGCGCGGCGGCCCTCGCGCTGGCGCTGCGCGCGGCCTGGGTCTCGACGCTGGTGTCCTTCGCCATCGGCGCGCTGCTGGGCGCGGCCTTCCTGGAGGTGATCCCGCACGCGTTCGCGAACGGCGAGCCGCATACCGTCGCCGCCTCGATCCTGATCGGCATCCTGGCCTTCTTCCTCATGGAGAAGCTGCTGCTGTGGCGGCACTCCCACGACCCCGAGGAGCCTGCGCATGCGGGGCACGACCACGGCCGCTCGGGTGCGCTGATCGTGGTCGGCGACACGATCCACAACTTCCTCGACGGCATCCTGATCGCAGCGGCGTTCCTGCAGAGCACCCAGCTGGGCGTGGTTACCGCCATCGCCATCGTCGCGCACGAGATCCCGCAGGAAGTGGGCGACTTCCTGATCCTGCTGCACTCGGGCTACTCGAAGGCGAAGGCGTTCCTGCTCAACATGCTGTCCTCCTGCGCCACGCTGGTGGGGGGCGCGCTCGGCTACTACGCCCTGCAGGTCATCGAGGGCTGGACGCCCGTGCTCCTGGGCGTCGTCGCCGCCAGCATGATCTACGTCGCGGTCGCCGACCTGATCCCCGGCCTGCACCGCCGGCCGGAGTTGCGCGCCACCGTCGCGCAGACGGTACTGATCGCCCTGGGCATCGGCGCAATCGCCCTCGTACGGGCGATTCTCGGGGACTTGCATTAGCTTTTTGTGCGGCGCAAAATAGCGGATTCCTGCGATCGACAGAGGCTCCACTGCAGCATCTGTTTTCCAGTCCCCCGGGCACGCCCGACCCCGCGCAACTGATTTCGAGCCTGATGCAGGATTCGGCGCGGTTTGCTGCGCTGCAGTCCGGCTATGCGGCGAAGCAGGCCCAGCTCTGGTCGGCGCTCCTGGGCGAGCAGCGTGAGGCGCTGGTCGTGCCCGAGCCGGGCGATCGCCGGTTCGCCGGGCGCGAGTGGCGGGAAAACGCCTACTTCTCCTACCTCAAGCAGTCCTACCTGCTCGCGTCGCGGTTCCTCACCGAGCTGGCCGAGGCGAGCGAGCTCGAGGCGACGGCCAAGGAGCGCCTGCAGTTCGCGGTGAAGCAATGGTGCGATGCGATGTCGCCGGCAAATTTCGCGGCGACCAACCCCGCGGTACTGCGCGAGGCACTGGAATCGAAGGGCGAGAGCATCACGCGCGGCCTCGCCAACCTCATCGCCGATACGCGGCGCAAGCGAATCCTGCAGACCGACGAGACGGCCTTCGAGATCGGTCGCAACCTGGCGGTGACGCCCGGCGACGTAATCTACGAGAACGAGCTGATCCAGCTGATCCAGTACCGCGCCGCGACCGCGCAGGTGGGCGCGCGGCCGCTGGTGATGGTGCCGCCCTGCATCAACAAGTTCTATATCCTCGACCTGCGCCCGCACAACTCGGTCGTGCGCTACGCGGTCGAGCAGGGCCACACGGTGTTCATGGTGTCCTGGAAGAACGTGAGCGCCGCCGACGCGGCGTTCGATTGGGACGACTACCTCAAGTCGATTTTCAAGGCGTTCGAAGTCGCGCGCAGTATTTCTGGCTGCGACCGGGTCAATGCGCTGGGATTCTGCGTAGGCGGCACGCTGCTCGCCGCGGCGCTCGCGGTCATGGCCGCGAAAGGCGAGCACGTGGTGGAGAGCGTCACCTACTTCGCCACCATGCTGGATTTCGAGGCGCCGGGGCAGATCCGCGTGTTCATTGACGAGCAGGCGCACGCCGCGCGCGAGGCACAGATCGGCAACGGGGGAATCTTCCCGGGCGCAGACCTCGCCTCGACGTTCAACGCGCTGCGCGCCAACGACCTCGTCTGGCCGTACGTGGTCAACAACTACCTGCTGGGCGGCACGCCCTCGGCTTTCGACATCCTGTACTGGAACGCCGACAGCACCAATCTACCGGGGCCGATGTACTGCAGCTACGTGCGCAATACGTACCTGGAGAACAGGCTGCGCGTGCCGGGCGCGCTCAGCAATTGCGGCGTACCGGTGGATCTCGGCAGGGTGGACCGGCCGTCGTTCATCCTCGCCACGCGCGAGGACCACATCGTGCCCTGGCGCGCGGCCTACCGCTCGGTCGCGCTGCTGGGCGGCGAGAAGACCTTCGTGCTGGGAGCCTCCGGCCACATCGCCGGCGTGATCAACCCGCCCGCGGACAACAAGCGCAGCTATTGGATGTCGGATGCCTATCCCGCCCGCACGGACGACTGGCTCGAGCAGGCGCAGGAAGTTCGCGGCAGCTGGTGGCCCAAGTGGTCGAAGTGGCTGGAGCAATTCAAGGGCAGCGAGCGTGCAGCGCCGGCGCAGACCGGCAGCGCGGAGTATCCGGCGATCGAGCCAGCGCCCGGTCGCTACGTGAAGCAGAAGGCAAACCAGGCTTAACCAGGAGGCAGACATGGAAGACATCGTCATCGTAGGCGCGGCGCGGACCGCGATCGGCAAGTTCGGCGGCTCGCTCGCCGGCGTCCCCGCGGCGAAGCTGGGCGCGCACATCATCAAGAAAGTCCTCGAGCGCGCCGGCGTCGCGCCGGACCAGGTGTCCGAAGTCATCATGGGGCAGGTGCTCGCCGCTGGCGTCGGCCAGAACCCGGCGCGGCAGGCGGCGATCTGGGCCGGGCTGCCGGACATGGTGCCGGCGATGACCATCAACAAGGTCTGCGGCTCCGGCCTCAAGGCGGCCATGCTTGGCGCGCAGTCGATCGCCAACGGCGACTCCGACATCGTGGTTGCCGGCGGCCAGGAGAACATGAGTGCCGCGCCGCACGTGCTCAACGGCTCGCGCGACGGCTTCCGCATGGGCGACGCGAAGATGATCGACTCGATGATCGTCGACGGCCTGTGGGACGTCTACAACCAGTACCACATGGGCGTCACCGCCGAAAACGTGGCCAAGGAATACGCGGTCACGCGTGAAGAGCAGGACGAGTTCGCGGTGAAGAGCCAGAACAAGACCGAGGCTGCGCAGAAGGCCGGCAAGTTCAACGACGAAATCGTTCCCTACGAGGTGCCCTCGCGCAAGGGGCCGGTGGTGTTCGGCGCCGACGAGTATCCGCGCCACGGCGCGACGCTGGAGGCGATGAAGGGCCTCAAGCCCGCGTTCGACAAGAACGGCACCGTGACCGCGGCCAACGCCTCGGGCATCAATGACGGGGCGGCCGCCGTGGTTCTTGCATCGGCGAAGAAAGCCAAGGAGCTGGGCCTGAAGCCGCTCGCGCGCATCAAGGCTTTCGCTTCGGCGGGAGTGGACCCGAAGTACATGGGCATGGGCCCGGTGCCGGCTTCCAAGCGATGCCTGTCCCGCGCCGGATGGGCTCCGAAGGACCTCGACCTGATGGAAATCAACGAGGCGTTCGCCGCGCAGGCGATCGCGGTGAACCGGCAGATGGGCTGGGATACCTCGAAAGTGAACGTCAACGGTGGGGCGATCG
>JAYRND010000244.1:0-8260 GCA_041904885.1 Burkholderiales bacterium
AAGGTCGAAGCGGCCGTTCTTCACGTAGCGCTCATCGAGGTGCATGCCGATCACCTGGCCGTACACCACCACGCCGCCCGTCTCTCGCCCCTCGACATCCTTTACCCGCAGCACCTGCGTGACCCGGCACTCCATCGCCGCGGGCGAATCGGCGACGCGCGGCGCGCGGATCAGCCGGCAGGGCGCGGTCGCGAGCCGCGCGTACTCGAATTCGCTCTGGCCGCGCGGCAGGCCTGCGGAAGTCGCGTTCATCTGGTCGCGCAGCGCCCAGGTCGCCATGCTCCAGCAGAATTCGCCCGAGTCGATCGCGAACGCCGCCGCGTCCTTCTCGGTCTCGCTGCAGAAGCTGACGATGCGCGGGTGGCTGAGAACGCCGTTGAAGAAGCTGTAGGGCGCGAGGTTCACCTGCCCTGCCTTGCTCATGGAGGAGATCCAGCCGATCGGCCGCGGCACCACCACGCCCTTGAACGGATCCCAGGGCAGGAGCTTGCGGTCGCGGGCGTCGGGTTCGAAGAAGATCATGGGCGCCTCAGGCAAAGGCTTCCGGGCAGCGGCGCAGGCCCTGCAGCTGCGCACCGTCGTGTCCGTAGACGAGCTCGATGCCCTGGCGCTCGCGCATGCGACGCAACCCGCCGAGCGAGCGGCGCATCTCCGCCTGGTTCCACACCGCCGCCTTCGCGGGCAGCAGGTCGCGCTCGAGGTGCTCCTGCGTGTAGCAGGCGTCCCCGGTCAGACAGAGGCGCAGCCCCGACCCGGCATCCACTCGAAGCGATTGGTGCCCGGCGGTGTGCCCGGGCGTGGGCACGATGACGACGGAGCCGTCGCCGAAGAGGTCGTGCTCGCCCTCGAGCAGCCGGTAGTCGAGCGGCAAGTCCCAGTCGCGGTCCACGCGGCCGTCTGCGGCACGCGCGGCGCGCGTGGCGCGCAGCTCCTCGCCCTGCACGAAGAACGCCGCCTTGCCGAACAGGCCGTTGCAGCCGCAATGGTCGAAATGAAAGTGCGAGTTGACGACGTGCGTGATGTCCGCGGGCGCGAGCCCCAGCAGCGCGAGCTGCGCAGCGACGCCCTCGCCCGCGCCACAGGAGAAGCGGAAGTACTTCGCGATTTCCGCGCCCAGGTGCGCCGCCGGGTCGCGGAACGCGTCGGCATGGATGCCGGTGTCGAACAGCACCCTGCCCTTCGGGTGCGCGATCAGGAAAGCCGGCACCGGAACCCGCAGCATCGTGCCGCGCTCGGAATCCGGAAAGAAAGAGCGGCGATCAAACTCGAGCGCGCCGCACCACAGCGCGTAAACCTTGACGCTCACGCCCGCAGCTACGCCGACAACGCGGCGCCCTGCTTCGGCCGCGCCAGCGCCGCGCCGGGCCAGAGGCTCGCGTGCACGCGCGCGTATTGCGGCGGGTATTCGATCTTCACGCCGAAGCGCTCGGCCGCGTGCCAGACCCAGCGTGGGTTGTCGAGCAGCGCGCGCGCGAGGCAGATCTGGTCCGCCGCGCCCGACTGCAGAATGCCTTCGGCCTGCTCCGGGTCGGCGATCATGCCGCCCACCCGCGTGACGATCCCCGACTCCTTTCGCACGCGCGCCGCGAACGGCACGTTGTAGCCCGGCTCGACCTTCATCTTCTGCTGCGGCACCAGCGCTGCGCTCGACACGCAGGCGTAGTCGAAGCCGATTTTCTTCAGCTCGCGCGCAAAGGCAGCCGCATCGCCGGTCTCGAAGCCGCCCTCGGCCCAGTCGCTGCCGCTGATGCGCGCGCCCAGCGCCCGCTCCTTCGACCAGGCATCGCGCAGGGCGCGCGCAACCTCCAAAGGGAACTTCATCCGGTCGGTGCCGTACGCGTCCTTGCGCTTGTTGGAGAGCGGCGAGAGGAACTGGTGCATCAGGTAGCCGTGCGCCGCGTGCATTTCGATCAGGTCGAAGCCGACACGCAAGGCTCGCTGGGCGGCTCTTGCGAAGGAATCCTTCAAGGCAACAAGGTCGGACACAGTCAACTCGTGCGGCACGTGCCAACCGTCGCCATAGGCCAGCGCCGAAGGCGCGACCGTCTGCCAGGGAGACTCCTGCGGGCCGAGCGGCTTGCCGCCCTGCCAGGGCACCTGCGCCGAAGCCTTGCGGCCCGCGTGCGCGAGCTGCACGCCGAAAGGCGTGCGCGTAAGGCGCCGGCAGGCATCCAGCACCCGCTTCATCGCCGCCTCGTTGTTGTCGGTATAGAGGCCCGTGCAGTGGTGCGAAATCCGCCCCTCGCGCGTGACGCCGGTCGCTTCCACCACGACCAGGCCCGCGCCCGAGCAGGCCATGCTGCCCAGGTGCACGAGGTGCCAGTCGTTCATCGAGCCGTCGTCGGCGGAGTACTGGCACATCGGCGAGATGGCGACGCGGTTGGGCAGCGTGATGCCGCCGAGCTGGAGCGGTTCGAACAGTTTAGGGAGCGGCAACGGAGATTCCTCTTTCGGTGAAAGTTTTCCTGAGGGTCTGGGCGAACAGCACGGCGCCCGGCTGGTCGCCGTGCAGGCAGAGCGTATCGGCGGCGACCGGCACGCGCTTGCCGCCGAGGCTGGTGACGTAGCCCCCCTCGATCATGCCGAGGACCTGCGCCACGGACTGCTGCGGGTCCTCGATCATGCCGCCGGGCTTGTCGCGCGGCGCGAGCGTGCCGTCGTCCGAGTAGCCGCGGTCGGCGAAGACTTCGCCCGCAACGCGGACACCGGATTGTCTTGCGATTTGATGGTTTTTACTGTTTGCAAGGACATAAAGGATCACTTCCGATCCAAGATCCCTGACCGCTCTCACCATCGCCTCGGAAAGCGCTTCGTCCGTGGCGGCCATGTTGTAGAGCGCGCCGTGGCACTTGACGTGGTGCAGCTTCGCGCCCGCGGCCCGCGCGAACGCCTCCACCGCGCCCGCCTGGTAGACGACCAGGTCGTACATGTCCTGCGGCGAGATGCGCATCGTGCGCCGGCCGAAGCCCATCAGGTCGGGCAGCGAGGGATGCGCGCCCACCGCGACGCCGCAGTCCACCGCGAGGCGCACCGTCTTGCGGATGGTCGCCGGATCGCCCGCGTGGAAACCGCAGGCGACGTT
Organism: Burkholderiales bacterium; assembly: GCA_041904885.1. Classification (GTDB taxonomy): domain Bacteria; phylum Pseudomonadota; class Gammaproteobacteria; order Burkholderiales; family SG8-39; genus RBG-16-66-20. The sequence goes on from JAYRND010000244.1 coordinate 3,083, forward strand.
CGCCGAGCTGATGTAGGGCATGACACCGGCGTCGGCGCCCATCTTCCAGGCCCCGAAGCTTTCCCCCATGTCGCAGTTGAGATCGATCTTCTTCATGTTCCGTAGTTCCAGACCAGCGACCGGAGCGCCGCGTCCATCCGCCTGCGCAGCGCCCGCCGCAACTCGCCCGCCTGCTCCAGCGTGCAGCGTGCGAACTGCACCTGCCCGCCGGGCGCCAGCTGCGCCAGCCGCGGCACGTCCGCCGCGGCGATCTCGGCGATCTTCGGATAGCCGCCGGTCGTCTGGTGGTCGGCCATCAGTGCGATCGGCATGCCGCTCGCCGGCACCTGCACGGTGCCCAGGCAGGTGGGCTCCGATAGTATCTCGCCGGCCTGAGCGCGCGCCAGCGGCGGACCCGCCAGGCGAAATCCCATGCGGTTGGAATCCGGCATCACCTTCCAGGTGGCCTCGAAGAAGGCGCGCCGCGCGGCGGCGTCGAAGAACGCGTGGTGCCGGCCTTCCATCGCGTGGACCAGGATCGGCTCGCGCGCGGGCAGCGTCAGCGCCGGCGCCGACCAGCCCACCGTGCTCAGGCCGGCCAGCTCCTTCCTGCTGGCAAGTTTCCTGTAGCGGCTCGACGACAAAGAGGAAACATTCTCAACCAGCGGCACAGTGTCGCCGGCCCTTAACGGGCGGCCCTGCAGGCCGCCGAATTTCGCCGGCAGGCAGGTGCTCCGGCTGCCGAGCACCGGCGCCAGCGCGATGCCGCCGGCCACCGCCAGATAGGCGCGCGAACCGAGCGTGGTGCGGCGCGCATTGAGCACCGCGCCCTTCGCGACGAGGACAGGCCGGTTCGCGGGCAGCGGCGCCGTGTCCAGCCGCGCGTCCATCTCGGCGCCGCAGAGCGCGATCAGGGCGTCGCTCTCGAATGCGATCTCCGGGCCGAGCACCGTGATCTCCAGCGCCGCCTCGCCCGGGTCGTTGCCGACCAGGCCGTTGGCCAGCGCGAGTGCGACCGGATCCATGGCGCCGCAGGGCACCACGCCGATGTGCTGCAGGCCGTGCCGGCCGCGGTCCTGCACCGTAGTCAGCAGGCCGGGCCGCAGGATGCGCAGGCTCATTCGAAGCTCTCGTATTGCTGCCGCGAGATGGCGACGAAGCGCACGCGGTCGCCCGGCGCAAAGAGGCTCGGCGGTTCGCGCGCCGGGTCGAAGACGCGCAGCGGCGTGCGGCCGATCACGTTCCAGCCGCCCGGCGTCTCGAAGGGGTAGACGCAGGTCTGCTCGTTGGCGATCGCCACCGAACCGGCGGGCACCCGCGTGCGCGGCGTGGCGCGCCGCGGCACCGAGAGCTTCGGGTCGAGGCCGCCGATGTAGGGCTGCCCGGGCGAGAAGCCCACCATGAGAACGGAATGTCTGGAGTTCTGGTGCAGTTTGGGTATGTCCTGCTTTTTTACTTTCGTGAGCTGTTCAATTTCTTCAAGATCCGGCGCATAAACGGAGTCATAGCAAACCGGGACTTCCACTACGCGACCGCCGTTCTCGAACCTGGAGGCCGACTTGAAGGCCTCCTGCAGCAGCGCGTTGAAATGCTCGAGGGGCGCGGCAGGCAGCCCGGGATGGTAGGGGTCGAAATGCACGGCGATGCCGCAGATCGCCGGCACCACGTCGCGCACCCAGGGCAGTCCGCGTGCGCGCAATGCCGCCGCGAGCGCCTGCAGCGCCCGGTTGGTCTCCATGTCCAGCCGGTCGGCGAACTCGGCATAGACGGCGCCGTCGCCAAGCGGCGTGAGTTTGAGGGTCTTGAGTAGTTTTTTCAGCTGGACTTCGGCACGGCAACGCCGATCATGCAATCCCTGGTCACGATCGAGGCGAGCCGCTCCTCGCTCCAGCCTTCGGTACCGGCCGGGCGCATCGGCAGCACGAGATAGCGCATGTCAGCCGTTGAATCATGAACTCTTATTATTATTTTTTCATCTAAAAATAAACCAAATTCGGAGAGCACCGCCCGCGGCTCGCGCACCGCGCGCGAGCGGTAGTTCCGCGACTTGTACCAGTCGGGCGGGATGCCGAGCAGCATGCGCGGGTAGCACGAGCACAGCGTGCAGACGATCATGTTGTGCACGCCCGGGGTGTTCTCGACCACGACGAGCTTCAGCGCCGGCACGTCGAGGCCCAGCGATTCGCAGGCCTTGGTGCCATCTTCAAGGAGCTTTTCCCTGAAAGCATTCGACACCCAGGCTCTGGCGACGACGCGCGCGCCGCGCTCGGGCGAGCGCTGGCGCATGTCCTCGACCGTGGCGGCGATCTGCTCTTCGGTCAGCAGCCCTTTCTCGACCAGCAGCTCGCGCAGGCTCACCTCCATCAGCTGGAAGTAGCTGTACGGCTGGTAGCTTCCGCTGTCTTTCATACGGCTCGTTTCATTCGAGCCAATGCTGGAAGATCTCGACTTCCACCACGTCGTCCGCGCCGCCGCGGTAGTCGGGCCACACCTCCGCCTGCCGGAAGCGCACGCGGTAAAGCGGCTGCCTGGGCTCGCCGCTCCGTTGCTGCGCCAGCTCCTCCGGATTGCGGAAAGTCCCGCAGATCCGCTCGATCACGCCGGAATGTCCGCGGATATAGAACGGCGTGCGGATGTGCCCGAGCGGGTAGGCCTCCCGCACGCGGACCCGGTCGCCGGGCTTGAAGCGGGCGTCAACCACGCCGCTTCTCGACCTCGGCCATCTTCCTGCCGAGCTCCTCGGTGGTGATGTGGCCGCGCTGGATCATGGTCTGCGTGATCGAAGTGACCCAGCGCTCATAGTAGGTCATGCGGTCGTAGGCGTCCGGCGGCAGCGCCTCGATGTTCTTGCGCAGCTCATCCACCGTCATCAGCTTTTTCGCGCCCTTGACCCCGGAGAGCAGCGTCATCAGCGCATCCACGCGCCGCTCCCATTCCGCGTACTCGTGCTCGGTCGGTTCGACCTTGCCGGCGGGAAGCCCGCCCATGTCGTGATGGCCGCGTTCGATCACGGCGATAATATTAGCCGAACGAAGCTGAAACGCATGTGCGCCGCCGCCACGCAAATTCCGCCCCCGGGGTGCCTGTACCTCGATCACGTCTCGCATTTCGTGCCTGACCTCGCGGCTGCCGCGCGCGCGCTCGAGGCGCTCGGCTTCGCGGTCACGCCCGTCTCGGAGCAGCGCACGCAGGACGGGCCGGCGGGCACGGCCAACGTCTGCGTGATGCTCGAGCACGGCTACCTCGAGTTCCTCGCGCCCACCGCGGACACGCCCAACGCGCAGCGCCTGCGCGCGACCATGCAGCGATACCCCGGCGTGCATCTGTGCTGCTTCGGCACGCCGGACGCCGACGGCGAGCACCGGCGGCTCGCCGACCATGGCTTTGCGCCCCAGCCCATCGTGAACCTGCAGCGGGAAACGGCGGAAAGGCAGACGGCGCGGTTCAAGGTCGTTCGGGCCGCCCCGGACAGGATGCCCGAGGGCCGCATCCAGTTCGTGCAGCACCTTGCGCCCGAGGCGATCTGGCGGCCGCAGTATCTCGGCCACACCAACACGGTGGTCAAGCTCGCCTGCGTGTTCGTCGTGGCCGACGACGCGGCCGCTGCCGCGGCGCGCTGGGCGGAGTTCGGCGCGCTGCTGCCGAGGCCGGCCGGCGGCTACACGCACCTGCCCACCGAGCGCGGGCACGTCCTCCTCGGCACACGCGGACAGTGGCGCGAGCTGCTCGGCGAGGCGCCGCCCGCACCCGCTCTTGCCGGCATCGCGCTCGAATGCCGCGAGCCTGCGATCCTCCTCTCGCGCTGCCGGCGGGCCGACCTGCCGGTAAGGAAGATCAGGGAAGATCTTCACACGGTGTCGTTGCCTCCGGCGCTGGGCGGCGCATGGCTGTTCGGAACCCGCAAAGGACTGGGACTCCCCTCATGAAAAACGACCTCTGCTCGCTGTCCGCGACCGAACTGCTGCAGCTCTACCGCAGGAAGAAACTCTCCCCAGTCGAGGTGACGCGCGCCACGCTCGCGCGAATCGGAAAACTGAACCCCGTACTGAATGCGTTTTGCCTGATCGATGAAAAGCAGGCCATGGCACAAGCAAGGCAATCCGAGCAACGCTGGCGCAAAGGCGCGCCACGCGGCCTGCTCGATGGCGTGCCGACGTCGATCAAGGACCTGCTGCTGACCAGGGGCTGGCCCACGCTGCGCGGTTCGAAGACCGTCGATCCGAAAGGCCCCTGGAACGAAGACGCGCCGGTGACCGCGCGCCTGCGCGAGCACGGCGCGGTGCTGCTCGGCAAGACGACGACGCCGGAGTTCGGCTGGAAGGGCGTCACCGACAGCCCGCTCACCGGCATCACGCGCAACCCCTGGAACCCGAAGATGACTCCCGGCGGCTCTTCCGGAGGCGGCTCGGCGGCGGTGGCCGCGGGCATGGGCCCGCTTACCGTCGGCACCGACGGCGGCGGCTCGATCCGCATTCCCTGCGCCTTCACCGGGCTCGTCGGAATCAAGCCCTCGTTCGGCCGCGTGCCCGCCTGGCCGCTTTCACCGATGGGCACGGTGGCGCACGTAGGGCCGATGACGCGCACGGTCGAGGACTGCGCGTTGCTCCTCAACGTGCTGTCGCTTCCTGACCTGCGCGACTGGCACGCCCTGCCCTACGACGCACGCGATTACCGCATCGGCCTGGAGGACGGCGTCAAAGGCCTGCGCATTGCGTACTCCGCCGACCTGGGATACGCGAAGGTGGACAAGGAAATCGCCTCGATTGTGAAAAGCGCGGTCAGAAAATTCCAGGACCTGGGCGCCCTTGTCGAAGCCGAGGACCCCGGCTTCGCCGACTGCGGGCCCCTCTTCGCTGCGCACTGGTTCCCGGGAGCGGCCATGATCGTTCGCAACACGCCGCCCGCGAAGCGCAGACTGTTGGATCCCGGCCTGCTGGAGACCGCCAAGGCGGGCGAGAAAGTGACCACCGCCCAGTACCTGGACGCGGTCAAGCAGCGCGGTGCGCTGGGCGAGCTGATGAACCGCTTCCACGAGCGCTACGACCTGCTGGTCACGCCGACCCTGCCGCTCGCGGCTTTCGCCGCCGGCAAGGAGGTCGCCAACGTCCTCAAGGAGAAGCGCTGGACCGACTGGTCGCCGTTCAGCTATCCCTTCAACCTGACCCAGCAGCCGGCGGCGACGGTGCCCTGCGGCCTCAC
>JAYRND010000245.1:0-12305 GCA_041904885.1 Burkholderiales bacterium
CATCGCCAGCACCAGCAGCATGGGAATCAGCATGATCAGCGTGTCCCTCAGCGCGTCGCGGACGCGGATGCCAGCCACTGCGCAGGAAATCATCAGGCACAGCCCGTACGGGGGCGTGACGAGCCCGAAGGCGAGCGACACGATGCCGATGATCGCAAAGTGCACCGGGTCCATGCCCGCGGCGCTGATGATCGGCTCGAGGATGGTGCCTACGATGATGATCGCCGGAATCGCGTCGAGAAAGCAGCCCCCCACGAGAAACACGAAGGCGACGAAGAAGCCCGTTTCCGTCACGCCCATGCCCCAGGCGGAGACACCCGAGAGGCGCGCCTTGGGGATCTGGTAGTAGGCGAGCAGCCAGCCGAACGCCGAGGCAGTGCCGACGCAGAACAAGGCGATGCCGGCCAGCTTGCCGGTGTCGAGCAGCGCGCCATTCAGGCCCTTCAGGTCCATTTCGCGATAAACGAGGATCGACAGCACGCCCGCGTAGAGCACCGCGATGCAGGCGGACTCCGTGGCAGTGAACCAGCCGAAAATCTTGCCGCCGATGATGATCAGCGGCGTGAGCAGCGCGGGGATGGAAATCAGCGCCGCGACGCCGAGCTCCTTCAGCGTGGCGCGCGCATAGGTCGGGTAGTTGCGCAGCTTGGCGTAGACGTGCACGGTGGCCATCTGCGCGAGGCCGATCAGCAGGCCCGGCACGATGCCCGCGAGCATCAGCGCGCCGATCGACACCGTGAGCACGCCGCCCCAGACGATCATCAGGATCGAAGGCGGGATGATCACCGCCAGCACCGCCGACACTGCAGTGATCGCCACCGAGAAGGACAGGTCGTAACCTTCCTTGGTCTGTGCTTCGATGAAAATCTTCGACTGGCTGGCGGCGTCCGCCGTCGACGAGCCCGAAATGCCGGCGAAGAAGATGGACAGCACGACGTTGATCTGCGCCAGCCCGCCCGGGAAATGGCCCACCATCGCGCGCGACAGCCGCACCAGCCGATCGGTGATGCCGCCCACGTTCATCAGGTTCGCGGTCAGCAGGAAGAACGGCACGGCGAGCAGGATGAACGAGTTGTAAGAGTTGAACGTCTCCTGCACCAGCGTCATCGGCGACAGGCGGTCTTCGATCACCAGGACCGGCAGGCAGGCAAGGCCGAGCGAGATCGCCACCGGCACGCGCAGGAACATCAGGGCGAAGAAAAGCCCGAACAGGATGAGGCCCGCCTGGCCCGACGACAGCACCGCGCCCGTCACGGCCGCTTCCCCAGCGCCGCCCGCGCGTTGTCATAGAGGCGCTCCGCCTGGAACACCACCCAGGTGAAGCCGGCGAGCGGCCAGGCGAGGTGGATCATCCAGAGCGGCAGCTCGGCGAGCTCGGAGATTCGGTTGCGCGCGTTCCAGGTGAACTCCCAGCCCCACCACAGGAACACCAGCGCGAACGCCAGGATGAACAGGCCGGCGACCAGCTTCACCGCCGCGGTCGCGCGCGTCCCCATCTGCGGCCAGACATCCACTTCGAAGTGCGTGCCCTCGCGGATGCCGATCATGGCGCCGATCATGATCGACCAGACGAACAGGAACCGCGCCATCTCCTCGGTCCAGATGTAGGCGGGGATCAGCGGGATGGTGCGCGAAAAGATCTGCATGCTGACCGGGATGATCAGGATCGCGATCGAGGCCGCCAGCATCCAGGACAGCAGCTTCGCGTACAGCGCGGTGAATTTCCGGTACATAAAAAAACGGCGGCTTGCGCCGCCGTTCCTCGACGTTCGCCTACTTCAGGGCGTTGATCTTCTGGTAGATCCCGTCGGCGCCGATCTCCTTGGCGTATTCCGCCATCACAGGGTCGGCGAGCTTCTTCATCTGGTCGCGGTCGGCGAAGGGCACGCGCTTCAGCTTGCCCGCCTTCTCCAGCGCGTCCAGCTTCGCCGAGTCCTCGGAGGACTCGACCTGGCGGCCGTAGGCGCCCGCCTCCTTGCCCGCGCGCAGCACCGCGGCCTGCATGCCCGGGTCGAGCTTCTTGAACGATTTCGTGGAGAAGCACAGCGGCCGGATCGTGATCGCATGCTGCGTCATCGACAGCTGCGGCGCCACCTCGTAGAACTTCATGGCCTCGACGCCCGCCGCCTCGTTCTCGCCCGCCGCGATGACGTTGTTCTGGATCGCGTTGTAGACCTCGTTGTAGGCGATCACCGTGGGCGCCATGCCGATGGCGGCGAAGGTCTTCGACCAGATCGGCGCTCCCTGCACGCGCACCTTGAGGCCCTTCATTTCCTGCAGGTTGCGCACCGGCTTGTTGACGAAGATGTTGCGGGTGCCGCCGCCGGCGTAGCCGATCAGCATCACCTCGGCCTTCTGGTTGATCTCGTCGGCGACCGGCTTGAGCAGGTCCGCGTCGAGCACCTTGTTCCAGTGCGCGAGGTCGCGGAACAGGAACGGCGCGTCGATGAACGGCGCCGCCTTGGAGAAGGTCGACATGTGCGCGGGCGACACGATCGCGTAGTCCACCGCCTTGCCCTGCGCCATGTACTCGAAGTACTGCTTCTCGAGGCCCAGCTCGGAGTTTTTGTGCAGCACCCAGTTGCTCTTCTTGCCCGAGTACTTGTCGACCAGCTCCTGAAAGCGCACCAGCGCCTTGGTGAACGCGTGGTCGTCGTTGAACTGGGACGCGCCGTGCAGCGTGAGTCCCTGCGCCCCGGCCTGCAGCGAAAAAGCCGTCGCGACGGCGGCAAACAGCAGCTTCAGTTTCATGTTCTCCCTTTCTCCTTGACGGTAATGCGCCACAGCGTGCGCGGATCCTGCGGATCGGTGAGCGTCGCCGAATGCAGCAGCGACGCATTGTCCCAGATTACGACGTCGCCGACGCCGTATTTCAGGCGCAGCTGGTACTTTTCCTGCGTCGCATGGAGCGCAAGCTCGCGCAGCAGGGAGAGGGCGGCGTCCTCCGGCATGCCCTCGATGCCGAACGAACTGCCGTTGACCGCGTACAGCGCCGTGCGGCCGGTCACCGGGTGCGGCCGCGCCACGCGGTGCTTCACCCAGGACATTTTCTTCTCCTGCGCGTCGCTCAAGACCGAGGCGACGGTGCGCGAGGTCTTGTCGAGGTCGTCGCGGTTGCCGTAATGGTGCAGCGCCACAAGCTCCCGGATCCTGTCTTTCGACGCCGGAGGCAGATCGTCGTAGGCGGCGTACTGGTTCGCAAATAGCGTGTCGCCGCCCCTCTTCGGCACCTGGATCGAATACAGCATCGTCGCGCGCGCGGGCTCCTCAAGATACGAGTAGTCGGTGTGGAAGTACGTGCCGGCATCGGCGAGGCCCGTCGGCCTGCCGTCCCGCTCGACGTTGGACAGGATCAGGATGTCGGCGTGCTCGGGATGGTGGAACTGGTCGATGACGTGCGGCTCGGGCGGCCCGATGCGCCGGGCAAAATCCAGGAACTGGGTGGCCGTGAGCTTCTGGCCGCGCGCGACCAGCACCTGGTGGCGATAGAAGCCCTCCCGGACCTCCTCGAATTGCGCGCGGGAAAGCGAGGCGAGATTAACGCCGAAGACTTCCGCGCCGAAGCCCGCGCTCAGCTTATGAAATTCCATGCACCGCAAGGAGATGCTGCATGCGCCGACAGGCGAGCCCGGGCTCGGCGAGCAGGCCGGCCTGGTCGGCAAGGCGAAAGAGTTCCGCGAGGTGCAGGATCGAGCGCGCGCTCTGCTGCCCGCCGACCATCGCGAAATGCTCCTGGTGGCCGTTCAACCAGGCCATGAATACCACGCCCGTCTTGTAGAAGCGCGTCGGCGCCCGGAAGATGTGCCGCGACAGCGGGACCGTCGGCCCGAGGACGTCATGAAACTCTTTTTTCTTGTTCTCACTCAAGAAACCCAGGGCCGCAGAAGCTGCTGGAGCAATTGCGTCGAAAATCCCCAATAGCGCGTCCGAGTGGCCCTGCGCGTCGCCCTCGATCAGCTCCGCGAAGTTGAAATCGTCGCCCGTGTACATGCGCACGCCCTTCGGCAGGCGGCGGCGCATGGCAATTTCCTTGTCCTTGTCCAGCAGGGAAATCTTGATCCCGTCCACTTTCTCCCTGTTTTTCTCCAGGACCGAAAGGCAGACATCCATTGCCTGATGGTGGTCCATCTTTCCCCAGTAGCCCTCCAGCGCCGGGTCGAACATCTCGCCCAGCCAGTGGATGATCACGGGCTGCTTCACCTGGCCAAGGATGCGGTCGTACACCCTGGCGTAATCGTCGGGGGACTTTGCGCTGGCGGCGAGCGCGCGGCTCGCCATCAGGATGATCCGGCCGCCCAGCTTTTCGATGGCCGCGCACTGCTCCTCGTACGCCGCGATGATCCTGCCGATCGAATGTTGTCCGGCTGGCAGGTGGTCGGTGCCGGCACCGGAGGCGACTACCGCACCCGGAACGCCTTTCGCCTCTTCAAGGACCTTCCCGATCAGAAGCAACGAGGCGCCCCAATCCAGCCCCATGCCGCGCTGCGCGGTGTCCATCGCCTCGGCGACGCCGAATCCCCAGGACCACAAGTGCCGCCGGTAGGCAAGCGTGGCGTCCCAGTCGATCGCGGCCTCCAGCCACGGGTCGGCTGCGGACAGCGGGTCGGCGACCACGTGCGCCGCGGCGTACGCGATGCGCGTGAATGGCTTCGCCGGCTTCACGAAGTCCCTCGGGCCCCGCAGCAAGTACGTCTCGAGCGCGCCGCCCGCCACGGGCAGCGCGATCTTCAGGCCTTCAGCCTGGGGATGTCGATCCATTTCCTCGTCTTCCAGCTCTTCAGTCCGAGCTCGGCGAGCTGCACGCCCTTCGCGCCTTCGAGCAGGCCCCAGCGGAACGGCCCCTCGCCCGCCACATGCTTCAGGAACAGCTCCCACTGCACCTTGAATGCGTTCTCGTAGTCCTCGCCGGGCACCTCTTCCCAGCCGGCGAAGAAGTCGATCGGTTGGGGAATGTCCGGATTCCAGACCGGCTTGGGGGTCTTTCCGTAGGGCTGAATGAGGCATTTCCTCAGCCCGGCGACGGCGCTGCCCTGCGTGCCGTCCACCTGCAGCGTGAGCAGGTCGTCGCGGCGCACGCGCACGGTCCACGCGGAGTTGAAATGCGCGATCACGCCGCCCGCGAGCTGGAAGGTCGCGTAGGCCGCGTCATCCGCGGTCGCCTTGTACCTGCTCCCTGCTTCGTCCCAGCGATAGGGAATATGCGTCGCACCGAGACAGGACACGGCTTTGACTTCGCCGAACAAGTTGTCGAGGACATAGCGCCAATGGCAAAGCATGTCGAGAATGATGCCGCCGCCGTCCTTCTTCCGGTAATTCCAGGAAGGCCTTTGCGCCGGCTGGCGATCACCTTCGAAGACCCAGTAACCGAACTCTCCGCGCACGGAAAGAATCCTTCCGAAGAAGCCTTCGTCGCGCAGCTTCGCCAGCTTGAGCAGCCCGGGCAGCCAGAGCTTGTCCTGCACCACTCCGTGCTTCACTTTCGCCTTCCGCGCGGCGCGGTAGAGATCAACGGCCTCGGCGAGCGTGGTCGAGACGGGTTTTTCGCAGTACACGTGCTTGCCCGCGGCGATCGCCTGCTTGAGCAGCTTCGGTCGCAGCTGGGTCGAGGCAGCATCGAAAAAAATGCTGTCGCCCTTGTTCTCAAGGGCCTTTTTCAGATCTGTCGAAAACCTTTGAATGCCATGTTGCCGGGCAAGATTCGCCACCTTCTCCGCATTCCTCCCAATCAGGATCGGATCGGGCATGAGACGCGTGCCGTCCTTCAACGCCACGCCGCCCTGCCTGCGGATCTCGAGGATCGAGCGGACGAGGTGCTGATTCATGCCCATGCGCCCGGTGACGCCGTGCATGACGATGCCGATTCTGCGATCGCTCATTTTTTCTTCGCCAGCCCGAGGCTGCCGATGATCTTGCGCTCCTTTTCGTACTGCTCCTTCGCCCACTTCGTGTAGTCGTCGCTGGAGAGGTACCAGAGCGGCTGGTTGTACTTTTCCAGCGTCTTGAGATGGATCGGATCCTCGAGGCCCTTCTTGAAGGCATCGTGCAGGGCCTTCACCACGGCGGGCGGCGTGGCCGCCGGCGCGCCGATGCCGTAGGGGCTTGTCGAGACGATGCCGTATCCCAGCTCGGTCAGCGTCGGCACCTCGGGCCATACCGGCGCGCGCTTCTCGGTGAGCACCGCCAGCACGCGCGCCTTGCCGGCCGCCACATGCGGCACGGCGCCGGTCGAGTCGACCGCGACGTCGAGGTGGCCGCCGAGCAGCGCGGTGAGCATGTCCGCGCTTCCCTTGTATGGAATGTGGTTCAGCTTCACGCCCTGCGCAGCCGACAGCTCCTCGGTCGCCAGGTGCACCGAGCCGCCGATGCCGTGCGAGCCGTAGCTGATCTTTTCCGGATTCGCCTTCGCCGCCGCGATCAGCTCGGCCATGCTCTTCCACTGCGCGTCCGCCCGCACGACGAAGGCGAACACGTAGCCAGAGACGCCGATCACGTAGCGGATATCCTTCATCGGATCGAAGGCGACGTTCTCCATGTGCGGCAGCCGCAGCACGGTGATCGGGATCATGCTCACGGTGTAGCCGTCGGGCTTGGCGTTGACGAGCGCCGCCGCGCCCAGCGTGCCCGTCGCGCCCGGCCGGTTTTCGACCACCACGGGCTGGCCGAGGTACTTGGAGGTCGCCTCGGCGAGCGCGCGCCCGGCGATGTCCGTCGGGCCGCCCGCCGGGAAGGTCACCAGCAAAGTGACGGGTCGCGTCGGGAAAGTCTGCGCGGTCGACTGCAGCGCAAAAAGCAGCCCTGCCAGGGCCAATAGGGCTCTCTTCATGTTCTCACCTCGATGAATTCGAAAGTCACGCCGTCGTCGTCCCTGCAATAGACCACTTTGCGTCCGCGATTGGGGCCCGCATTGATCGCCACCGGAGCGCTCACCGCGACTACGCCATAGCGGCCGGCTTCGGCGACCGCGCCGTCCACGTCGTCCACGTTGAACGCAAGATGCGCGAAGCCCGTGTCGCAGGGCCGCGCCCGCACCTTTCCCTTGCTCGCCGGTGCCCTGTATTCGATCAGCTCCACTGTGTGGCCGTGGCCCGAAACGAACGCGATCTCCATGTCCGCGCCGGGCACCCCTGTCACCTTCTCGACGATCCTGGGATCCCGCGGCGCCCTCGAGACCAGCTTGAACTTGAGACACTCGAGAAAGAACGGCAGCGTGCGGTCCAGGCTCGATACCGTGAAGCTGGTGTGATTGGTGCCGACCACGCGAAAGCTCATACCGGCATCTCCCGCATCGAAGACCAGTCGGGCATGGCCGCGCTCGCGTAGCCCCGGCACTCGAGCGTGCCGAGGGACAGCTCGCCGTTCGCGATGCGCACGCGCACGGCGCCGTGGCTGCGCTCGTACAGGTCCGGGTGCGCGGCGAGGAAGGCCTCCTGCTCCGCCTGCGGCAGGCCCGCCATCCCGTTCACGTAGTGGTGGCCGTTGCGCTCCACGTGCGCAAGCCCGAGCAGGGACACGAGCGCGAGGTCCTGCTGCAGCGCGAGCCCGGCCTGGATCGTGAGGTCTTCCCCGGACATGAAGTATTCCGGTCCCCAGGCCTCGCAGCGGGCGCGATTGACGAGGGATTTGTACAGGCCCTTGCAGGTCTTGGAAGATACGCCCCTGTAGCCGAGCGCCCGTGCGCGCGGAAACGCTTCCAGCGAATCGTCCGATTCGTCGATGATCACCGGCTTGTCGATGCCTTCGACCTTGCGTTCGAGCGCCTGCTGCCGCTTCACCGGCTGCTCGATAAAGATCACGCTTTCCACGAGGCGCCGCAGTCGCGGCGCGGCCTTCATCTTCGCCCACAGCTCGGCAACGCCTCGCAGGTCGTCGTATTGCTCGTTGCCGTCGAGGGACACGTAATAGCCCCCCGCGATGCGGTCAAGGACTGCGGCGATCGCGCCGAGCCGCTCGAGGTCGGCGCGCACGTCGCCGCAGACCTTCAGCTTGAAGTAGCGCTGGCCGTAGCGGGCCACCACCTCCTCGAGCGTTTCGGGCAGCCCGTCGCTCACCCGCTCCTTCTGGTCCGCCGCGGTGAGGGGGTCGACCAGGCCCACCGTGTGGCGGGCGGCAATTGTTGTCGTGAATCGCAATCCGGAAAAGAAACGCGGGAGATCGAGACCGTCGAATTGCCGCGCCCCAATCACGTTCTTACGAATCGCCTCGCAAAAAGAAATCCCGAGCGCACGGCACAAGGCGTCGAGGACCGCGCGGTCGATGAGAGCGGGGCCGTAGTTCTCGACGAGACCTGTCGCAGGCGACGAATGCTCCCATGCGCTCGCCGCGCCGTGCGCGAGATACTTCGCGCGCGCCGCGCGCAGCGAGCCGCGCAGCTGCTCGACGTTGTCCTCGTTGGAGAGCTCCGGGTTCTTGTCGAACCATTTGGGCGCCAGCAGCTCGGCCGCAGCCCCTTCCGCCTCGCGCCCGTCCTCGGTGCGGATGCGACAGCGCACGAAGGCCTGCGGCGACTCCGTGAGCGTGACCACGCCGAAGCGGAACGGCATGCGCAGCTTCACGTCGCGCTCGAAAAACTCGAGCGACGCGATGCTCAGCCGTACCGCCTGGGAGTCGCGCTGCATGAATTAACCAGTTCGTTACATTTTCGCCGAAACGCCCCCGCAGGTCCAGCGTTCGGCGATTCAGGCCGGCGGCAGGCGCTGCTGCAGCTGCGCCGGGTCGTAGAAGAAGCGCTCTTCGGCGATCCGGTCGCCGCGCCAGCGCTGCAGCGCGAGCTCCTCCATGCGGAAGCTCGTGCCGTCCCTGCGGGTGAAGATGAAAGTCCAGCGGACCACGACACTGTCGCCGTCGAGCACGTAGGCCGAGCCGGGCAGCGTACGCGCCTCCCGGTGCGCGCCGAGCATTCGCCACTCGTGGTCGATCAGCCTGTCGCGCCCCGCCCGCGGCGGCTCCCCGTTTTCCTGCATGGAAGCATCCTCGGTGTAGAACTCGCGGATCGCCTCGACGTACTTTCCGTCCTCGACCATCGCGATCAGTGCTTCGACGCGCTCGCGGCTTGGCATCAGCGCTCCTGCAACGCCTCGAGGATGCCCTTGATGTAGCCGATCGCGCGCGCGGCGGCGCCAGGGCCGTCCGGCACGTAGTCGAAGGGCTCGACCGCGATGTCGCCGGCGTAGCCGTGGCGCACGAGCGCGCGCAGCAGCGGCGCGAAGCGCTGCTCGCCCTGGCCGGGACCGCGGCGGTTGCGGTCGTTGACCTGGACGTGCGCGATCATGCCGTTGGGCAGCCAGCTGTCGACCAGCGCCGGCAGCGGCGCAGTCTCCATGCGGCCTGCCGCGCTGCAATCGAGCATGGTGCGCACGTTGCGGCTGCCGATGGCTTTCACCAGCGCGGCCGCCTCCTCCAGCGTGTTGATGAGCGGCGTCTGGTCCGACGAAAGCGGCTCGATGCAGTAGATGACGCCCGCCTTCTCGGCGCGTTCGGCGACCTTCGAGAAACACTCGCGTGCCCGCTCCGTGGCGGCGCCGCGGCTGTCACCCGCGTCGACGCGGCGTTGCTGCGGCGAACCGTGCACGAGGTAGCGGCCGCCCAGCTCAGCGCACTGGTCGACGAGCGCGAGCATGACGTCGACGGTTTTCCTGCGGACGGCGTCGTCCCGCGAGCTGATCGATAGGCCCGCGGGCTTGAGCAGCAGCCAGTGCAAGCCGGTCACAGCAATGCCAGCGTCGCCGGCGGCGGCGCGCGCCGCGGCCAGCTGCGCACTGCCCAGGCGATGCGGCTCGTCCGAGAGAGTGTAGGGCGCGATCTCGAGGCCGTCGTAGCCGAGCTTGGCCGCGTACACGCACTGCTGCGGGAACGGCATCGGCGCGATGACCTCGTTGCACAGCGCGATCCGCATCCTCGCCTCGCTATTTCCGCAGGTAGCCGAGCACGAGCGCGGTCATGTGCTTCAGGCGCTCGGCCTTGCTGCGCGCGGTCAGCAGGTCGCGCTCGAAGATGGTGGAGAGCGTATAGCGGTTGCCGAGGTAGAAATAGCCCAGCGCCGCGATTGAGATGTACAGCTGCACGGGATCCACGCCGCGGCGGAACTCGCCCTCGCGCACGCCGCGCTCGAGCAGGTCGCGCAGCATCGCCACCAGCGGGGAATGCAGCGCCGCGATCTGCCGGGAATTCTTCAGGTGGCGAGCGCGGTGCAGGTTCTCGCTGTTGAGCAGCGTGAGGAACTCGGGATGCTTCAGGTAATAGTTCCACGTGAAGGCGATCAGCCGGCGGATTCCCTCGGCCGGATCGAGTGCGCCCAGCCGCAAGCCCTGCTCGGCGCGCCGGATGTGCGCATAGCGCGACTCGAGCACCGAGAGGAAAAGGTCTTCCTTGTTGCCGAAGTAGTAATAGAGCATGCGCTTGTTGGCCCCGGCGCGCGCAGCGATCCGGTCCACGCGCGCGCCGCCCAGGCCATAGCGCGAGAACTCCTCGGTGGCCGCTCGCAGGATTCTTTCCTGGTTGCGCTCCGGGTCGCGGCGGCTGGTCACGGCGGGAAGAGGCGCTCCGGCGTCAGCCCTTGCGGTGCTCGCCGACCTTCACGATTTTCATCGTGTTGGTGCCGCCGGCCTTGCCGATCGGCTCGCCGATGGTGATCACGATGAGGTCGCCGTCCTTGACCACGTTGTTCTCGACGAGCACTTTCTCCGCCTCGGCGAGCAGCTCCTCGCGGTCGTGGCCGACGTACTTCACCATCAGCGGGTAGACGTCGCGGTACAGCGAGCAGCGGTACCGGGTGGCGGTCTGCGAGGTCAGCGCGTAGATCGGCACGCCGCAATTGAGTCGCGACATCCACAGCGCGGTCGAGCCCGACTCGGTCAGCGTGGCGATCGCCTTGACCTTCAGGTGGAACGCGGTGAACAGCCCCGCCATCGCGATCGACTGGTCGACGCGCGTGAACACGCGGTTCAGGAATTCCTGCTCAAGCTGCACCGGCTGCGTCTGCTCCGCCTCGACGCAGATGCGGTCCATGGCCTCGATGGCCTCGACCGGGTAGCGGCCGCTCGCGGATTCGGCGGAGAGCATCACCGCGTCAGTGCCGTCCAGCACGGCATTGGCGACGTCCGAGACCTCGGCGCGGGTGGGCACCGGGCTGGCGATCATCGATTCCATCATCTGCGTGGCGGTGATCGTCAGCTTATTGTTCTCGCGCGCGAGCCGGATCATGCGCTTCTGAAGCGCCGGCACCGAAGCGTCGCCCACCTCCACCGCGAGGTCACCGCGCGCCACCATGATGCCATCGCATGCATTCATGATGTCCTTGAGCGCCGGCCCGGTCACGGCCTCCGCCCGCTCGATTTTGGCGATCAGGAACGCCTTGCCGCCGGAGGCGCGCAGCAGCTCCCGCGCCATGTACATGTCGGCGCCGGATTTGGGAAACGAGACCGCGAGGTAATCGGCATTGAGCCTGGCCGCGGTGCGGATATCCTCGATGTCCTTGGGCGTGAGCGCCGGCGCGGTCAGGCCGCCGCCCTGGCGATTGATGCCCTTGTTGTTGGAAAGCACGCCGCCGTGGCGCACTGTGGTGTGCACCTCCTCGCCGCGCACCGCGACCACGTCCAGCACGATCTTGCCGTCGTCGAGCAGTAGCACCGCTCCTTCGGCGACATCGCGCGGCAGCTCCTTGTAGTCCAGGCCCACCCGCTCGCCGTCGCCGAGCTCGCAGGTCGCGTCGAGCACGAACTTCTGGCCCCTCGCGAGGGTGACCTTGCCGTCCCTGAACTTGCCCACGCGGATCTTCGGTCCCTGCAGGTCGCACATGATGCCGACCGTGCGCCCGGTCTTGCGCGCGATGTCCTTGACGAGCGCGGCGCGCGCAAGGTGATCGTCCGCCGTGCCATGCGAGAAGTTCAGGCGCACCACGTCCACTCCGGCGCGCACCATGCGCTCAAGCACGACCGGATCCGAAGATGCCGGCCCCAGCGTGGCGACGATTTTCGTGCTGCGGAGCATCCGGTAAGCCTAAGCCCTTTCCTCGAGCGCCGCCACCGCGGGCAGCGTCTTGCCCTCGAGGAACTCGAGGAACGCTCCGCCCGCGGTCGAGATGTAGCCGATCCGGTCGGCGATGCCGAACTTGTGGATCGCGGCGATGGTGTCGCCGCCGCCCGCGATCGAGAAGGCCTTCGATGCGGCGATCGCGCGCGCGTTCGTCTCCGTGCCCCTCGCGAACTGGTCGATCTCGAACACGCCGACCGGCCCGTTCCAGACGATGGTGCCCGCCTCGCCGAGCAGGCGCGCGAGCGCCGCCGCGCTCCTGGGCCCGATGTCGAGGA
>JAYRND010000246.1:0-4767 GCA_041904885.1 Burkholderiales bacterium
CTGCGGCCGGCCGCTATTTGCGCTTCATGTATAAGGTGAACTCGCGCTCGGCCGCAGCCTGCGAGAGCAGCACGTTTCCGGTCTGCTTGCAGAACGCCTCGAAGTCCTTCACCGACCCCGGATCGGTGGCGACGATGCGCAGCACCTGGCCGGACTGCATGTCGTTGAGCGCTTTTTTCGCGCGCAGGATCGGCAACGGGCAGTTCAGTCCGCGCGCGTCCAATTCCCTGTCGAATTCCATGTTCGTTTCCTGAGCGTTTGCCGCCCGCGACCGCGCCCGCCTCGCACTACGGTTGCGGAGCACACAGCGAGAATATACATGTCATGGTGCGGGAGAATCGCTTCCTCCTGGATTTTGCACGAATTTTTTTGAGCATCCGCCGCGCCGCGAGATGACGATTATCGCCTTTCATGCGCCCATTCAAAATGAGAATGACGTGCGACGCGGACGTGACCCTGTGTATCTAGGCTGCTCCAGCCAGTAGATCGCCAAACCCAGAGCGATCAGCGCGAGGTCCGCGAGCGTGATGACCAGAAGCAGGAACGTGATACGCCGCCCCGCCGGGCTCATCGGCAGCCATACGCGCCGCATGGTCCAGCGGTAGGGAGCGTAGCCGCTCCAGCGGCGCTCGTGTTCAAGGTACGCCTTTAGCGCCACGGCCCAGGCGTGCAGGCTGCGATCGACCTGGGCGTCGACCGTGGAGTCGGCGGCGGCGGAGGGGAGATATTCGTCTGTGATCGCCAAGCGCGCACCCTGCCCCGCCGGCTGCACCTCGAACCGAGTGCATTTCTTGATGCCGCCCCCGAAATCGATCCGAAAGGAGAGTTCGGAGGAGCGCGCGACGGCGCCGTCGAGTACCGAGCGCTGCCCGTTGCTGTGGTTGAGCATCTCGGCCCGGAACCGTCCAGGCGCGGGCCATTGCCACGACTTGAATTCCAGGAACGGATTGATGCGGTACAGCCGCTCGAGGTCGAGGCAGAAGGCGGCGAGATCCGTGGCGCCGAGGTCCGTCTCGAGCACGACCCAGGCGGCGTCCCGGGCGCCGGTCGCGCCCTGCGCGCTCATCCGGGATGCGGCACGACCAGCAGCGGCGCCGCAAGGCCGCGCGCCAGTGTCTCGAGCTGCATGCGCGAGCGCAGGCCGCGGCTGCCCGGCGGGCGCGGCGAGCCGATCACCACCAGGTCCGGCGCCAGCATGGCCGCGGCCTCCAGCAGGCATTCGGCGGGCTTGCCGAGCACGACGCGGCGCTCGTAGCGCAGCCCGGCCTCTCGCGCGAGGTCGCGCACGCGCGCCACTTCCGCCTCGATCTCGCTCTCCAGCTGACGCTCGACGTGCCTGCCGTAGTCATCGCGAGTCGACGAGTTGTTGAGCCAGTCGTCGCCCATCATGCCTTTCCAGAAGTCGGGCACGACGACAAGCTGCGACAGGCGGCCGCCGGCCGTTACGAGCCCGAGCGCGGCACGCTCGGCCGCCCGCGCGCCGGCGGTGCCGTGGCTCGCCAGCAGGATGTGTTCGTACGTTCCCAGCTAGACGAACAGGTAGACCAGCAGCGCGATGACCAGGGACAGGACCAGCGCCATGAAATCCTCGTGCCGGTCGCTCTTGAAAACGGTGAGCGCCGAGCCGCGGTCGAATTTGTCTTCAGCCATGCCTGCCTCCCCGTTCAGATGGTTTCCGCGACCAGCAGCCAGACGACGATCAGCGAACCCAGCGCCTTGATCACGCCGACGATCGTTCCCACCACCAGCGGCTGCCCGCCCGCCTGCTTGATCGAGGCCATGGTGATCTGCATGCCCAGGCCCACCAGGCCGAAGGTGAAGAACCAGGCGATCAGGTCGCGGAACATGGCGATCTTCTTCGCGGTATGCCGCACCGCGCGGTGCGCCTTGACCAGCACGTCGTTGGCTGCCTTGCCCATGATCTTGGCGTTCACCACCCCGCGCAGCGTGTCGTCATCGTCTATTGACATCAGCTTCTTGTTCTCGATCAGGCGCGCCAGCGCGGCCTTCTGGTCCTCGCGCTGCACCTTGCCGGCCTCGGCCTGCAGCGCGGCGAGGTCCTTGTCGCCCAGCAGCTTGCTGACCGGCTTGCCGTCCTTGTCCTTGGCGGTCATCGCCTTTTCGCTGTTGTCGAAGTACGAACCCTGGTAGTGCTGGGCCGGGGCGAAGATGCCGGTGGAGGAAAGCGCGAACATGAGGATGAAGCCGAGCACGAACACCGGGAACTTGCCGACGATTACCTGCACCAGGTCGACCTTCTCCGCGCCCTCCTCGCGCTTCACGTACCACACCGCCAGCCAGAGGACGATGATCGGCAGGAACAGCACGCGCGTGATGTTGAAGATCTCGGCGACCTTCAGCGTCTCGATGCCGTTCGGCTGGAACGCGAGAGCCGCCCCCGCCACCTGCGCCGAGTTGAGGATGCCGGTGCCGGCCCAGGCGCCGAACTGGATGAAGCCCATGCCCATCGCCTTGCCGACGATCGGGAACACGAACATGCAGATCACGCCGAACAGCAGGATGGTGCCGATGGTGTAGGCGATCTCGGTGGACTTCGCCTTCACCACCGGCGCCGCCGCCACCGCCGCGGACACGCCGCACACCCCGACGCCCGCCGACAGCACGCCGGTCATCGAATTGGGCATGTTCCGGCGCGCGCCCATCCACAGCACGACCCAGACCGAGCCCAGCACGAACACGCCGATCAGCACCACCGACAGGCGGCCGAGGTGGGCGAGCTCGGCCAGGCTGTAGAGCGCGCCCAGCAGGATTACCCCCGTCTTCAGGCCCAGGCGCGAAAGCCGGATGCCGTTCTCGGCCCAGGAGGGGACCTTGAATACATTGACGATGATGATGCCGGCGACGATGCCCATCACCACGTAGTTCAGGTTCATGACGCTGGCGAAATTGAAGCCGAGGGACGGCTGCGCGGCGCGGCCCCATTGCGCCATGAGCGGGTCGAGGCCCCACTTGACGACGAAGGCCACCGTCATGATGAAGACCACGCCGCCGACCATCGAGAGGAAGTAATCGAGCTGGCCCTCCTTCGGCGGCGCCAGCAGCTGCCAGAGCCCGAACAGGATTCCGATCCCGCCGAACACGTAGCCCAGGGTCTGCATTTCGCCCAGCAGCCGCGCGGTCCCGAGGAACTCGATGAGCGGCTTGAGCGTTCCGGCCTGCGCGAGGTACGCATAGGCCACCATTACGATCCCCAGCACGAGCGGCCAGGCCGTTCTGCGCGTATAGACCATGCAGCACCCCCCTTTTCCCAATACTGCACCGCGAACCATTATGCTGCTAAAACAATTTGCTCATATCCTCAGCAGGGATTTTTATATTGGCGGCTCCGGCAATCGCTTATTCTGGGCATTGCTGCGCCGCCACAGAAAAGGATCATCCATGAAACCCAGCCTCGCCAGCCGGTTCATTGCGCCGGCGCTCGCCGCAATTCTCGCCCTTGCCTCGGCTTTCGCGCACTCGCAATCGGCGCCCGCGCAGAAGCCGGAGCGCTACCGGGTCGTGTTCCATGTCACCGAAAGCAACGCGCAGAAATGGAATATCGTTCTGAACAACGTCACCAACGTTCAGCAGGATCTCGGCAAAGACAAGGTGACGATCGAAATCGTCACGCACGGGCCGGGGATCGACATGTTCAAAGCCGAATCGGCGGTGGGGGCGCGCCTCGCCCAGGCTCTCGACAACAACGTCGTCCTTGCGGCCTGCGAAAACACCATGCGCAACGCCAAGGTCACGAAGGCCGACATGTACAGCGGCGTCTCGTTCGTGCCCTCGGGCGTCACCCACATCATCCGGCGAGAAAGCGAGGGCTGGTACTACCTGCGCCCGTAGCGCTCAGGCGGGATTCCCGGCGGGCGGCGGGAGGGCGCGGCATTCGGAAAATATGCGCGCCCGGCAGGTCGCGCACACGTTCCGGTCGAGGCGTCCGAACAGGGCCGCCACCGCCTGCCCTTTGCTCGCGAATACCGCGTCGTCGCCGAACTTGGCGGCGAAGGCCGGCCCCGTGAGCATCGTCGCCGCCGACTCGCGCAGCCCGTGGAAGTACAGGCCGCCGCCGAGCCTCCGGCGCAGGTCGGCCTCGCGCGCGAGCAGCTCCGCGCCCGCCACGTCCACGAAGTTCATGCTCTTCGAGAGCACCAGCAGGTGCTTCTGCCCCGGGCGATGCTCGCGGATGCGCTGCAGGTATTCGGCGACGTGGTCGACCGCGCCGAAATACAGCGACCCCTCGATGCGCAGCAGCCGCAGCTGCGGGC
This sequence comes from Burkholderiales bacterium, assembly GCA_041904885.1. Classification (GTDB taxonomy): domain Bacteria; phylum Pseudomonadota; class Gammaproteobacteria; order Burkholderiales; family SG8-39; genus RBG-16-66-20. Next base: position 4,272 of record JAYRND010000246.1, read on the forward strand.
ACTCGGCCTCGCCCGGGCGTCGCTCGCGGAACTTGGGCGTGGGCGATTGCGCGTCGGGAACGATCGAGCGCAGCGCCGGGCGCGAGGTGCGCTGCAGGTAGAGCGTGAGCGACAGGGCGATCCCGGCCAGCACCGCGAATTCCAGGTGCATCACCAGCGTGGCGACGAAGGTCGCCACCAGCACCGCGCTCTCGGCCCGGCTCGCGCGCGCGATGGTGCGGATGTGGTGGAAGTCGAGCAGCCCCCAGGCCACCAGGAACAGGATCGCCGCCATCGACGCGACCGGGATGTACGCCGCCAGCGGGGCGACGCCGAGGACGATCAGCACAAGGAAGCAGGCGGAGAGCATCGCCGCGAGCGGCGAGCGCGCGCCCGCCTCGTAGTTCGCGCCCGAGCGGTTGAAGGAGCCGCTTGAGGGGTAGGCGGAGAAGAAGGCGCCGACCAGGTTCGACAGCCCCTGGCCGATGATCTCCTGGCCGCCGTCGATGCGCTGGCC
>JAYRND010000247.1:0-13371 GCA_041904885.1 Burkholderiales bacterium
CAGTTTCACCTGCTCGAGACCTTCGCCGGGCAGATCGCCCTCGCCGTCGAGCGCGCCCAGCTCGCCGAGCGCGCCCAGCACGCGCAGGTGAGCGCCGAGACCGAGGGACTCAGGAACGCACTGCTCGCCTCGATCTCACACGACTTGCGCACGCCGCTCGCCGTGATCTCGGGCGCCTCCTCCAGCCTCGCCGAGCGCGGCGAGCAGATGAGCGCGGCGGAGCGCGCCGCACTCGCCCGCAGCGTGTTCGAGCAGTCGCAGCAGATGGCCTCCCTCGTCGCCAACGTGCTGGAAATGACGCGACTGGAAGGCGGCAGCATCGCGCTCAACCTCGACTGGCACGCGCTGGGCGAGATCGTCGGGGCGGTGCTGCGCCGCCTGCAGCATCCGCTCGCCGGCCACCCGATCGAGATCGAGCTGCCCGCCGACCTGCCGCTGGTGCGCGCGGACGCCGTCCTGATCGAGCAGGTGCTCGTCAACCTGCTGGAGAACGCCGCGAAGTACACCCCGCCCGACACGGCGATCCGCCTGGGCGCGCGGATCGACGCCGGCAGCCTCGAGGTCAGCGTGGAGGACGACGGGCCCGGGCTGCCGCCGGGCGACCCGGACCTGCTGTTCGAGAAGTTCGAGCGCGGCGCATCCGAGGGCGCAGTCGGCGGCGTCGGCCTCGGGCTCGCCATCTGCCGCGCGATCGTGCGCCTGCACGGCGGCACGATCCGCGCCGAGCGGCGCGCGCCCGCCGGCGCCGCGTTCCGCTTCACGCTGCCGCTCGCGCCGCAGCCGGAAGCGCCCGGGGGCAGCGCGTGAGCGGGCCGCAGCCGACGATCCTGGTGATCGAGGACGAGCCGGAGATCCGCCGCTTCCTGCGAACCTCGCTCGCGGCCGAGGGCTACGGCGTCGCCGAGGCCGAGAACGGCGTGCGCGGCGCGATCGACGCCGGTACGCACAAGCCCGATCTGGCCATCGTCGACCTCGGCCTGCCCGACATCGACGGCATCGAGGTCATCCGCCGCATCCGCGCCTGGTCGCCGATGCCGATCCTCGTGCTCTCGGCGCGCGCGCGCGAGCAGGCCAAGGTCGAGGCGCTCGATGCCGGGGCCGACGACTACGTCACCAAGCCCTTCGGCGTGGGCGAGCTGCTCGCCCGCGTGCGCGTCGCGCTCCGCCACGCCGCGCGCGCACCCTCGGGGGAGGACAAGCTCACGCTGGGGCGCCTGGGCATCGATCTCGAGCGGCGCCAGGTCACCCGCGATGGCAGGGAAGTGCACCTCACGCCGAACGAATACCGGATGCTCGCCTGCCTCGCGCAGCACTTCGGCCTGGTGGTCACGCACCGCCAGCTGCTGCGCGAGGTCTGGGGTCCCTCGCACGTCGAGCACACCCACTACCTGCGCATCTTCATGAAGCAGCTGCGCGACAAGCTGGAGGACGACCCGATCCGTCCGCGACACCTGCTCACCGAGACCGGCGTCGGCTACCGGCTGGTGGCCGGCGACTAGATTTCGACTTTCGTGCCGAGTTCGATCACCCGGTTGGCCGGCAGCTTGAAGTAATCCGCCGCGTTGCCGGCATTGCGCGCCATGGCCGCGAACAGCTTCTCGCGCCAGAACGGCATGCCGCTTGCCGAGGTCGGCACCGGCACCACCGTCTCGCGGCTGAGGAAGTACGAGGTGGTCATGGTGTCCAGCTCCAGCCCGAGCCCATCGGCCACCTCGAGCGCGCGCGTGATGTCCGGCTCGTTCATGAAGCCGAAGCGCACGTTCATGCGCCAGCAGCCGTGGCCGAGCTTCTGCAGCGACACGCGCTTGTCGAACGGCACCCAGGGCTCGTCCGTCACCTCCGCGGTGAGGAACACCACGCGCTCGTGCAGGACCTTGTTGTGATTGAGGTTGTGCAGCAGCGCATGCGGCGTCGCCTCGGGCGTCGCCGTGAGGAATACCGCGGTGCCGGGCACGCGGTGCGGCGGGTCGACGAACAGGGAGTCGAGGAACGGCTTGAGCGGCACCGACGAGGCGCGCAGGCGCCGCATCATGATGCTGCGCCCCTGCCGCCAGGTCGTCATCAGCAGGAACACGATCGAGCCGATGGCGAGCGGGAACCAGCCGCCCTCCACCACCTTGAGCAGCGTCGCGCCGAAGAACGCCAGATCCACTACTACGAAGAAGCCCGTGGCGAACACGCACAGCCAGAGCGGGTACTTCCACAGATAGCGGATGACGAAGAAGGTGAGCAGCGTGTCCACCAGCATGGTGGCGGTCACCGCCACGCCGTAGGCCGAGGCAAGGCGTGAGGAGGAGCCGAAGCCGACCACCGCCGCCAGTACCGCGGCGAGGAGCAGCCAGTTGACTCCCGGGATGTAGATCTGCCCGCTCTCGCGCGCCGAGGTGTGCACCACCGACATGCGCGGCAGGAAGCCGAGCTGGATCGCCTGCTTGGTGATCGAGTAGGCGCCCGAGATCGTCGCCTGCGAGGCGATTACCGTGGCGGCGGTGGCGAGCGCCACCATCGGGTACAGCGCCCATTCGGGGACCAGCAGGAAGAACGGATTGGTCACCGCGGCGGGCTGCCCGATGAGCAGCGCGCCCTGGCCGAAGTAGTTGAGGACGAGCGACGGGGCCACCAGCCCGAACCAGGCGATGCGCACGGGCCCCCTGCCGAAGTGCCCCATGTCCGCGTACAGCGCCTCGGCGCCGGTGACCGCCAGCACCACCGAGCCGAGGATCACGAACGACTCGGCGACGTGCTCGGTGAGAAAGCCGACCGCATAGAGCGGGTTGAGTGCGGCGAGCACGCCCGGGTGCCGCGCGATTCCGTACAGCCCGGCCGCCCCGATTGCGAGGAACCAGACGAGCGTGACCGGGCCGAACAGGCGCCCGACGACGGCGGTGCCGCGCGCCTGGAACACGAACAGGCAGACGATGACCACCACCGCGATCGGCACCACGTAGGGCTTGAACGCCTCGGTGCCGACTGCCAGGCCTTCGACCGCCGAGAGCACCGAGATCGCCGGCGTGAGCACCGCATCGCCGTAGAAAAGGGATGCGCCGAAAACCCCGATCAGCAGCATTGGCGTGCGCCAGCCCGGCTGCTCCCTGATTGCCGTGGAGGCGAGCGCCAGCAGCGCCATGATGCCGCCCTCGCCCTTGTTGTCCGCTCGCATGATGAGCAGCACGTACTTCAGCGACACCACCACCATCAATGCCCAGAAGATCGTCGACAGGCCGCCGAGAATGCCCTCGCGCTCCAGGGCGATGCCGTGCCCGGGCGCGAAGGTCTCCTTCATCGCGTACAACGGGCTGGTGCCGATGTCGCCGAACACCACCCCCAGGGCGAGCAGCGTCAGCGCAGCCTGGGAGGATTGCGACGCGGGCGCGCCGCTGGTGGCCATATTGGGAGAGACTCCTAGTGCAGCAGGCCGCGAACCCTACCCCCGCATTGCACAAATTGCAAATCAGGGAACGTTAAATCGTTGATATTATTGGGTATGGAGAAAAGGTGAGCTCGGCGGACAAAGCGCACTTCCTCGACCGCGTCAGCCGGGAGATGGACGAGGACCTGGGCGCGCTGGACCTCTCGCCGCGCGAGGCGCTCGCCGCCTGCTGCCGGATTCTCGCCAAGGAAGGCCACGAGTCCGGCCTTGCCGGCCAAGTCACCGCCGTGGGCGAGAAGCCCGGCACATGGTGGACGCTCAAATTCGGCCTGGGCTTCGAGGAAGCAACAGCGGAAAACATGGTGCTGGTCGACGAAGACCTGAAACCGGTGTCCGGTGGACGCGCCAATCCGGGCGTGCGCTTCCATGTCTGGATCTACCGCAAGCGGCCGGACGTGAAGGCGATCGTGCATACGCACTCTCCTTACGCCTCCGCCCTCGCCGCCACCGGCAAGCCCCTGAAGACGATTCATATGGATAGCGCGATGCTCCACGGCACGGCGCACCTGCCCGAGTGGCCCGGCGTGCCGGTCGCCGACGAGGAGGGCCGCATCATCTCGGGCGCGCTCGGCTCGGCAAAGACCATCCTGCTCGCGAATCATGGTTTGCTGACCACGGGAAATTCCATTGAAGAAGCGACGTATCTGGCGGTCTTCTTCGAGCGGGCCGCGCGCATGCAGATCCGCGCCATGGCCGCGGGCGGCTGCAAGGAAGTAAAGCCCGAGCTCGCCGAAGAGGCGCGCGCCTTCCTCCTGCAGCCCTCGATCGTGCGCGGCACCTTCGCGTACTGGGCGCGGCGGGCCTCGCGCTAGCAATGTCCGACCTGAACGACCCGCGCGTTTTCTTCGCCGCCGAGCGCACGCTGCTCGCCTGGAACCGCACCAGCCTCGCGCTGATGGCCTTCGGCTTCGTGATCGAGCGCTTCGGCCTGTTCGTGCAGATGTTCCTGCTCGCGAAGGGGACGGCAATCCCGGAGCGCGGACTGTCCTTCTGGCTCGGCCTCGCCTTCATCCTGATCGGCGCGCTTTCCTGCCTCGCCGCCAACGCGCAGTTCCGCGTCGTGCTGCGCAGCCTGAAACCCGCCGAGATCCCGCAAGGCTACCGCGCCCACCTGGGCGAATACGTCAACTACGCCGTCGCCGCGCTCGGCATCGCCCTGACCGCGTACCTACTCGTCCACGGCGCGAGCGCCTGAGGCGCAACAGCCGCCGCCAAAGGAAGCTGCCATGCCCGAAGTCCTGAGCGTTGACCGACTGGAAGTGCTGGTTCTGGTCGACAACCTGACCGACAGCCTCTCGACCAATCCGAGGAACGTCACGGCGGAATGGACCGGGCTGATGACCGGCGGCCGGATGCGCATGATCGCCGGGGAGAACATCTGCTGCGCGCATCACGGCCTGTCCCTGCTCATCTCGGCGCACGCCGGCGACGGCAAGCGCACCCTGCTCTTCGACGCCGGCCCCGAAGGAGCGACCTTTCTGCGCAATGCGAGGATTCTGGGCGTCGACTTCGCGGAGGTGGGAACCATCGTCCTGTCGCACGGGCATTGGGACCATGCCGGCGGACTGGTCGCCGCCGTCGAGGCGGCGGCGCGGGCGCGCCCCGGCGAGGGCGTGGATTGCTACGTCCACCCCGGCATGTTCGCGCAACGCGCGACGCCGCGGCAGAACGGGGAATTGCTCGTGCACGAGCCGGTCCCCGATCCGGAGCGGCTGGCCGCGGCCGGGGCGCGCGTCACCAACACGCGCGAGCCCCAGGTAGTCGGCGCGGGCGCGTTCTACGTCAGCGGCGAAATCCCCCGCCTGACCGCGTACGAGCAGGGCCTTCCAGGCCAGGTGCGCCGCAGCGCGGATGGCCAATCCTGGGAACCGGATCCGCTGCTCATGGACGAGCGCTTCATTTCTGTTCACGTGAAGGACAAGGGCCAGTTCGTGTTCTCGGCGTGCTCCCACGCCGGCCTGATCAATGTCCTGAATCACGCGCGCACGGTGTTCCCGGGCGTTCCGCTATACGGCGTCATGGGCGGGCTGCACCTCTCGGGCAGCACGGAGCGGATCATTCCGGAGACCATCCGCGACCTGCAGTCGTTCGGCCTCAAGTTCCTCGCCCCGGGCCACTGCACCGGCTGGCGGGCGCTCAACGCCATGGCCCGGGTCTTCGGCGACCAGCTCGCTCCCTCCGCAGTTGGCAAGCGGTATTCGATCTAAGGCCGCATTCGCCGCGCGGCCCGACCTCCAGGGATACCTCCCCATGAACATCGAGCAGTTCATGCAAGGCTACAAGGCCGCCTGGGAAGGCCGCGACGACGCGATGTTCGCCCGGCTCTTCACCGACGACGGGGAGTACCGCAACACGCCGTTCGCGGTGCAGGTCGGCCATGCGCAGCTCCGGGAATACTGGAACCGGGTCAAGCTGCAGGAGGACGTGCGCCTTGGCTACGAGATCCTCGCCGCCACCGCGACCGGCGGCATCGCGCACTGGCACGTCACCTACCAGGTCGCCTCCGAGGAGCTGTTCCGGATCTGGGCGCGCTCCACGGGCACGAACCTCGTCGCCCGCAAGCCCGGCGACCCCCTGCCCCGCATGGTGCTGGACGGCGTCCTGCAGGCCGAATTCCGCGGCGATCGCTGCGCGAGCTGCCGGCTCTGGTGGCACTCGCTGCCCCAGCCAGCTTGACTACATTCGATCCCGGCCTGCGCACGCGCATCGCGCGCAACCTCGCCTCGCTCCCTCCACTCGCGGAGCCGGGCGCGCAAGGACTCAAGCGCGCGGCGGTGCTCGTGGTCGTCGCCGACGACGGCGAAGGCAACGCCGCGCTGGTCCTGACGCGCCGCGCCGAGCGGCTCAATACGCACGCGGGACAGTTCGCGTTGCCCGGAGGCCGCATCGACGCGGGCGAGACCGCGGTCGAGGCGGCACTGCGCGAGGCGCGCGAGGAAATCAACCTGGAACTTGCGGCCGATGCGATCCTCGGGCAGCTGGACGACTACCCGACGCGCTCGGGCTACCTCATCACGCCGCTCGTGGCCTGGGCCGCGCGCGATGCGCGCATGGAAGCCAATCCCGCCGAGGTCGCCGCGATCTACCGCGTCCCGTTCGGGGTCCTCGACCACCCCGGCTCGCCGGAATTCGTCTCCATCGCCGAGAGCGACCGCCCCGTGATCCGCTATCCCATGCTCGGCACCACCATCCACGCGCCCACCGCGGCGGTGATGTACCAGTTCGTCGAAGTGGCGCTCCACGGCCGCGCCACGCGCGTCGCGCACCTCGAGCAGCCGGTGTGGGCCTGGCGGTAGAACTGGCCGAGTACAGGAGGCCGTGGAAGCTGTTTACGCTTCTCATCGGCGTCGCGTTGCTGATTGCCGGCTCGTTCTACTACGATGCGCCGGACTGGGACATCCCCATCAGCCTGATCATGGCGATCCTCGCCTACCTGAGCGCCCCCTGGAGCCTGCGCGTCATCGCAGAGCGAAGATGGAAGCTCTGGCCGGCGATGCTCCTCGCCACCTGGTTTACGGTGGACGGGAGCTACTGGGCCTACTGGAGCTTCAGGAATCCGGTCGCGCTCGAAATGATGCGCGACGCGAATTTCCTTGCGTCGCTCGTGCTCTACGGCATGTGCGGGGCGGTCTGGTATTACCGCGGCAGCCTGCGTGAGATGCTCTCGGAGCTGCGCGCGCTGCGAAACCGCGGGCCGTAGGCACCTACTCCGGGAGTCAGGGCTTGTCCCGGAGCAACTCCACCAGCACCGCCGGATCGGCGCCGCCCCTGCCCTGCGCCTTGAGTTGCCGGTAAAGCTCGGCCGCCGCCTGCGCCATCGGCAGCGGCACGCCGAATTCCTTCGCCACTGCGGCGGCGTTTTCCAGGTCTTTCAGCAGGATGCTGCTGGCGGCGAGCGGCGGCTCGAAGTTGCGCGCCGCCATGCGCGTGCCGAAGATCTGCAGCGGCAGCGAGTCGGCGAAGCCGCCCTTGAGCGCCTCGGGCAGGCTTTTCGCGTCCACGCCCGCGGCCTCGGCGAGGCGCACCGCCTCGGCCAGCACCGGCAGCAGCGCGCCGACGATGACCTGGTTGCAGAGCTTGGTGACCTGCCCCGCGCCCGCGTCGCCCATGCGCGTGAAGCGCTGCGCGAGCTGCATCACCACCGGCCGCGCGCGCTCGACGTCCTCCGCCCGGCCGCCGGCCATGATGACGAGCGTGCCCTTCTCCGCGCCCGGCACCCCGCCGGAGACGGGAGCGTCGACGAGGAAAATGTTCTTCTCTTTCAATCGGTTGAAAAAATCCCGGGCCGACGAAGGCGCGATGCTCGAAAAGTCAACGACGAGCCTGGCCGTCCCGTGAACCACTCCTGAAGAAGAGAACAGGACCTCCTCGGCCGCTTTCTGGTCGGTCACGCACATCATCACGATCTCGGCGGCGCGCGCCACCTCCGCGGGCGATGCGGCTTCCTTCGCCCCCTTTTCCAGCACTGGCGCGAGCTTGTCCCGGCTGCGGTTCCAGACCGTGACCTCGTGGCCCGCGGCGAGCAGCCGCAGCACCATGGGCTTGCCCATCAGGCCGATGCCGATGTAGCCGAGCTTCATTTGCGTGGCCCCGAATGGGTGACGGCGCCGCGGAATGCGGAGCCAACCTGCGCGGCGTATTTTTCGAGCACACCGGAGAGATTGCGGCGTTGCATTCTTGCTTTCCTGCTCTTCAAATCTTTAGAACTCAAGAGCAAATTCAAAGTCCCGGCAACAGCGTCGATCACGATCCTGTCTCCATTCCGCACCAGCCCGAGCGGCCCGCCAGCGCCGGCTTCGGGCGAGAGGTAGCCGACCATCATGCCGCGCGTTGCGCCGGAAAAGCGCCCGTCGGTGACGAGCGCGACCTTCTCGCCCACCCCCTGGCCGTAGAGGAGCGCCGTGACGCCGAGCATCTCGCGCATGCCGGGACCGCCCTTCGGGCCCTCGTAGCGGATGACCAGCACCTCGCCCTCCTTGTAGGCGCGGCGGCGCACGACGTCCACGCAGGCCTCCTCGGAATCGAATACGCGCGCCGGGCCTTCGAAACGCAGCCGCTTCAGGCCCGCGACCTTGAGGAGCGCGCCGTCGGGCGCGAGGTTGCCCTTCAACACCACGATCCCGCCGGTGGGCGAAATGGCTTTCTTCGGGACCACCTTGCCGTCGGCTCCGGGGTGCGATTTCAGTTCGCTTTCCAGCGTGGTTCCGAAAATGGTCAGGCAATCTCCGTGGAGCGCGCCTTTCTTCAGCAGCTCCTTCAGCACGGTGTAGACGCCCCCCACCTCGTGCAGGTCCTTGGCGAGGTACCTGCCGCCCGGCTTCATGTCGGCGACATAGGGCGTCCGCTTCGAAACGCGGGCCAGGTCATCCAGCGAGAACCGGATTCCCGCCTCGTGCGCGATCGCCGGGATGTGCAGGCCCGCGTTGGTCGAGCCGCCGGTCGCCGCCACGGCGGCGCAGGCGTTCTCGAGGCTCTTCCTGGTTACCAGCTCGCGCGGCAGCGGGCCGCCGTTCTTCAGGATGTCCATGACGGTCCTGCCTGCTCCTCTTGAAAAAGCATCTCTCTCCGGAGCAACCGCTGGCATCGTGGCGGAGCCGGGCAGCGCGAGGCCGAGCGTCTCCGAGACCATCGCCATGGTGTTGGCGCTGAACTGCCCCGGGCAGGCCCCCAGGCCCGGCAGGCAGACGTGCTCGAGCTCGTCGAGTTCCTTGCGCGTGACCGTGCCCGCGTACACGCCGCCCACAGCCTCGTAGGCGTCCAGCACGGTTACGTCCCTGCCGCGCAGGCGCCCGGGCAGCGCCGCGCCGCCGTACAGGAACACCGAGGGGAGGTTGAGGCGCACCATCGCCATCATCATCCCGGGCAGCGTCTTGTCGCAGCCGGCGAAGCCGACCAGCGCGTCGTAGGCGTGCCCGCGCACGACCGCCTCGACGCCGTCGGCGATGATCTCGCGCGACACGAGCGAGAAGCGCATGCCGGCGTGGTTCATGGACATCGAGTCGGCCACCGAGATCGAGCCGAAGTCGAAGGGCACGCCGCCCGCCTCGCGCACACCGGCGCAGGCGTCCCTGGCGAACTGGCCGAGCAGCGCGTTGCAGGGCGTGACGCGCCCGTCGGTGGAGGCGACGCCGACGAACGGGCGCCTGATATCCTTGTCCGACAGCCCCAGCCCGCGCAGGAATGCGCGGTGCGGCGCGCGGTCGATACCCTCGACCGTGACGCGCGAGGGCAGGATCGGAATGATTTTCGACTTGCGGGTGTTCATTTGCGCGCGGCTATTCTAAGCTGCGCGCCAGGAGGAGCTCATGAAAAGAATCGCCATTGCATTGCTGTGCGCCGTCGCCCTGCCCGCGTCGGCGCAGACCTATCCGACACGGTCGGTGAAGATCATCGTGCCGTTCGGCGTCGGCGGGCCGGCCGACATCTACGCGCGCTTCGTCGGCTCGCGCCTGGGCGACGTCATGGGACAGCCGTTCGTGGTCGAGAACCGCCCCGGCGGCGGCGCGGTCGTCGGCAGCGATGCGGTGGCGAAGTCGCCGCCCGACGGCTACACCCTGCTGATGATGTCCAACACGCACACCGTCAACGAGACGCTGATCCCGAAGAAGCCCTACCAGCTGATGCGCGACCTTGCGCCCATCAACGGCGTCAACTACTCCGACCTGCTGATGGTGGTGCACCCGTCGGTGCAGTCGAACAACCTGCAGGAGCTGATCGCGCAGGCGAAGGCGCATCCGGGCAAGATGAACTACGCCTCCTCAGGGCCCGGCACGCCGTATCACATGGCCGGAGAACTCTTCAAGTACATGGCGGGCGTGGACATCGTGCACGTGCCCTACAAGGGCAGCGACGGCGCGCGCACCGGCATCCTCGGCGGCCAGGTGCACATGATGATCGACGCCATCACCACCATGGCGCCCAACGTGCGCGCGGGCAAGCTGAAGGCGATGGGCACCACCGGCAAGGCTCGCTCGAGCGTGCTGCCCGAGGTGCCGACCATCGCCGAGGCCGGCGTGCCCGGCTACGAGACCGGCATCTGGCTGGGCCTCATGGCGCCGGCCGGCACGCCGCGGCCGGTGCTCGAGCGCCTCAACGCCGAGGTCGCCAGGGTGCTCAACGCCGCCGACGTCCGCGAAAACTGGGGCAAGCAGGGCGCAACGCCGATGAGCATGACCATCGAGCAGTTCGACAAGTTTCTGCGCGACGATATTGCCAAGTGGGCCGCCGTGGTCAAGGCGACCGGGATGAAGGTCGAGTGAGGCTGAAGGACAAGACCGCAATCGTCGTCGGCGCCGGCCAGAGCCCGGGCTCGGGCCTGGGCAACGGCCGCGCCACCTGCCTGCGCTTCGCGCAGGAGGGCGCAAAGGTGATGGCGGTGGACCGGGAGCTCGCGCTCGCGGAGGAGACCGCCGCGCTGGTGGGGAAAGAAGGTGGTGACTGCTTCGCTCATGAAGCGGATGTCACCAAGGAACAAGACATGAAGAACATGGTCGCCACCGCGCGAAAACTCTGGGGCCGCATCGACGTCCTGCATTACAACGTCGGCGTGAGCCTGGGCGGAGGCGACGCGCCGCTTGCCGAGATCACCGAGGCCGCCTTTGACAACGTCATGGCCATCAACCTGCGCGGCGCGGTGATGGCCTGCAAGCATGTGGTCCCGGTGATGCGCGAGCAGAAGTCCGGGGTGATCCTGATGATCTCCTCGCTCGCCGCGCTGGAGAACTATCCCTACGTCGCCTACAAGGCAAGCAAGTCGGCGATGGTCGCCTTCACCCGGCAGGTGGCGATCGAGAACGCCGCCCATGGCGTGCGCTGCAACGTGATCCTGCCCGGCCTCATGGACACTCCCATGGCGGTCGACACCCGCGCCCGCAAGCTGGGCAAGCCGCGCGCGGAGATCGCCGCCATGCGCGACGCGCGCGTACCGCTGCGCCACAAGATGGGTACCGCGTGGGACGTCGCGAATGCGGCGCTCTTCCTTGCCTCGGACGAGGCCAACTTCATTACCGGCGTCGACCTGCTGGTGGACGGCGGCGGCGCGCTCGGCATCGGGCACTGAGCCGCGCGCCGGGCGCGGCTACCATGGGACATGCCGCACGCCCGATCCGCGCCTTCCGCGCTGCGTAACCGCGCCGCCATCCTGGAGGTGCTGCGCCGGCACCTTCCTGGCGCGGGCACCGTGCTCGAGATCGCGAGCGGAACCGGCGAGCACGCGGTGCATTTCGCAGCCGCCCTGCCCGCGCTCGCCTTCCAGCCGACCGATCCGAATTCCGCCGCGCGCAAAAGCATCGCTGCGCACGCCGCCGCCGCGCGCCTCCCGAACCTGCGGCCGCCGCTCGATCTGGACGTGACGGCCGATCCCTGGCCACTGCCCTCCGCTGCGGCAAGCGACCTCTGCGCGGTCGTATGCATCAACATGATCCACATCTCGCCCTGGGCAGCGACGTGCGGCCTGATGCGCGGCGCAGGCGCGCTCCTGCCTCCGGGCGGGATCCTTTTCCTCTATGGCCCCTACCAGCGCGACGGCCGCCACACCGCGCCCAGCAACGCCGAATTCGACGAGGACCTGCGCGCACGCAATCCGGCCTGGGGCGTTCGCGACCTGCAAGCCGTCATCGCCGAAGCCGAAGAGCGAGAATTCGCGCTGGCGGAAGTGGCGGAAATGCCCGCGAACAACCTCTCAGTTGTCTTGGTCCGAAAATGAAGAAGAAAATCGCTATTCGTTGAACGTCGGCTAGCGGCCAATAGCAGACGGCTGGAACGGAGCGTTAGGCGTCACGCACAGAAACCTCAAGCGTTACTTAAGCTCTTGCGTGAGAATAGGCTCCGGAAACGCCTCGGCTAGAGCTTCGTTCGTTAGCGAGATCGCGCTGTATTGCCACTTCTCTGGATGGGCGTTTAGGTACTTTAGTACCACCGCCATGATCTGTTGAATCTGTACGTTGCTTGGGATATTGAATTTGGGGGCGTACATGCGAGCGTTGCTGTATAGCTGCCGAACTAGCGCGGCATTCTTTTCATCTTTCTTCTGCGTGAACTCTCTGTATGAGTATGCGAAAAAACCCATGGTGATCTGCATACGCGAGGTCGTATCGCGTTGCGTCGCGATGACACCTCCAATCCATCCCGCAATCGCCATTCCTTTCACTAAATCGTCTTGAGTTCCGCCCGTGCCGATGCGATTGAATGCTTCAATCGAATCGCGTAGCCAAACGCCATCCGGCGACGGCATCTCTGCCGAACTTGCTAGGAAGCTTAAGAGTGCAAATATCAGGCCAGCAAACGACCGGATGATCATCATAGATCGCACCTCGACCACGTTCGACAACAGATCCAAATTCCAACGCGCCATCTAGCCCCTAACGAAACCATTCTCGTCGAGGAGAGATTCATCAATTTCCTCGGCCGTGTCTTCTTGTATTTTGCCCTGCGCAAGTTTGATTGCTTCAGCTGTCCCTTTTCGCCGTCCGGGTCTGGTGCGGCCAGCGATTGAGTCCCAGATCGTCCAGCAGTAGACCGTCACTTTGTTCATGATTTCCTACCTCAATGCAGCCTTAGCGGAATGTCCGCTGCGGGTCGAAACCGGGCGCTCAGTCCCGATTCTTCAGCGCGCGGATGCGCTCGATGCGCGCTTCCACAGTGTCTGCGGCGCCATCCGTCCACTGCAATACCTGCAGCACCACGCCGGCGGCGTCCCGCGGGCGCAGGACGACCTCGCTGCGGTTCGAGAATTCGTCGCGCAGCGGAATCACGTAACCCTTCGCCTCCGCGTCCTTCACGAAACCCGCGAGGTCGTCCACCTCGAGGCCCAGGTGGTGCAGTCCCTCGCCGTGCCTTTCGATGTGCCGGTTGATGAAGCCGTCCGGCTCGAGCGACTGCACCAGCGACAGCACGTTCTCGCCTATGCGCAGGTAAGCGACCTTCACCATGCCGGCCTTCTC
>JAYRND010000248.1:0-3719 GCA_041904885.1 Burkholderiales bacterium
GCGACTCGCCCTCGACGAAATTGAAGCTGACGTTGAGGTTATGCGGCACGCGGCGCTCGAGGTGGCCGTTGACGAACACTTCCTCCATGCGCTGCACGCCGGCGAGCAGGCGGTCGCGCAGCGCCCGGATGCGCTCGTTCTCGGCGGCCATCTCCAGCCGCGCGAGCCGGAAGGCCTCGCCCATCCCTACGATCTGGTGCGTCGCCAGGGTGCCTGAGCGCAGGCCGCGCTCGTGCCCGCCGCCGTGGATCTGCGCCTCCAGCCGAACGCGGGGTTTTCGTCTCACAAACAGCGCGCCCACGCCCTTCGGGCCGTAGGTCTTGTGCGCGGAGAAGGACATCAGGTCCACTTTCAGCGCCTGCAGGTCGATCTCGCACTTGCCGGTGGCCTGGGCGGAGTCGACGTGGAACAGGATGCCGCGCGAGCGGCACAGCTCCCCGATCGCGGGAATGTCCTGGATCACGCCGATCTCGTTGTTCACGAACATCACCGAGACCAGGATCGTGTCCTTGCGCAGCGCGCCCTCGAGCTGGTTGAGGTCGATCAGCCCGTCGGCGCCCACGTCGAGGTAGGTGACCTCGAAGCCCCGGCGCTCGAGCTCGCGCATCGAGTCCAGCGTCGCCTTGTGCTCGGTCTTCACCGTGACCAGGTGCTTGCCCTTCGTCTTGTAGAACTCGGCCGCGCCTTTCAGCGCGAGGTTGATGGATTCGGTGGCGCCGGAGGTCCAGACCAGGTCCTTCGCGTCGCAACGCACCAGCGCCGCCACCTGCTCGCGCGCCTCCTCGACTGCCTCCTCCGCCTTCCAGCCGAACGCGTGCGAGCGGCTCGCCGGGTTGCCGAAATGCTCGGTCAGGTAGGGGATCATCTTCTGCGCGACGCGCGGGTCGACCGGCGTCGTCGCCGAGTAGTCGAGGTAGATCGGCAGCTTGGGCGCGGCGCTCATCAGGCCGCCACCTTCTCCGCCGGGCGCTCGGACGATCCCTGCGCCGCCGCCTCGCGGCCGCGGAAATCCTTGATCACCTGCACCGGCTTGCCCTGCTGGTGCGCCACCACGTCGGCAAGCGACACCGAGCTCAGGTAGTCGTTCATCTTCTCGTTCAGCGTGGCCCACAGGTCGTGCGTCACGCAGCGCCGGTCGTCCAGGCAGTTCTCCTTGCCGCCGCACTGGGTGGCATCGATCGGCTCGTCGACCGCGGCAATGATCTCGGCCACGCTGATGGCGCCGGTCGCCTTGGCCAGGCAATAGCCGCCGCCCGGGCCGCGCACGCTGTTGACGAGCTTGGCGCGGCGAAGCTTGCCGAACAGCTGCTCGAGGTAGGAAAGCGAAATGTGCTGGCGCTCGCTGATGGCGGCAAGCGTCACCGGTCCGCGCGTCTGGCGCATCGACAAGTCCACCATCGCGGTCACCGCGAACCTGCCTTTGGTCGTGAGTCTCATGGGAGTTCCTGAGCCTTTCTCGTGGTCTTTTCTATACCCGATTCGATTGGTCAAGTATAGCAAATCCCGACCACCCAGATCAAGTATCTTATGCTTTACCGATCAATTACTTGATTGCCCTCAAGGAGTCCTGCTTGGGGGCCTCGGAAAGGGCCTGCTCCATGCGCCGCACCTTTTCGGTGAGCACGGAAAGGGTCTGCTCCAGCTCCTGCGCATGCTCGACCAGCGACTGCAGGGTCTTCAGGTAGGGGTCCTCCTGGCCGGGCACGACGCCGTAAGCGGCGAACGCCGACTTTTCCTCCCGCTTCGCGCTGCCTTCGACGATCCGGCCGGGCACGCCAACCACCGTGACCCCCGGCGGCACTTCCTTGATGACGACCGCGTTCGAGCCGATCTTCGCGCCGTCGCCAACGGTGAAGCCGCCGAGCACCTTTGCGCCTGCGCTGACCACCACTCCGCTGCCCAGCGTCGGGTGCCGCTTCGTGCCCCGGTAGAGCGAGGTCCCGCCCAGCGTCACGCCCTGATAGATGGTGCAGTCGTCGCCGATCTCGGCGGTTTCGCCGACCACCACGCCCATGCCGTGGTCGATAAATACGCGCCGTCCGACCACCGCGCCGGGATGGATCTCGATGCCGGTAAGCCAGCGGCCGACGTGCGAGGAGAGCCGCCCCGCCCAGCGCAGCCCGTGCGTCCAGCACCAGTGCGCAATGCGGTGGATCCAGATGGCATGCAGGCCGGGATAGCAGGTAAGCACCTCCCACGCCGAGCGCGCCGCAGGATCGCGCTCCATCACGCTCGCCACGTCTTCGCGTAGCTGCTTGAACATGAACGGCATTTTAGCTTGCCCGAGTAAATTTCTCCACTATTTCCTCCGCTTTGCCTGCAGGGCGTTCAGCAGGCCGCGGAGGATATTGACCTCCTCGCGCTCCAGGTCCGGGACGCGCGAGAACAGCCGGCGCAGGCGCGTCGGCAGCTTCGAGCCGGAGGCGGGGTCGAAGAATTCGCTGTCGACGGCAGCTTGTTCCAGGTGGGAGTACAGGCCTTCCAGGTCCCGGACCGTCGCCGCCTTCTCCTTCCTGAATTTCTCCACTTCGGGGTTCGACGTCATCCGCAGTTCATACGCCACCACCTGCACCGCCTGCGCAAGGTTCAGCGAGCTGTACTCCGGATCCGACGGGATGTGCACCAGGTACTGGCAGGCGAGGATTTCGTCGTTGGTCAGGCCCGCCTGCTCATTGCCGAACACGAACGCCACCGGGCCATCGAGCCGCGCGGCGCGCGCGGCGGCGGCGCGCGCATCCAGGACCTGCGTCGACCATTCCCGTGTCCGCGCGGAGAGGGCGAACGCCGACACGCAGTCGGCGATGGCGTCGCCGAGGCTGGCGTGGATTTTCGCCCCCTGCAGCACGTCCTGCGCGTGCGTCGCCATCCACTGCGCTTCCGGCGCCGGGAACTTCTCCGGCGCCACCAGGCGCAGGTCGCCCAGCCCCATCGTCTTCATCGCGCGCGCTGCGGCGCCGATGTTGCCCGGATGGCTGGGACGGCAGAGAACGATGCGGATGCCCTGCATTGCGCATACTAGAATACGCGGCCCATGCATCCCCTGCTCAACATCGCGGTCCGGGCGGCGCGTAAAGCCGGGTCGATCATCAACCGCGCCTCGCTCGACCGCACGCAGCTCGACGTCCGCGCCAAGCGGGCGAACGACTTCGTGACGCAGGTGGACCGGGCCGCCGAGGCGGCGGTCATCGACGTCGTCCGCCAGGCTTACCCCGACCACGCCTTCCTCGCCGAGGAATCCGGCGATATCCCGGGCGCGAAGGCCGAGTACTGCTGGATCATCGACCCGCTGGACGGCACCACCAATTTCATCCACGGTTTCCCGCAGTATTGCGTGTCGATCGCCGTCCAGCACCGCGGCGCGACGGCGCACGGCGTGATCTACGACCCCACGCGCAACGAGCTGTTCACCGCCTCGAAGGGCAGCGGCGCGTTCCTCGACGACCGGCGCATCCGCGTCGGCAAGTGCGCGCAGCTGGGCGAGGCGCTGGTCGGCACCGGCTTTCCGTTCAAGGAAATGGCGCGATCCGACCTCTACCTCCGGCAGATGAAGGCACTGATGCAGGGCACCGCCGGCATCCGGCGCGCGGGCGCGGCCGCGCTCGACCTCGCCTATGTCGCGGCGAGCCGCCTGGATGCCTTCTGGGAGATGGGACTCTCGCCGTGGGACATGGCCGCGGGCG
This sequence comes from Burkholderiales bacterium, assembly GCA_041904885.1. Lineage (GTDB taxonomy): Bacteria > Pseudomonadota > Gammaproteobacteria > Burkholderiales > SG8-39 > RBG-16-66-20. The sequence continues at coordinate 3,681 of JAYRND010000248.1, forward strand.
CCCTGATGATCCAGGAGGCCGGAGGCCTGGTCGGCGACC
>JAYRND010000249.1:0-3453 GCA_041904885.1 Burkholderiales bacterium
CACCTCAAGTAACCAACTCTGCCGGGAAAAGGGGCCGGGGCGATCCTCCGGCCCTTTTCATTTGGGTCGGCCATGCGGGTTCGACCGCTGCTTTGGTCTGCAACATTCTTTGCGCTGCTCATGGGTGCGGCGCTCGCGTACGGCTACTGGCACGCGAGCACGCACGGCAGCCTTTACATCTCCCTCCAGGACCGGTCGAGGGGACCGTTCGGCGAGCCGGTGAAGGAAGGCGTGGTCGACCTGCTCGACGCTGCCGGCGGCAGGGTGATGACGCTCACGGCGGACGGGCGCTATGGAGCGTTCCACGTCACGGCGCCTGCGCCGTACGACTGCCATGCACAGGAGCAGGCAGCGCCGCAGGGCGCCCAGGCGCGCCAAGTCTGGCAGGAGTGCTTTGGGCGCCAGTCGCGCTGGCTCGCCGAAGTGGCCCCGTCGGTGGTCCGCGCCCGGCTGCGCTTTGGCCGGTGCGAGCTCCGCGACGTGCCGGCGCGGCTGGAGGCCAGCTACGGCGACTGGTTCCTGTGGTGGGTTCCGCTGCCCCACGTCGGCGGTGCGCCCTACGCGAGCTTCATGCACACGTTCCATGTGGATGGGCGCACCTGCCGCATGGCGCGGGAGGGCGGCTAGCCGCGTCCGCGGGCTAGGGGTGGTAATTGCGGACGACCTCGACCTCGTTTTTCGAGCCGAGGACGACCGCGACGCGCTGGTGCAGCTTCTGCGGCTGGATGTCGAGGATGCGCGTGCTGCCGTCGGTGGCGGCGCCGCCGGCCTGCTCGACGATGAAAGCCATCGGGTTCGCCTCGTACATCAGGCGCAGACGCCCGTCGCGGTTCTTGGAGTCCCGCGGGTACATGAAGATGCCGCCGCGCGAGAGCACGCGGAACACGTCGGCCACCATCGAGGCGACCCAGCGCATGTTGAAATCCTTGCCGCGCGGCCCGTCCTTGCCGGCGAGGCATTCGTCGATGTAGCGCTTTACCGGGGGCTCCCAGCGGCGCATGTTCGACGCGTTGATGGCGAACTCGGCCGTGTCCTCGGGAATCCGAATTTTGCTCTGGGTTAAAACAAACGTATACGTTTCGCGGTCGAGCGTAAATCCGTACGCGCCGTCGCCCACGGTGATCACCAGCTGCGTGGTCGGGCCGTAGACCGCGAAGCCGGCCGCGACCTGCTCGCGCCCCGGCTGCAGGAAGCATTTCTCGTCGGGAACCGCCACGCCCGCCGGGCAGCGCAGCACCGAGAAGATGGTGCCGACCGAGATGTTGACGTCGATGTTCGAGGAGCCGTCGAGCGGGTCGAAGAGCAGCAGGTACTCGCCGCGCGGATAGTGCGTGGGCGTGGGCTTCACGTCCTCCATTTCCTCGGAGACCAGCGCCGCGAGGTTGCCGCCCCATTCGTTGGCCTCGAGCAGGATCTCGTTCGACATCAGGTCGAGGTTCTTCTGCAGCTCGCCCTGCACGTTTTCGGTGCCGGCGTTGCCGTGGCCGCCGCCCAGCGGCCCCTTGTTGACGCGCGTGCTGATCGCCTTGCAGGCGCGGGCGATGGTCTCGATCAGCAGGCGCAGGTCGGCGTTGATCTTCCCGGAGCGCTGGCGCTCGATGAGGAACTGTGTGAGGGAGGCGCGGCGCATGGAGAGAATTTTACCGCCGACGCTGCGCCAGCCATCCTCCGGCGAGCAAGGTAGCCGCCACGAGCCAGAACACGGGCGCCATGCCGACCGCCGCGCCGAGCGCGCCGAAGGCGAGCGGCATGAAGGTCGAGCTGGCGTTGAGCATGGTGGTGCGCACGCCCACCGCCTCGCCCTGACGCCCGGGAGGCGAAGCGGAATACAGCACAGCCATGACCATCGGCTGCGCGCAGCCCAGGCCCAGTCCCAGCAGGAAGGACAGCGCCATCAGCAGCGGCGCCTCCCGGGCGAGCGGGAACAGCGCGTAGGCGACGCCCGCCACCGCCAGTGCCGTGCCGATCACTGCCCAGGGCTGCAGCCGGCGCGCCATCGAGGGCATGGCCAGGCGCACGGCGAAAGTCGCGAGCGCGAAGGTGGCCATGACCACGCCGATGGAGGTGGCCGAGAGGCCGATCTGGGTGCCGTAGATCGGAATCACGAAGGTGTAGAGGTCCCAGCCGGAGGCGAGCAGGCCGCTGAACAGGAATACCGGCAGCAGGCGGGGATTGCGCAGGAGGTCGGCAACGCTGCGGCCGCCCGCCTCGGGACGGTGCGCCGCGGCCGGCACGCCGCGCCGGACCAGCAGCAGCACGGTGCCGGCGGCCGGAGGCAGCGCGAGCAGCAGGAAGGCCGCGTCGTGGCCGGCGAGGTCGATGGCGAAGCCGGCGAGCAGCGGCCCGAGGAAGCCGCTCACCGAGTAGCCGAGCGCGAACCAGCTGAAGTTCACCGGCCGCCGCGCCGGGTCGCCGAGGTTGCCGATCACGTGGTTGAGCGCGATGTGCTGGACCATGAACGCCGTGCCGGCCACCGTGGCCGAGGCGAAAAGCAGCGGCAGCGCGTGCGACGCGTAGGGCGCGGCCACCGCCAACGTCATCACCGCGCCGCCGATGGCGACCGGCAGGAAGGCGCCGGCGCGGTCGATCATGCGGCCGGCCTGCACCGCCATGACCATCGGCACCAGCGCGTAGAGGGACATCAGGATCCCGACCTGCAGCGGCGAGGCGCCCTGGCCGATCGCGGCCAGCGACATCGTGATCCGGCTGCCGACGAACCCCGCGTGGCTGAGGACGGTCAGCAGTACGAAATAAAAAAGGGGCTTCAACCAAGCCCCTTTTTCTGCTTCAGCGGCCCTGCAGGGCGGCGATGCGCTGCTCGATCGGCGGGTGGGTGGAGAAGAGCGCGCCCCAGTTGCTGGGGCTGGGCCCGATGCCAGAAGCAGCCATGTTGGCCGGCAGTGCGCCCGATTGCATGCTGCCCAGGCGGCCCAGCGCGCTGATCATCGGTCCGGGCGAGCCGAGCAGGCCGGCCGAGGCCGCGTCGGCGCGGAATTCGCGCTGGCGCGAGAACCAGGCCACGATCAGCGAGGCGAACAGGCCCAGCACGATCTGCGACACCATCACCGTGGCGTAGAAGCCGATGCCCTGGCCGCGATCGTTCTTCAGGATGACGCGGTCCACGACGTAGCCGATGATGCGCGACAGGAAGATCACGAACGTGTTGACCACGCCCTGAATCAGGGTGAGCGTGACCATGTCGCCGTTGGCGACGTGGCCGATCTCGTGGCCAAGCACGGCCTCGACCTCCTCGCGCGACATCGACTGCAGCAGCCCGGTGGATACCGCGACCAGCGCCGAATCGCGGAAGGCGCCGGTGGCGAACGCGTTCGGGTCGCCTTCGTAGATGGCGACCTCGGGCATGCCGATCCCCGCCTTCGTCGCGAGCCGGCGCACGGTCTCGACGAGCCACGCCTCCGCCTGGTTCTGCGGCTGCTCGATGACGTGGGCGCC